>NZ_SOPU01000026.1:0-34450 GCF_004402115.1 Pseudomonas sp. F01002 | reverse complement strand
CTCAATGACCCGACCGTGTAATCGGCACACGGTCGTTTGTGATTGGGTCTGTGGTTAATGCCAATCAGTTAAGCCGCAACGCGATCCTTGTAGCAGCTGGCGAAGCCTGCGTTCGGCTGCGAAGCAATCGTAAAACCAGTCACCGCGGTGTGTCAGTTAAACCGTGGGTTCAGGATTTACGACTGCTTCGCAGCCGAACGTAGGCTTCGCCAGCTGCTACAAGGATCGGGGTGCGGCTTAACTGACTGACATTAGGGTCTGTGGTGGTCTTTGGTTTTTCGGGCACTGCAAATCCCTTATGGGAGCGAGCAAGCTCGCGCCCATAAGACGTCAGGCTGTAAAGTCGCTGGCGTGCAGCTCTTTGACGCCCACCATCTGGACTTCGAACTCGGGGGTGGCGTCGGCGTTGACACTGCCGTAGAGAATGCCATCGGCAAAGCGCAGTTGGCCGGTGGCGTTGGCGGGGTCAAAGGCGTTGCTGCCGATGAAGGTGAAGGCGTCCATGTTGGCGGTCAGCGGGTTGGCGTCCAGGCCGGTAAGGTCCAGATGATCACCCTCGGTGGTCTTGAAACCGCTGATCACGTCACGCAAAGCCCCGACGCCCATGTCCGACAGCGCACCAAACGCGTAGGTATCCGCGCCAGTGCCACCGGTGAGCGTGTCGGTGCCTGCGCCGCCGATCAACCGGTCATCGCCCGAACCGCCCACCAGCGTGTCGTTGCCCGCACCACCGCTCAGAACGTTCGCCGCGCTGTTGCCCGACAGACTGTCGGCGTAGGCGCTTCCCGTCAGGTTTTCGACGAATTTCAAGGTGTCGAGCCCGGAGCCCACGGTGTTTTGTTGCGCTGACGTCGAGAGGTTTACGGTAACGCCGGACAGGGCGCGTTCAAAAGACACCGTGTCATTGCCATCGCGCCCGTCCAGCACGTTGTTGCCGGCTCCGGCGAACAGCGTGTTGTCCAGCGCGTTGCCCGTGCCATTGGCGGCGCCAGTGCTATCGATATAAAGACGCTCGACGTTGTTGCCGAGGGTATAGGCCGCCAGTCTGCTGTGCACGCTGTCGATCCCTCCAGGCACCGCATTGCTGTTGGTCTCGATCACGGTGTCATCGGCGTTGTCGACATAGTAGGTGTCGTTGCCATCGCCACCACTCATGCTGTCGGCCCCTGCGGCACCATTGAGCACGTTGGCGGCGGCATTGCCGGTGATGAAGTTGCGCAGCTCATTACCGGTGCCGTCGATGTCCGACACGCCGGTCAGCACCAGATTCTCGAGGTTGGCGCCCAGGGTCCAGCTGACCGAGGCCTGCACCGTATCGATCTGCGAGGGCGAGGTGTTGGTTTCCACCACGCTGTCGGACGCGTTATCGACCACATAGATGTCATTGCCATCGCCACCGGTCATGGAGTCGGCGCCCAGGTCGCCATCCAGTGTGTCGTTGCCCGAGCTGCCCACCAGGGTATCTGCCTGGTCGGTGCCGGAAATCATCCCGCCCTGGTTTTGAGCGTTGTCGAAAATCGCCTGCGCGCTGTTGTTGTCGCTGGGGTTGCCTTGAAAGCCAAGGTCATCGGCGATGTAGTCGGCCAGGCGCTGGCCGACGATTTCCGCCGATTCCTCGTGCAGGTGCCAGACGTCGTCGGGATACACCAGCGGATCGACTTCGTAGCGCAAGGGCAGGTCGGTGTAGTCCACCGCCAGCTTGACGTCAGCACGCTCGGCGGCGATTGATTCCTGGACGGCGCGGACATAGCCAACGCCCTCGACGATGGAGGCAATCTTCTCTGGCGAATAACCACGGGCGCGCGCCGCATCCTCCTGGTAGTGACCGGTTTCCATCATGTACACGCTGAAGCTGCCGAACTGGGTATGCAGGTAATCAAACACCTTCAGGGTCGCGTCCTTGTAGGCAGCGGCCGCCGCTGTTTTGTCCGTGGCACGGCCGATCTCCTGGGCGGCTTCCTCGCCCTGGCCCCAAATGATGCCCATGGTGACGTTATCGATCGATTGCAGTTCGGTACGCTGGTCCCCCAGCAACGCGACGGCACGCAACAGCGCAGCCCCGGGCTGATTGGTGTCGGTCAACCACCAGCACAACTTGAGTTCCTCGGCGCTCATGGTCGACAGGCCGTTGACCGTGCTGCCGCCCACCGCGATGTCGATGCCGTTGCCATCGGCGTCGGTGAACTGGCTGCGCACGTCATAGGGGGTGTAGCGGTCCAGGTCTTCGACCAGCATCGAGGTGCCGGACTGATTGTCGTCCTCCGTCATGCGCAGCAGGCGCGCATTGGATTGGCCGAGTGTGGGCAGGTAGAGGATGTCCTGCTGGGCGCGCTCGCCGAACACGAAATCACTGGCGGTCAGCGTGTTGAGGTAGTTGCCATTGAGGGCGATTTCGAAGCGATTGCCATCGGCGTCGGACTCGGCGGATTTGATGTAGGTCTTGTCGCCGGCCGCGTTGAGGGTCATGTACAACGTGCCATTGCTGCCATCGCCGAGGCCGAGAAACCCCAGGCCTGACACATCAATCTTGTCGACGCCCGCGGTGAAGTCATAAATCGTGTCGGTGGCCGTGACGCCACCGGTGTCGTAGTCGCGGTAGCTGTCGAGCACGTTGGTGTAGCGGAAGGTGTCGGCCCCGTCGCCGCCGTACAGCGAGTCGCGTCCGGCGCCACCGTCGACGATGTCCGCGCCGGTGCCGGCCTTGATTGTGTCATTGCCACCGAGGCCGAGGATCAGGTCCGCGCCCGCCGTGCCGTTGAGGGCTTCGGCATTGTTGGTGCCGGCGATGGTATTGGCGGGCGCATCGGCCACCGCCAGGGCGAAGCTGTCACTGACCGACGCTCCTGAAGGATCGGTGGCCTTGACCAGTACGTTGTAATTGCCCGACGCCGTGCTGATCGGCGTACCGGTGAACGTCAGGCTGGCCGCGTTGAAACTCAGCCACGCGGGCAGGGCGCTACCGTCAGCGAGGGTCGCGGTGTAGGTCAACGCATCCTGGTCGGCGTCGGTGAAGCTGTCATGGGTGACGGTGTAATTGAACGGCGTGTTTTCGGTGGCGTTCTGGTCGAGGAGGGGAATGGCCACCACCGGCGCTACATTGCTGGGTGCGTTCTGGCCGGCGAAAACAAAATGACTCGCCGTCAGGCTGCTCACCAGGTTGCCCGCCATCGACAATTCGAAGCGGTTGCCGTTCGCGTCGACGGTGAGATCCTTGAGGTAGGTGCGGTTGCTCGAAGCACTGTAGGTCACTTGCAGCGTGCCGTTCAGGCCATTGCCCAGGGCCGTGTAGCCGAGCGCCGAGACATCGATCTTGTCGGCGGCCACGTCGAAATCGAGGATCTGGTCACTGACGCTGGTGGAACTGGTGCGGTAGCTGTCGAGTGTCGAGGTGTAGCGGAACACATCGGCACCCGCGCCACCGGTGAGTTTGTCCACCCCGGCGCCACCGACCAGGATGTCGTTGCCCGCGCCGCCATTCAGCGTGTCGTTACCGGCGCCACCGAAGAGTTGTTCGTTGGCAGCGGTGCCGGTCAGCGTGTCGTTGTTCGGCGTGCCATTGATCACAGTGGGTGAGGCGGGCACGTCCTGCACTGCGAGGGTAAAGCTGTCGCTGACGGTGGCGTTGCTGCCATCAGTCGCGGTGACTTGTATGGAGTAAGTGCCCGATGCGGTATCGCTGGGTGTGCCGCTGAACGTACGAGTCGCTGCATCGAATGTCAGCCAGCTGGGCAGGGCGCTGCCATTCGCCAGTTTGGCGATGTAGCTGAGGCTGTCGTTATCCGGATCGGTGAAGCTGGTGGCCGGCACCACGTAGCTGAACGGGGTGTTTTCGGTTGCGTTCTGATCCAGCAACGCCGTTGCCACCACCGGCGCATGGTTGACCGGTGACGACGTGGCGAAGACGAAATTGGCGCTGGTCAGCTTGTCGACGTAGTTGCCGTTCAGCGTCACTTCAAAGCGGTTGCCATCGGCGTCGGCGGTCAGGGATTTGATGTAAGTCTTGGTGCCGGCACTGTTGAGCACCAGGTACACGGTGTTGTTCTTGCCATCCCCCAGGCCGGTAAAACCAATGGCCGAGAGGTCGATCTTGTCGGCGCTGATATCGAAATCGGTGATCACGTCGCTAAGGTTGGCACCGCCGGTGTTGTAGTTGCGGTAGCTGTCCAGGCGATTGGAGAACACAAAGATGTCCGCTCCGGTGCCGCCGGTGAGGGTGTCCATGCCGGCACCGCCGTCGAGCTTGTCGTCGCCCGCTCCGCCACCGAGGCTGTCGTTACCCGCCAGGCCAAGCAGGGTGTCGGCGGAATCGCTGCCCAGCAACGAGTCGCTGCCGCTGGTACCGGTGACCACGTGATTGAAGATGAAATTGCTGGCGGTCAGGGTGCTGGCGAGGTTGCCCGATAGAATCAACTCGAAGCGATTGCCGCTGGCGTCGGCATCGTAGTCCTTGATGTAGGTGCGGTCGTTGCTGGCGCTGTAGCTGACCTGCAGGGTGCCGCCACGACCATTGCCCAAACCCGTGAAACCGAGGCCGGCGAGGTCGATCTTGTCCTGGGTGACGTCGAAGTCGGTAATGGTGTCATCGAAGCTTGCGGTTGCGTTGCGGTAACTGTCGGACTGAGCGACGAAACGGAACGTATCGGCGCCGGTACCGCCGGTGAGTTTGTCGGTGCCTGCACCGCCCACCAGAATGTCGCCACCGGCCCCGCCATTGATGGTGTCGTTGCCGGCTGCGCCGTAGAAAATCTCGCTGGCGGCACTGCCCAGCAGGGTGTCGTTGCCAGCCGTACCTTGCACGGTGGTCATCGGCGCCGTGGCACTGGCGTAGCTGCCGTCGCCATAGACCAGCGTCGCGCCCTTGCTGGTGTGGCTGATGGTGTTGCCAATAATGGCGTTGCGGTCGGTGCCGTCTTCATTGCGCTCCGCAACACCGTAGGTCGACAGGTTGCTGCCGCTGATGATGTTGCCCTGGATCGTGTTGTCGCTGCCGTTGAAGTACTTGCCGGACACGCCCAGGGTGTCGTCGTAGGACTGGATGATGATTTCCGGTACGGGGTTGCCCAGGGAATTGTTGTTGAGCGTGTTGTCGATGATCTCGACGTGGTTGCTGCCGTAGATGCGGATCCCGGCGCTGGCGTTGTCGTGAATGTCGACGTCGCTGACGGTCACCTCGCTGGACAGCTTGATCAGCACACCTTCGGCGCCGTTGCCGTACACCTCGCCACCGGTGATGGTGATGTTGCTGGGGGAGGGGATGTTCTCGCTGCCGCGCTGCACCACGATGCCGTTGCCGCCATTGTTGTAGGCAACGTTGTTGGTGAGGGTGAAGTCGTGGGTACTGGTGACGACGTTGAAACCGTGGCGGTCATTGTCGTAGGCGACGTTGTTTTCGAAGGTGCTGTCGCTGAGGAAGTCAGCAACGAAGCCGTCCAGGCCATTGCCGTGGGACACGCTGTTCTTGATGACCATGTTGACGGTCTGCTCGTGGGGGTCGAAACCGTACCCGGAGCAATCCTTGATCTCGACGCTGTCGAGGGTGACGTTGGAGTCGTAGCCTTCCTGGCCGGGGATGAAGCCATTGAACCAACCGTCGATCTTGCCGGTGGTGTGGTCACGGTTGCCGTCGATGGTGAGGTTGCTGACGCCAAAGTCGTGGGTTTCCTCGCCATAGGCCGAGCGGATGACACCCGTGATCTTGGTGTCGGAGCCGTCAGCCACCTTGACGGTGGTTTTGCCCATGCCGTCGCCGTACAGGGAGACGTTGCTCTTGAGCATCAGGCAACCGTCGGAGGGTTCCTCGCCTCCCGAAACGATGTAAGTTCCGGTCGGCACATACACCTGCCCCCCACCTGCGGCGGCCGCTGCATCAATCGCACTTTGTATTGCCGCGGTGTCGTCTGTGATGCCATCTCCTTTGGCGCCAAAATTTTGAACATTGAAAATCATGAGCTTATCTCCGTATCAGGCTAAAACCTCGGAAGATGCCAATATTCCATCGACAGCCACGGTGTTAGGGCCCAACGAAGCGCAAAAGTTGTGACCACATATCGGGGAGGTGTCAAAAAACCGCACTAACTGATCAGCGGTTGTGAGGTGTTTCGACACAATAACGTTCTGTTGACGCCCGCTCAGTAAGCGAACAAGCCCACTCTTACGGGTTCCGCGGTTATCGACGTCGAGATCGAGAAGCCTTTTTCCATCAGGCCGGCGTCGCGCTCGAAAGCCCAGCTGCCGCAAAAAGAAAAATTGAACTGAACCTTCAGAATTGGCTTGTCTCGCAAGACTCGACCGTTGAGCGGTTGAAGGCGATAGCGGGTCAAGGCATCGACATTCGCGCCGATAAGTTCAACAAGTACATTAAGGACTGATCCTGCCAAGAGTCCGGGGCTGAATGCGAGGAATCACTTCGACTCAGGGAGCATTTTCAACGCATGTGTTTTAACGTCTGCGTCGTCTCCTGTGCTAGCCCGTAGCCGTTGTACCGCCTGGAAGCCCTATGAAAAACAAGCCTCTCGACCCTCTGCCGCCGATGCAAACCTCCAATCTTTCCCTGACACGCATGTCTTTGACGGGCTTCTCTTGTCTGTTGTTGTCGATCTTCCTGTTGGCCAGCACCTTGATTGTTTACATCGCCTTCGAGCAAAACCAGGACGCCGAGCGCCGCAGTCGCTTTTATACGGAAAAGGCCGTGCAGGCCCTGGAGAAGTCGGTTCTTTTGACGATCAAGGATTACGCATTCTGGGGCGATGCCTATGAGCACCTGCACAGGAAGGTGGATACCGACTGGGCATTTGTCCGCCAGAATGCCGGTTCGTCGCTGTTTGAGGATTTCGGGTTTGAGGGCGTGTTTGTGATCGATCCGACCGATCGTACGGTGTACTCGGTCATCAATGGGCAGCTGGAATCGGTCACCGCTGAAGACTGGTTGAAACAACCCATCACCGCGCTCATCGAACGTGCACGCATCGATGTCGAAAGCGAAACACCCATCAAGGCGTTTCTCGATGTCGACGGCACCCCGGTGTTGGTCGCTGCCGCGCCCCTGACGCCTGGCACCAACCCCCAGGTCGAAACGGATGACAGGCCAGCCTCAATACTGTTGTTCGTCTCCAGGCTCGATGCTGCCCGATTGGGTAGCATGGCCAGTGATTTCGGGATTGCTCAATTGCGCGTGGCCTCAGGTGATAGTGCAGCGCTCGGTACATCGTTTTTGCGTCTGGGGGAAACCGGTACGGCGGGCACCCTGCAGTGGACACCGGCGCAGCCGGGGCATCGGTTGATGACCGTGGTGTTGCCGCTGGTCGGTATAGCGGGGCTGATTATCGGACTGATGACCTGGCTTTTTCAGCGGCGTACCACGGCGGCTGCGCAAGTGATGGATGCCAGTTACACCTCCTTGCAGGTCAGTCGCACGGCATTGGCGGCCAGTGAGGCGCGGTTTCGTGATGTCGCCGAAGCGTCCTCCGACTGGATTTGGGAAATCGATACCGGGTTGCGCTTCACCTACCTATCAGAGCGCTTCGAAACCGTGACGGGACTGCGCAGGGCCGAGTGTCTTGGTCGTCCTATCGATGACTTGCTGGTGTCTGATCAGGGCCCGCTTTCCCAGTGGTTGAAAAACCACTCGCGACGGGCCAACGCCATCTTGCAATGCAGCTATCTGTCAGGGGACGGGCAAGCCAGGATTTTCCGTCTTTCCGTGCGGGAAATGGAGGGGCTGGGCTATCGCGGCACGGCCAGCGATATCACCGAAGAAGTGGCGGCCCGCCGACGGATCGAATACCTGTCGCAACACGATGCGCTGACGGGCCTGGCGAATCGCGCCCGTATGCAGGAATTCCTCGATGGCAAACTCAAGGCTGCGCCGACCCTGAGTGATCCGTTGGTCATGCTCAGCGTCGACCTCGATCGCTTCAAACCGGTGAATGATTTGCTCGGGCATGCCGCAGGCGATCAAGTGCTCAACGAGGTCTCCAAAAGGTTGGGGCAGTGCTTGCGCTCCGATGACCTGGTCGCGCGAATCGGTGGCGATGAGTTTGTGCTGGTGGTGGCGAATATGGTTTCTCAGGATGAGGTCGAGCACCTGTGCCAGCGCCTGATCGACTGCATCGAACAGCCGTTGCAGATTAATGAGCATGAGGTGTTTATCAGTGCCAGCATCGGCATTGCCATGGCACCGGCCGACGCCACCCTGGCCGATGAGTTACTGCGCTATGCCGACATCGCGTTGTATGAAGCCAAGGATGCAGGACGCAATACCTGGCGTTTTTACGCGGGCGACATGAATGCTCGAATCCTCGATCGTCGTCAGTTGGAAAGCGATCTGCGTCATGCGATCAAACATGATGAATTGCGTCTGCACTTTCAGCCGCGCTATCAGATTGCAGGCAGGGTCATGGCCGGTGCCGAAGCGCTGGTACGCTGGGAGCACCCGGTGAGAGGGCTGTTGGCGCCCGACGTTTTCATTCCCATAGCGGAAGAAACCGGGTTGATTCTGCCGCTGAGCAACTGGGTGCTGCACACCGCTTGCAGGACCGCGTCGACCTGGCCTGAAGAACTCTTTGTATCGGTGAACCTGTCGCCGACAGAGTTTCAGCGCGGGCAACTGGTGTCCAGGGTTCAGGCGGTGTTAACGCAGACCGGTTTGAATCCGGCCCGGCTGGAATTGGAACTGACCGAGAATGTCATGCTGGACGACGCCAAGGGCGCGCTGCAGATCATGCACGACTTGAAGGCCTTGGGGGTCCGCCTGGCAATGGACGATTTCGGCACTGGGTACTCGTCATTGAGCTACCTGCGTTCATTTCCTTTCGATGGGTTGAAGATCGATCGCAGCTTTATTTCCGGGCTGGCCGCCAGCGGTGATGATCAGTCGATCATCGAGGCCATCGTCGGGCTGGGCAGGGCACTGTCGCTGACAGTCACGGCAGAGGGGGTGGAAACGATCGAGCAACTTCAGGCGTTGCAGGATGCGCGGTGCGATGAGGTGCAAGGGTATTTCTTGAGCCGGCCTATGGATGCGCAGGCGATTGCACACTTGATTGGCGTCCACGCGAAGCATTCAGGGCTGCGAGCGCTGGCTGAAAGCGCTCACGCTGAAAGTTAACACGTCAGCTGCGCACGCTTTACTGCACCAGTTGCTCGACCAATTCTGGTGTCACGTAGTGCGGCCCGTCGAACAGGTAGAGCGGATATCCGTCATAGGCCGCCAATTGCGGTTTGAGCTCGGCGGCGGTCGCAGAGCGGAAGCCGCCACCAAAGTTGGGGCGGAAGGCTTCGACGATGATCCGCACACGGTCATTGCCCAGACGCTGGCGCAGGGCGTCGGCGTAGGTTCGCGCGACCGGTGCAGTGCGGGCGTAGACGCCAACACCGTCCTGGAAGAACACGCCGATGTCATCCGGCAGCCATTGCTTGAGCCATTCGGCGGTGGCGACGGGGCCGATATTGGCACCGTCATAAACGCTGATCCACAACGGTCGCGGCAGCTTGGCCAGCAGGGCGGGCAGGTCTTTGGCGCGGGTCCAGCTGGGGTCGACTTCAGCCGGGAAATACCAGCCGGTCACGTGTAACGGCGTAGGCAATTTGGCGATCCGCTCCGAGACCGTGGCCAGTTCTTCGATGTTGTCCCGAGAGCGGTTCTCGCTGAAATAACCTGCCAGCCCAAGGATGACATCCTGCGCCCAGGGTGCCTTGGCGATGCGCGCCCAATCGGGCAGCACCGGTACGGCGGGCAGGCCGGTACCGGGAACGAAGGCCTGATCGTCCACGACTGTCCATTGCACCAGCAGCTCACGCGCGCCCAGTTTTTCCCAGTGTCCGCTGATTCCGACGGTCTTGTTATCCGGCTGCCAGACGATGCCGACAATCCCCGGGTCCAGGGCCTTGGTCTTCGTCACGTAGAGCATGCCGGTACCTGCGCCGACGGTGACGGCAAGCAACAGAGCAGCAACGGTCGTGCGACTGGCGGTGTAGCCGAAGATTTTCACGGCAGTGCCTTTTTGATGCGTTGATGCCATTGGCTCAGCGAGGTGACGCCTTTGGCGTTCCAGTTGGCTGCCGCATCAGGGCCAAGGTGGAACTGGCCCTCGTTGAATTGCCAGACGATCACTTGCGGCTTGTGTTCGGCAAAATCCGCCGACTCAAGGTATTGCAGCAGCGTAGCCCACGGACCGACGTCGCCGGGGTTCCAGGTCAGTGCGACGGGACGGTCCAGGGTATTTGAAAGCTTCTGCGTAAAACCCAGGTAAGGCTGGACAAAGCTGTTGCCGATCACTTGGACCGGTGCCGGAGCATCGTCGATCAGCAAGTCGTTTTCGGCCTGATGACGAACGGTGTAGATGTCGCGACCAATCGCCTTGCGCTTGATCGCTGGCAGAAAATTACTGGCCAGGTCGCCGAACGCGCGTCTGTCGAACCATTGGCCCAGCACCGCGCCACCACCGGGGTCACCTCGCAGACTGTAGCGCTCGGCAATCAGTTGCGCCGTGGAGTCGGCGGTGTTTTCGGCGCTCCAGGCTGTCCAGTGGTAGTCGGCGCGGTAAAACGCGGTCTGTTTGCCTTGCTCGGTCCGATGCAGGATTGGCTTGATGTTCAGCGTGGTCAGACCTGCTTGGGCCAAGTCGTTTTGCAGGTGGTCATAACGCTGCATCACGGCGACGCTCAAGGGTTGATCGGCGGGCAGCTGCTGGGCATAAAACGGCGCTTTCATCGGCACCACCAGCACTACCAGCCCGATATGTTCGCGTTCAAGTTGCTGCTGGAGTTCTTTGACCAGTGCAATGCTGCGTGCAGTGCCGGTGTTGTCGACTTTGCTCAGGCTTTCCCAGGCCGGGAATAACCAGCCGCCGTTGCCGGTGATCACCGCCGACGCCGCTTGAACGCCGGTGCCTGACAGGCTCGACAGCAGGCCAGCGATCATGGCGGACATCGACAACCGACGGGTAAAACGATCGGGTTTGGATTGAAGGTTCATGGGGCGGTCTGGTCGACAAGGCCAATCAGGCGAGGGGCCTGGCGGGAGCCGATCAGGAACAGGCTATAACGATCGCCGGCCTTGAAGGGCGCCAGCTTCAACGGCGGGCTGGCGTTGTCATTGCAGCTGGCAACCAACGTCGCCTGCACCGGGTTGATCGTGCGCTGGGCTTGTCCGTTGAACGGCAGCTGGGTGAATACCGGGGCGCCATTGGCCAGTTTGACTTCAGCCTTTTCGCAACCGCTGCTCAGGTTATAAACGCTGAGCTCGGCGCGCAGGTCTTTACCGCGCAGCGGCGGGTCGATGACCAGGCGTGGCGCCCGTGCCGGATCGCTGTCGAGAATCAGCGTGACCCACGCACTTTTCGGTGCGCTCAGGCCTGTTATCTCGCGACCATTGATGGTCAGCTTGAGCGGCTGCCGCGAGTCCACGACCTGGAAGGGACTGGCCACCGTGCTCTGGGCGGAAAGGGCAAAGGTCGCGCCTTGCTCAATACGAACCTGCATGGCGGTATCGCCGGGATTGACCACCCGCACATACGCCGAGCCTTCGGGCAATTTGGGCGCGTACAGCTGGGCGATTTCCGAGGCAGCTTGTGCGCCTGTCGAGAGCAGGCCAAGACCTAGCCACAAACACATTCGAACGTTCATGCAAGTCCTCAATAGGAATAGGTCAGGCGAGCGAACACGCCTTGAGCGCGGTCATCGCCCAGCACCTTCACGCGGTACTGCAGAGAAAAGTCCACATACGAGCGGGGGGCGTTGTACGCATCTTCACGGAACCAGTACCGGACGTTGTTACCGATACCAACGCCACCGGCCTTGCCAGATGATGAGTCCGTGCTGCCGTCGGTGTCCGTCTTGCTGTTCATCTTGGAGTCGTAGTCGAACGCGGCCACGACATGGGGGAAACTCACCCAGCGCGAGCCTGTGCCGCCGATGGCGTAACTGCGACCCACCTGCCATTCGCTGTTGAAGTAGTCGCGCGAGTCGTTGACGTAATGACCGGCTTCAGCGAACAACTGCGAGGTCCACCAGCTGGAGGCATCCACTCGCAGATCGGTCCCGATGCTTGAGCCGTAGCCCAGACGCACCAGCCAGTCACCGTCGACGTCCGACGATCCCAAGGGGAATGTACGCTCGACGGCGGCCATCACGTTCAGCGATGTGAAGGGTTTGACCCGGACACCCACGGCGCCTTGCAGCGCATCGAAACCGGTATCCGAATCGCCGTTCTTGCTCCGCAGCGTGTCGGTGATGCGTCCGTAGAGTTCGACAAAACGTGCGTTGCGATAGCCCAAGGGACGCCAGGAAAGCTCGGTGCTGTTTTGCAGGCTGTCATTGCTGTTGCTGCCGCTACTCGGCGCTGAGCTCAGGCCACTGCTCGAACTGTTGCCGCGATAGCTGGTAGTGCTGGTCAATCCCCAGGTGCGCGACACATCGGCCACCGCGCGACGGGTGTCGAACAGCTGCTGCGGGGACATATCGAGTTCACCGGCATTTTTCACGTCGATGACTCGCTTGAAGTAGGTGACGGCTTGCTCGTCGTCATTGACCCGCATGGCGTTGTACGCCGCATCCTGTGTTGCTGTCGGCGTGAGTCGGGAGTCGGCATCGGCCTTGCGGAACGAAGTGTGGGCACCGTCATCGTCGCCGGCCTGGACCGACAAATAAGCGATCTGCAGATCGCTCATCGATTCCAGCTCGCCCGTGTCCCGCGCTTGTTGCAGGCGTTCGCGCGCAGTTCGGCGCTGGCCGATGGCGGCATACAGACTGGCTTCTTCGTAAGCGGGAAGACTGGCCAGCGCCAGTGCCTGGGTAAAGTCCTTGCGCGCCCCGGCATCGTCACCCGATTGTTGACGCAGACGGCCGCGCTGGGCGAGCAGACGAGCGTCATCGCCCGTGAGCTTCAGACCTTCGCTGGCTGCCGCGATGGCTTCGGGCACACGTTTCTGATCACTCAGGGCGCTGACCAGCAGTCGGCGGTACGCCGGATTCTGTGGCGCACGGGCAATGGCTTCGTTCGTCAGGGCAACCGCCGTCGCAGGGTCTTTGCGGGCCAGGGCCGCGTAGGCTTGGCCGGCCATGTCGGTTCCGCCATCACGTTGGTTGCCCGGCCAGATATCACAGACCAGGCCGAAAGCCGTTTCCTGACAGTTCAAAGCCGGAGCAGGGAAGTGGGCAATCACGTTCGCGCCATTGTTTTTCTGCCGCAGCGCCATTCGGGCAGCGGTACGTCGGCGGGCCACTTCGCCGCCTTCATCGTCGACCAGTGGCTGCAGATGATCGAGCGCCTGCTGAGGCTCGCCATGGGCCAGTGCGGCGTCCGCCGCGAAGAAACGAATGTCACGAATTTCCGCTTCCAGCAGGCCATCGATGGCCAGGGCGTGATTCAGGTCAGCCTGGGCGGCCTGAGTTTTGCCCTGACGATCAAGGGCGTAGCTGCGCAGAATCCACGGAGCGATTTCCCCATCGTCTTGTGCCAAAGCGCCTGACGCGGCCTGTTCGGCCCCACGGTAATCCCTGGCAGCGAGCAGGGCACTGATCAGCAATTGCTGATTGGCGCCGATTTCCGGGGACAGGGCGACGGCTTTTCGGGCTTGGTCAATGGCGAGGGTCGCATTGCCTTGGTCCAGGGCGCGATAGCCCTGAACCGCCAGCGGCGCCGCCAGTTGACGACGAATCGCTTCGCGACGCATCAATAACGTATCGTCGTCCGGGAACACCGCGAGGGCCTGGGTGGTGGCTTGATCCGCTTCCTGTAGATGTTGTTGGCGTTGCAACGACTCGATCAGCAGCAGTCGATAATCCATGCGTTTGGGCGCTTGGGCGATGGCTTTGCGTGCCGCTTGGGCAGCCACGCCGAAGTCATCGCGATCATAGGCCTTGAACGCCTGGGCCGCGGCGCCGAAGCCTGGGGCCTGACGTGATTGCGGGTAGCGCTTGGGATGGTCTCGCTGTTCCTTGTCGCGTTGTGCCAGTGCAATCAAGGTGTTCAAGCGAGTGATATCAGCCCGCTGACGCAACGCTTCGCGGGCCTTGGCGATGGCCAGGTCGTAATCTTTACGCTCGTACGCGCTGTACGCCTCGTTGGCAGTTTCAAAGGCCGGGCCGGTCAACGGCAGGGGCAGCGTCTCGGCATGAACAAGCCCAGGTAACAGGCTTAGCCCCGTGGCCATGAGGGTCAGGAAGGGGCGGTTCATGCCGGAAGCTCCGCAGGGTAGTGGCTGTGCTGACGCGCCACGGCCTTTTCGATGGTGGAGCGGGGCAGCACGCCGCTGTCGACCAGATAGTCGCCAATGCGTCCGTGATGCTGCGGGCGGTACTGCAACATGGAGCGGCTGAACACGTCGCGATCCAGCAGCCCCATTTCGATCAACAGGTCGCCCAGCAGCGGCGCACGGGCATCCGGCACGGATTGGCCTTCACGCACGTTCAGTTGACGCAATTGCGCGACGATTTCGCTTTCACGGGCAATCAGCTGCACCGGTTCGCTGCCCAGTTCATCGCTGACCTGTTGCAGACCTTCGGCCGGAAGAGGGCTGGCGACGGCGATTTGCGCGCGGCCGTCGGCATTCAAGCCAAGCGGCACCACGCGCCAGCGCAGGGCGAACTCATCGTCCAGCGTCAGGATCGAGTCCCGTGCCTTGGCGGCCACATTGAACACCCGCGGCAGATCGTTCTGGAAGGCGATGGCTTCAGCCAGCGTCTCATCGTCCAGCCAGCCGTTGCTGAGCAAAATCCGCCCCAAGGGCATGTGCCGGGTTTTCTGTTCGGCGAGGGCGCTTTGCAGGTCAGCATCGTTGATCGCCTGCCAGGACAGCAACACGCTGCCCAGCTTGCGCGGTGCGGCAGCCACCAGGTCGGTGGACGGGAAGTCGTGCATGGTCTTGTCCCACACCAGTTTGCGGTTCAGCGCCTTGCCGACCAGGAACATGCGCCAGGCGCGTGATGCGGCCATGAAGTTGACGAAGTTGCCCACCACCATGCGCGGGATGGACAGCAAACCATGCTGCCAGCCGTACAGTACGGTGGTGAAATAGCAGCGGTGCGCGATCCGCCAGGCCAGCGCGATACCGTTGGCCAGTAGCAGGTATTGGATAAAGCCATTGGTTTCAAAGGGTGTCGGGAAACTCACGTCCCACAGGCCACTCTGGCGCAGGATGATCAGGCCCAGCAGCTGCACCAGAATCACGTAGGCGATGATGCTGACGAATGCCGTCACCACGCCCTTGCGATCACGAAACAGCAGATAACGGTTGGCCAGCGAGCCGTTCCAGCCCATTTGCTCCCAACCTTGCAGGCCAATGCCCAGCGTCCAGCGGGCTTTCTGGCGGAACGCGGTACGGAAGGTATCGGGAAAGAATTCCCGCACGCACAACGGCATCTTCAGGGTCGATTCGTAAGGTTTGCGAAACCATGATTTACGTAACACGCGAAACTGCACCGGGAAGCGCACGAAGATTGCGTTCATGCCGACCTTGGCCAGGCGTGCGCCAACGTCGTAGTCCTCGGTGAGGCTGTCAGTGTTAAACGGCTGGTTCTGGGTTTCCCCGGCCAGTACGCGCAAGGCACGATGGGAGAAACAGGTGCCGACTCCGGCAGACGGCACCGTGTCGGTCATGCTTTCACGTACCACCAAATCCTTGCCATGCCATTCGGCGAATTCGTCCATGTAGGTGCCGGCCACCCATTCGTACCAGTTGCGCTCCAGCGAAACCACGGGTAACTGGATCATGTCCTTGCGCGGCAGCAAGTAGTTGAACAGGCGTAACTCCATCGGGTGCAGTACGTCTTCGCTGTCGTGCAGCACCACGCCGGCGAAGGTCATGCCGTGGGTTTTCTCGTGCAGAAAGATCGCCTGGATCACCCAGTTCAAGCAGTCGGCCTTGCAGGTCGGCCCGGCATGCGGGACTTCCACGCGATGCAGCTGCTTGTAGCGCCGACGCATGCGTTCCACTTCATCGATGGTGCGTTGGTCATTGATGTAGGTGCCGACGAAGACCACATAGTTCTGGTAATCCAGAGTCGACACCATGTTCTCGATCATCGGTGCGATGACGTCATATTCCAGCCAGGCTGGGACCATGATCGCCAACGGCTGTTCATCCCGGGCCATCAATTGCTCGGCGGTCAGCGGCCGGTATTTGCGATCCACGGTGAACTTGCGAAACAGGCGGCGAGACCAGTACCACAAGTCAATGAACAGATCGTCCAGGCTGGAGATCAGGATCAGCACCGCGACCACGATGGTCGAGATCTCCAGGAAGCTGTAGTAGTGGGCCAGCCAGTAGGGCCAATAAAGCGACGTCATCGAAAGTTTCCGTTACTGGCGATTGCGACGGGCGCTACGGCCAGCCAGCAACAGGATGAGGACCAACAGGATGCCACCCGGAATCAGCCACAACAGCGACGGCTTGCGCCAGGCGTCGAGGCCCTTGGGTTCTTCGTTGTCGATCAATTGGCTGCCACTTGGATCCTGGGTGTCGAAGGTGGTCAGTGCACCGTTGTCACCGAGGATGGCCACGTCGCCGCGGGTCAGCAGAATCTGTTTGGCGAAGCGTGGCGCGTCATTGCCCAGGGCGCGATAGACCAGACCATGCTGGCCGCCGGCATCCACCACTTGCAACGAGGCCAGGTGGTTGAGGGGATGGATGTCCAACAACATCTGATCCTTGTGATTGATGCGCAAGCGACCCTGATCATCGACCTGCACCGATTCCTTACTGTCCTTGACCGGCAGCTCGAAGGCGAGAAAGGCTTTGTCCGGCGTGACCGAAACCTTTGGGTCGGCGCTGACGTTCAGTTGCGCCCGCAGCGGCGAAACACCGACGGCGTCAGCCACCGAAATAACCTGCGGCAAGCTGCTCGCCGGATGATCGAGGTAGGCCTGTGGTACGAGAATTTGCGTGTCCATGGCAAAGCGCGCGGCCATGCCGGAGAAGTCATCAGCCAGCGCGGTTTTTTCCAGCACGATGTGGCTGGTCGGCAGCACCGAGACCGGGAAGGCCTGTGGCGTTTCCAGGCAACGATCGCTGACCGGCTGACGCTGGAACGACACGCGCAGCACATTCTTCGAACCCAGGGCGTAACGCGGGATACGTGCTTCGATGCGTTGCTGTTCACCGTTGGCCACGAGCTGTTGCGCGCCAATCAGGTAATCGTTGAGAAACAGCGAGGCCACCGGCGCGGTGTCAGAGGCACCGGGGGCGGCAGACACATCGACCACCGCCTTCACCGGCAGGCGACCGTCGTAGGCCACGCTACCCAGAGGGAACGAGGTGCTCCAATCGGATTTGGCCAGCACTTCAATGGCGTCGGGGTTTCCGCCCAGGCGCGACAAGGCCACACGACCGTCGGCGCTCAATGGCATTTGTGCTTCGCTGACCGTCAATTGGCGGCTGCGTGCCAGTGCGTTCCAGGCAGTGCTGAACAGCGCCAGAGCCTTGCCGGTTGCTTGCGGCGCGATCATCAGCACCGGGCGGGTGCCCAGCAATGCCAGGCGCACGTTGTCAGTGCCGGTGGCGGCCAGACCTGCATTGATATGCCGCTCACGCCATTGCGCGAAGGCGCTGGCGGCTGTGGCATCGAGGCCTTGAATCTGGCTCTGCAGCGCGTCCAGCGATTCATTGACGGCTTTGAGCAGTTGCGGGTCGTTGATTGCCAGATCCGCCTGGACGTTCGGCGTCTGCCCCAACATCAACAGCGCACCGATTTGCGCTGGGTTCGCCAGAACGTGCGAGCCTTTGCCGTTAAGGCTGGCGAACGCTGGAATAGTCTGCAGTTCGGCCGGGATGCGCAGGCCGGTCAGGTCGACAGTGTCTTGTACGGCGGGGAAGGGCAGAACGCGGCTGTGCTTGCCAATCCGCTCCAGTGCCACACCGAGACGCCAGGCCGCATCGTAGCTGTCGGCGGACAAGGTGCCCGGCGCGACCATGATCCCCGGTTTGCCAGGCAATGCCGTCCAGGCAGCACCGACGTCCTGTAACTGGCTGGCGTCATAGCTGTAATTGAGGCGAGTGTCCGGTTCGATACGCAATACATTGCCGATCGCGCGTTCGTCTTCGCACAACACACGGGACACGACTGACGACCAGGCAATGCCCAGACGCAGCGAGCCGCTATCACGCGCTTGCTTGCCCACGCCCAGTGTGGCGCTGGCATCACCTTGGGCTTCGCTGAGCCCTTCGGCGCGCACGGGATAGCCGTCCAGCGACAGCAGCAATGTGTTGCGTCCGCCTTCACCATTCAGGTAGCTGGCGTCGAAATTCAGTGTGGCATCCGTCAACGGCACACCCGCCGGCACTGGCAAATACAATTCGCGGCGGGCATCGGTGGAGCCGAGGATGATCGGTGCATCGATCCCCAGATCGCTCAAGCGGATCTCACGCTCTTGTCGGGTGTCGGCGTTGAGCCGGTTGATCGCCTGGGTGAGCGGGCTGTCCGCGGCCAAGGCAAAGGTCGGCATGAGCGCGAGCAGGCTCACGCCACAGGCAAGGGCGCTGAGCGTGCCCGTATGGATGGCAACGGAAGACTTCATTCAGGTAGATCTCGAGCTGATAAGGGGAGGAGCGGTTTGGTTTATTGAGAGGTAAAAGCCGGGTAGTTTTTCTCGGGCACAGGCACCGCTGACGGGTAGTGCAGAAACTTGGGCAAGGGTTGCCCGGCCACGACGAAATCATCGACCGGGCGCCCCATCAGGGCATCGACGATGCGCGCACTGGCCTTGCCATCGCCGTAAGGGTTGGCCGCCTGGGAGCATCGGCGCCACAACAGGTCGTCATCGAACAATGCGTTGACGCCAGCGATGATCGAGTCCGGCGAGGTGCCGACCAGGCGCACAGTGCCCGCCGCGACAGCTTCCGGGCGTTCGGTCACATCACGCATGACCAGCACCGGCTTGCCCAGGGACGGTGCTTCTTCCTGCACGCCACCGGAGTCAGTGAGGATCACATGCGCCCGTTGCATCAGGCGCACGAAGGCCAGGTAGTCCAGCGGATTGATCAGGTGCACGTTGGGCAGATCGCCCAACTGCTCGGTGACCGGGCCCAGGACGTTGGGGTTCAAATGCACCGGATAGACGATCTGGATATCAGCGCGTCGGGCCAGGTGGCTTAAGGCCTTGCAGATATCGAGGAATCCTTCGCCGAAGTTTTCCCGGCGATGCCCGGTGACCAGCAGCACCTTGCGACCGGTTTGCAGGAACGAGAACTGCCGGTCCAGGCTTGCACGCAGGTCTGCGTCCTGCTCGATACGTCGCGCTGTCATCTGCAACGCGTCGATCACCGTATTGCCGGTCACGAAGGTGCGACCTTGAAGTCGTTCGTCGAGCAGGTTCTGGCGCGACTCGAGGGTCGGCGCAAACAGCATGTCCGCACCGAGGTCGATGCAGCGGCGGTTCATTTCTTCCGGCCACGGGCTGTAGATATCACCGGTTCGCAGCCCGGCTTCGACATGACCGACCGGAATGCGTCGATGGAACGCAGCCATTGAGGCAACCATGGCCGAAGTGGTGTCGCCATGTACCAGCACCCGGTCCGGGCGGGTCATTTCCAGCACCGGGTCAATCGCCCCGTAAAGCGCCGCAGTCAACGAGTTGAGCGACTGGTGCGGCGTCATCACATCGAGGGTGTAATCGGCCTTGAGGTCAAACAGATCCAGCACCTGTTTAAGCATGCTTTGATGTTGGCCGGTAATGCATATCTGCGAATGAATGCCAGGTTCCGCAGCGAGGGCTTTGACCAAAGGCGCCATCTTGATGGCTTCTGGACGGGTACCGAAGATCGAAAGAATTTTAATCTTTGAATGATGGCGAACGATGATGTCTTCCTTGCGCAGTTTTAGTGCGCAGCACAATAGCTGGCCCAAGTTTTATTGAAACTTGAGCAAGCTAGCGTTGTTTGAATTTAGTAAAGGCCGGGTAATCAGTGTGAGATCTGATGTTCACTTCATGTGAGGTATGTGTCGCCTGGGGAAACCCGGAACTGGCCGGATTATTAGCATCGAAGGCGAATATTTTAAAGTGTTATATCTGTTTTTTAATTAAATAATCAAGCTTGGAACTTTTATATTTGTGGTCGGTCTTTTCTGGTTTCTTGTAATTTGTTGGCGGTTTTTTTAGATTATTATTTAATGTCCAACTTGTTGTTTTTTCTTGTTATTTTATAATTTTAGTCCGTTCGTCAGTGTGATTGAATTACTCATTGGTGGTAATGGTCGCGGTCTACGTAGTAGATCGACACGTCCTCGGGGTAATAGTTGTGGCGGTCACTAAAATGACGCCTGAATATTGTCGTCTTGAAGTAAGACTTTTTTGGGGCAGTAGCTTTTTTACGCATGCGACACTGCGCATTAGTAGCGTTAGGGATATTCAATTTGGAAAAAACTTCGCCGACATATTGGATCCGTGATGCACCGCAGCTTTTGGCCGACAAATGCCGGTGCGTAGATTGTGCTCTCCGTATTTATTTTCGTCCTCACCAAATAGCGTAGACCGATACTGACACATACAGCAGAGCAATCGAAGTATCCCAATTGCTACCGGGTTGTTGTGGTTGCCCTGCTTACGTTGTTAATCCCCCTATAGGCATTTTTACGAGAAAAGTGGTTCCGCGCTCTCTGTCGGAAGTCACATCTATAGTCCCCAAGTGCGCAGCCACGATCTCGGAAGCGATGTACAGACCTAGGCCAAGGCCAGTGCTAGGACCTAGATCAAGAGACGCGTGCTGAGAGAAACGTCCCATGGGGTTAAAGATGAAGGGCAGAATGTCCTCCGGGATAGGCTCGCCGAGATTATGGACGACGAACACGACGCTGCTGTCAGATACCTCCAGTGAAACCTTAATCGGGAAACGCAGATCACCATGCTGCACGGCATTGCTGAGCAGATTGGAAAACACCTGTTCCATGCGGGCGCCATCGAATTCACCGCGAGCCGACGCCCCCACTTTGAAAACAATATCCGCGCTTGAATGAAAAGTGCGGATCTCTTCAACTATTCGTATGCATAGTGGAGTTAGGTCGATGTCTTCCTTTTTGATGGGAATCCCAGGGCCCATTTGGCAGCGGGTTAGATCCAGCAAGTCGCCAACGATCCGGCTAGCTCGACTTACGCTGGTGTATATCCCCGATGCAATTTTAGTCTCCCGCGCCCCCAGCTCATCCGAGCGCCGCAAAACATCGGCACCCAGCAAAATAGCCCCCAGTGGCGTGCGCAAATCATGGCCAAGGATGCCTAAAAAAACGTTGCGTGAGGCCTCCACTACACGCGAGTAGCTAGCAATAGACTCAGCGAGCGCCTGGTCTATGGCTTCGTTGAAGCGAATCATATCGTCCACTTCCAAAACTGTCCCTGCCTTCATCTGCCCCAGCCATTGACTGAGTACGCTTGTCCTCAGCGCTCGATATTCAGATACCATCTGATCCAGCGTGAACCCCGCCATTAAACGCGTTACTGCATGGGTTTCCGCAGGGGTTTCCAGCTCCTCCATAGGAGCATTACCCTGGGCCTTGGCGATTTGCTCTTGCGCAGACTGGTAGGTGCACAGGTCTATCGCTATTGCACGCAGCATCTGTTCGGCGTGATCCCGTAGAGCCTTGGGGTCCAGTGCTTCGCCGGGGACCTCAATGGTTCTTGCGAAGTCTTCCCAAGCTTGGAGAGTTGGCTCAAGGTTCTTGATGATGAAGTCAGATAGGCGCATGCCAGTGATCCTGATTATGGAGTCGTAATCGAGGTCGAAAACGGGAACGAAACAGCACAAGCTGAATTAGAGCATCGATTCGGCCGCCTGGCATGGTTTGTCTACATCGAGAGCCTGCGCTACCAACGCAAAATCTCAGCCCCCCTGCGCTTTACTAGTGCATCAAGTGTTGCCGCTGACCGAAAACTGACCCAGTAAAGGCTGTTCTGCCGACTTAAAACTGACCCAGGTGTTCAACTGCTTCTGCTCAATTTTTGAGCAGGAGCACACAGGGTGATCAGCATGGAAATGATGGGCAAAATTCGGCGCATGTATTTTCGCGACATGCTGTCGCTGCATCAGATAGCCAAGCGAACCGGGCTGTCGGGAAACACCATACGGAAATGGGTCAGAGCGCCCGAAGCTACTCAGCCGGCGTACCAGCGGTGCGCAGCCTTCAACAAACTCAGTCCATTTCACGAGACGCTGGAGCAGGCGCTCAAGACAGATTCGTTTCGGGCAAAGCACAACCGCAGGAGCGCCACAGCACTCTTTGAGCAGATCAAGGCCGAGGGTTACGACGGCGGCTACAGCCAGCTCACAGCGTTTGTACGCTCGTGGCGAGGTGAGCAAGGCAAGTCTTTGCGCGCCTTTGTACCGTTGACGTTCGCACTCGCAGAGGCCTTTCAGTTCGACTGGAGCGAAGAAGGTCTTCTGATTGGCGGCCTGTTCCGACGCATCCAGGTGTCCCACATGAAGCTGCATATTGGACGGGGCCATGTCACGGACTTGGTTAAGCCCTCGGTATCCTAGAACATGGCGGCGACGCTCGAGAGCGGTGCCGGCAGAGACTGCGGAACATGCATGGAAAAAGTTCTTGTTATGCCACCAGCTGGTGGCGCGTCGTTATGACATCAGTCGGGAGGCACAGGACGCGTACGCGCTGCAGTCACAAAAGCGGACCGCGGCTGGCGTGAAGGTCTGGCCTCTTGCCAGCCCTACCGGTGAGCCATTCAAGAGTTAGTTCGAGAAGAGAAGATGAATAACAAAACAACTCAGGTGGTGGTCGGGTTGGCCATGTCAACAACTTGATCTACCTAGACTGGTGTCAGGAGGCGCGTAGTCGTCATTTCGCACTGGTGGCCGGTCATTTTCCAGGACAGGGCGGGATTGGACTGGTGGTGCGCTCGGTCGAGTTCACCTATCACAAGTCGATGTTACTGGGTGAACAGACCCTGATAACCACTCGTCTCAAGCGGATAGGGAGTACTAGCTTCGTGCAAGAGTACGCAATATGGAACGGCGAACTGTGTGGCGAAGGGGCTGTAACCTGTGTGTTTTACGATGTTCAGGCCGGCACCAAGGCGAACCCGTGTCAGGCGCTACGGAATGCAATGATTGTGCGTGAGCCGCTGCTCGGATCACCGGCAGGTCTCCAAGTGGAAGAGATCGATTGATGACCAATGCCCAGCATGTTGCGTTAATAACAATGGCCAGCGATTAATCCGCTTTCCATTCGACAGCGATACTCCATCATCGACGAACTCGACGAGTCAAACTCAATATCGGTTTCCTCTGCCCGTTTTTATCATTCATTGGCACCACGTTCATGAGATCAACGATTAAGGAGCCAGACTCGTCCACTGCGATATGCCCTGAAACTTCTCCTACCCTCCAGATTCTCAGCTTCCTTGGCCGTCCTGGAGGGCCACTGGTTCTGCGCAGCAAACAACTTGGCTGATTGCCTCAGGATGACGTTTATATCTCGCGCACCTGTCGAAAGACTGCAATTTGCTTAACCCTCACGCAATCACATCCATTAAAAAAAGCGGCCCTTTGGCACCTATAACATCGTTTCTCGGAGGCGCTGCTTTTCACTATATTGGCCGTCAGATCCGGTGAGTGACTCAACATTCGCCACCCTCAGTGCGAGTAGTCTTAATGAATAAAAAACCAGGCAACGCAGGGTTTGTAAATGCCGGTGCGGGAACCCGCGCAGTGTGGGGCGGGGAGCAAGTCAGGCATCCCTACAATGCGACTCAAACGCCGATCGTGGTCAGTGCCGCTTACGGTTATGACGACATTGATGTCTGGTACGACGTGGCGTTGGGCAAGGCCCCTGGATTTATTTACAGCCGCATGAGCAACCCGACAGTCGAGACTCTCGAGGCAAAGATTCGCGAGTTGGAGCTGGCCGAATCAGCCGTGGCTTTCAGCAGCGGAATGGCGGCGATCAGCAGTGTGCTTTACACCTTCCTGGCCAATGGCGATCGTGTGGTGTCGACCAAGGACAGCTACGGCGGCACCAACAAGATTTTCGAAGAATTCCTGCCACGTACCGGTGTGAACGTGACGTTGTGCGAGACGTTCGATCACGAAGAAATCGAACGTGAAATCGCCAAAGGTTGCCAATTGGTGTACCTGGAAACGCCGACCAACCCGACGCTGAAAATACTCGATATCGAGCGTCTGGTGGCTGCAGCCAAGCGTGTCGGTGCCACGGTGGTGGCGGATAACACCGTCGCCACGCCGTTGAATCAGAACCCGCTGGGGCTGGGGGTGGATGTGGTCATTCACAGTGCCACCAAATTTCTCAGCGGCCATGGCGACGTGCTGGGCGGCCTGGTGTGCGGTAGTGAATCGCTGATGGCCAAGGTTCGTCATTACCGGGAAATCAACGGTGCAGCGCTTGACCCGTTCTCTGCCTACATGATCATTCGCGGTATGAAAACCCTGGTGCTGCGCATGCGTCAGCAGCAAAACAGTGCCCGTGTACTGGCCGAGTACCTCTGCGTCGAACCGTTGGTGGAGTCGGTCAATTATCCCGGTTTGCCCGGCCATCCGAATCATGCGGTGGCGTGCGCGCAAATGTCCGGCTTCGGTGCAATCGTCAGCTTTGTTGTGGCGGGCGGCATGGACACGGTGAAGGTGCTCTTGCCACGACTGCGATTCGCCCACTGCGCTGGCAATCTCGGTGCGGTGGAAACCATCTACGGTCCCGCGCGAACCACCAGCCATGTCGAGAACACGCAGGAGGAACGACTGGCCCTGGGTATTTCAGAAGGGCTGGTGCGGATATCTGTCGGCATCGAAGACACCGACGATCTGCTCGACGACCTGAAACAGGCGTTCGCATTTGTCAGAGGGTCTGGCAACGAACCCGCACAATCAAATACGCAGCTTTCAATCAATGAAGGTTGCGCCGAAATTACAAACTGAAGCATTAGCGTAAAACCTCACTGCAAGGAGGTGAGTGGGGCGTTCATGAAGTGGAATAATAATAAAACTTAGTGGCGATCTGTTTTTACTCTGCCGAGTCAATCATCGCAGACGTTAATTCGTGCCCTAATAACTTTCATGAGAACAACCATGTCCATAAAAGAAGAACAACTTAATACACATTCCGGTTTTAAACAGGAAATGCAGACACGGCATATTGTCATGTTGGCATTAGGCGGCGTCATTGGTACCGGGCTGTTTCTCACGTCCGGGTACACGGTTAACCAGGCCGGTCCCTTGGGAGCGGTGATCGCTTACATTATCGGCGCGCTCATGGTTTACATGGTGATGATGTGCCTGGGCGAATTGGCGGTGCAGATGCCGGAAACCGGTTCATTCAGTACTTACGCCACCCGTTATCTCGGGCCTGGAACCGGCTATACCGTGGCTTGGTTGTATTGGCTGACCTGGACGGTGGCCATCGGTTCCGAATTCACCGCTGCCGGCATCTTAATGGCGCGTTGGTTCCCGGATACACCGGTATGGATCTGGAGTGCCTTGTTTGCAGGCCTGGTGTTTCTGATCAATGTGATTTCGGTGCGTCTGTTCGCTGAGACCGAGTTCTGGTTATCTTTGGTTAAGGTGGTGACCGTAATAGTGTTTCTGATGATCGGCGGTGGCGCAATTCTCGGTCTGCTGCACATCGAGCAGGGCCACAGTATCGGGTTGAGCAACTTTACTCGCGAAGGACTTTTTCCTACCGGAATCATGCCGATAGCAATGACGTTGCTGGCGGTGTCTTTTGCGTTCTCCGGCACTGAATTGATCGGTATTGCCGCTGGGGAAACCAAGGACCCGCAGCGCAACGTACCGCGTGCCATTCGCACGACGGTGCTGCGCCTGGCGATCTTTTTCGTGGGGACCATTTTCGTCCTTGCGACACTATTGCCCCGAGAACAGGCCGGTCTCGTCGAGAGTCCATTCGTCACTGTGTTCACTTACATTGGGATTCCGTATTCGGCAGACATCATGAACTTTGTGATCATCAGTGCCTTGCTGTCAGCCGCCAACTCCGGTTTGTATGCCGCGTCACGGATGCTCTGGACGCTGAGTGATCAGGGTCATCTGCCCAAGCGGTTCTCGGCCCTGACTCGCATGGGTACGCCGCTCAACGCCATTATCGTCAGCATGGCGGGTGGGGCTGCCTCGTTGCTCAGCAGCGTGTTTGCCGCCGACACTATCTATCTGGCGCTGGTGTCGATCTCCGGATTGGCGGTCGTTGTGGTCTGGATGAGCATAGCCGCGAGCCAGATTGCTTTTCGCCGTCACTTTGTGGCCAACGGCGGTGACATCCGCGACTTGAAATTCCGTGTCCGGGGTTATCCATGGGTGCCGTTGGGAGCGCTGGTCTGCTGCAGTCTGGCATGTGTGGGGATTGCGTTCGATCCGGAGCAGCGAGTGGCGTTGTACTTCGGTTTGCCATTCATCGCCTGGTGCTATTTCGTGTATTACATTACCCGTAAAAGCCGCGAGCAACGCTTGTCGGTTGTCCCCTTGCCACAACCGTCCGACGCGATCTAGTCAGCGTCGACGGGATGGGCAAGCGTGCTCGGTGGAGGGGGCGTCCAAGAGGTTCAAGCCATGAAGCAAAAGACGCTACCCCCATTGAACTGGCTGCGGGCATTCGAGGTGTCTGCCCGCTGTTTGAACTTCACCCATGCCGCCGAAGAGCTGTTTTTGACCCAGGGGGCGGTCAGTCAGCAGATCCGGCAACTGGAGAGCCATCTTGGGGTGGCGCTCTTCAAACGCTTGCCACGCGGCTTGGGACTGACCGAGGAAGGCCAGGCATATCTGCCAGTGGTGCAGGATGCGATCACGCGACTGGCAGTGGGGACCAACGAAATTTTCGGCCAGCACAAACGTCGGCCGATCAAGGTGCGCGGCAGCCTGGCGTTTTTCGTGCATTGGCTGGCGCCCAAGCTGGCGGGGTTTAGCCAGGCGCATCCACATGTCGATATCCGATATATAAGCAATATCTGGGTAAAGGAACTGGACGGTGAGGATGACATGGAAATTCGCTGGGGCCACGGTCAATGGCCCGGCCTTGTGTCGCAGCGCCTGAGCTGGGACACGCTGTTCCCGGTCTGCTCGCCGGACCTGATGGCGATGTCACCGCTGACGGTACCTGCTGATGTGTCGCACCATCCGCTGTTGCATGTTTTGGGTTACGAAGAGGGTTGGGGTTACTGGTTGAACATGGTCGGTGCGGATACCGTCGACTCCTCGACGGGTATGCAGTTCGACACATTGATCTCCACTTTGCGCATGGCCGAGCTAGGGCAGGGGATTGCCCTGGCGCGGTCCTCGATGGTGGAGGAGATGCTTCAGGACGGACGGTTGGTCGAACCCTTTACCCTGCGTATTGAAGCCAGCGAGTCTTTTTACCTTGTGCGCGGTTCCGGGGCCGAGCAGCACCCCGACGCGGTGAAATTTTCCACCTGGCTTGTCGAGCAGGCACATCGTTTCAAATGAATGGCCGGAGCCAACCATGCGTTATGTGAGTACCCGAAATTCGACTGTGCAGGTCGACTTCGAACAGGTCGTATTGTCTGGAATTGCCGACGACGGTGGGCTGTTCGTACCGCTCGAACTGCCGCTGTTTGAATCGCATGACATCGCCAACTGGTCGACCCTGCCCTATGACGAACTGGCTTACAGGGTGATCAGTCCGTTTGTGGGTGAGTCGATCCCCGAGACAGACCTCAAGCGCTTGCTCAAAGAAGCTGGCAGCCAATTCAGCCATCGTTCCCTTGCACCTTTGCATCAGGTCGATCGTAACGAGTGGGTGCTGGAGCTGTTCCACGGGCCGACTCGCTCCTCGAAGGATTTTGCCGCTCAGTTGCAGGCGCGGCTGGTGCCGTATTTTCTGCGCAAGCGTGGGCGTCGCGGGGTGGTGATCGGCGCCACCAACGGCGATACCGGGCTGGCCGCCATTGAGGCGTTCAAGCACTGCGAGGACACCCTGGTGATGGTGTTTTACCCGGAGGCGGGCGTGCCTCGGGACCAACTCCAGCATCTGCAAGCAGCCGCGCACCCAAGGGTTCATCAGTTCGCAGTGAATGGCAGCTTCGACGAATGCCAGACCATTGTCACCCGGCTGTTCCGACAATGGCCGTATGCGCAGTACGAGGTGATCGGTTTCAACTCCAGTAATTGGGTCAGTGTGTTGGCGCAACTGGTGTTTTACTTCCACGCCGTGTTGCAACTGGGCGGTGGTCAACGTCCGATCGGTTTCAGCGTACCAGCGGCGAGTTTTGCCGAGGTGTATGCAGGCTACATCGCACAAAAAATGGGCCTGCCGATTACCCAGATGATTGTTGCAACCAACCAGAATGATGCGTTGCATCAGTTGTTTCAGAAGAACTACTACAGCAGGTCACGAGCCAACAAGACGTTGTCACCGGCCATGGACCTATCGATTTTTTCCAATCTGGAACGGTTCCTTTGGGAGTTATACGGGCGTGACGACCAGGCGGTGTGTGCTCTGATGGAGAGGGTCGAATCCAGCGGCGAGATCGTCATTGCCAACGAGTTCTGGTTGAAGGCGCGGATGATCATCGACTCCTACGCGGTCAGTGATGAGCAGACGCTGAAGGAGATTACTTCGCTGTATCGCGACACCGGATACGTCATCGACCCGCATACGGCCACTGGTGTGCTGGCCGCCCGGCTATATCGGCGAAGCCTGGTGGCGCCAATGGTGACTCTGGGGGAAATCTCACCGGTCAAGTCGGCGGCACTGCTTGGCGAGTTGGGCATCAGTGTCGCGAGGCCGCAACCTGGGGTCGCGACGCAAGGGCAGGCGCAGGTTTACCGGATTGAGCCGGACGACCTAGACACCATCCATGAGCTGCTCGGCGCGCTGTGATGGCGCGGAAACAGGAGGCCAAGTGAAGCGAATTCTGGACCCTCTCGATGAACACATCATTGCGGAACTACAGCTCAATGCCAGGGCTGCACATGCCGAGCTGGCAGCCAAGGTCAACCTGTCACGCAATGCGGTACGTCAGCGCATCGAACGACTTGAACGCGACGGGGTAATACAGGGATATACGGTGAAAACCGGGGAGGGACGACAAGCCGCTTCGAACATCAACGCTGTGATTTTCGTTTACCGCTACGACCGGATGCGTGGCGCAGATGTACTGCAAGCGCTGCGGGAAATTCCAGAAGTCCTCCAGTGCGATGTGATGAGCGGCGAGTTCGACCTGATGCTGCGGGTCGGCGCGGCTAGCCCACAGCGGGTGCACAAGGTTTGGACCGAAATTGCCGCATTGCCCGGCGTGGAAAACACGGTGACTTCCTTCGTATTGTCGTCTGTCGTGTAGCCGTTTTTAGTGCAGCCAAAAGCCAACCTGTATTGGCTTTTTTTACGCCTGAAGCTTTGCTCTGACTCTGGTCAAAACGCCCACAAAATAGAGCAAATTGGCCTATTTAACTGCCCTGGCCTCACCCCTAACCTAGTACTCAACAACCCATCACCTGGATCAGGGGCATAACAAAATGACTGAATACAAATTGGCGCTGGTTGGATTTGGCGGTGTTAACCGGGCGTTGGCTCAACTGATTGCCGAACGTAACGAACAGTGGAAGACAGAATTGGGTTTCACCCTGAAAATTGTCGGTGTGACTGACTTGTTTCTTGGTTCGGTGATTGGCCGCGAAGGGCTGGACGCCGATATGCTTGCCCAATTACCGGCAGTCAAAGGTGCAATGGCGCAACTGTCGGGTGGCGATGTCATAGCCCTCAATGAAGCGGTGATCAAGGATTCCGGAGCGGACATCATTGTTGAAGCCACCTTTACCAACCCGGTAGACGGTGAGCCGGCAACTTCGTTCTGCCGTTGGGCGCTAGAGGGTGGCCAGCATGTCGTCACCACCAACAAGGGACCCATTGCCTTGCACGGTAGCGAGCTCAAAGCACTGGCTCGACGCAACAACGTCGCATTTGAGTACGAAGGTTCGGTGATGAGTGGCACGCCAGTCATTCGTCTGGCCAAGCAGGCGCTGGCCGGTAGTTCCATTGTCGGTTTTGAAGGCATTCTCAATGGCACGTCCAACTTCGTGCTCACCAGTATGGAAGGCGGCCTTAGGTTTGCCGAGGCCGTCGTCAAGGCTCAGGAACTGGGCTACGCCGAAGCCGACCCGACAGCCGATGTCGAGGGGCATGACGTGCGCCTCAAGGTGGTGATCCTGGCCAACGAACTGCTGGATGCCAAGCTCACTGTCAGCGACGTCACGTGCAGCGGCATTTCATCCCTCAGCCTTGGCGACATCGGAAAAGCCCGGCAGGACGGCGCTCGCTGGAAGCTGATCGGATCGGCAGTGCGCCATGCCGACGGCTCGATCAGTGCCAATGTCGAACCGCGGCTGTTGAACAATGACCATCCGCTGGCCAGTGTTGGCGGTGCGACCAATGCGGTGTCGTTTACCAGCGAACTGCTCGGTGCGGTGACAATTTCGGGGCCGGGAGCCGGGCGTACGGAAACGGCGTTTGCGCTGCTCTCCGACATCATCAGCATTCATCAATCCATTGCACGCAACCAGGAGTAACGCCTGTGAAATTATCGCGCCTGGTTCTAAATGTCATGGAGCCGCCCATTGAAGTCTTTAACGCCTATGACGGTTCCGTCATCGGCAGCGTAACAAATGTCTGTGCGTCGCAAGTTCCGCAGTTGTTGGAGACGGGACGCAGCGGTGCACTAGAGTGCGCCGCGTTAGCGCGTCATCGTCGGGCTCGAATTCTGGAGCAAGCCGCAATCAACATCGAACGTGATGCCGATATGTTTGCCAGGCTGATTGTCGACGAGGCCGGGAAGACCCTCAAACAGGCGGAAAAGGAGGTCAAGCGTTGCGTCAACACCCTCAAGCTGTCGGCCGAGGAGGCCAGGCGCAATGCCGGGGAGGTGGTGCCTTTTGACGCTTATGAAGGTTCCGAATCGCGTCAGGGCTGGTTTTCCCGTGAACCTCTGGGTCTTATTGTTGCGATCACGCCGTACAACGATCCGTTGAACCTGGTGGCGCATAAACTCGGACCGGCCATTGCGGGCGGTAACGCGGTGATTCTCAAACCATCCGAGCTCGCGCCATTGTCGGCGATTAAATTGGTGTCTTATCTGGTCGCAGCGGGCTTGCCTGAATCAGTGGTTACAGTGGCCACCGGCGGCGCGGAACTGGGCAAGGCGTTAGTCGCCGCCCGTGAGGTACGGATGATTTCCTTCACCGGCGGTTTCGTCACCGCAGAGCAGATCGCCCGCACGGCTGGGTTGAAGAAACTGGCTATGGATCTGGGCGGCAATGCGCCGGTAATCGTCATGGACGATTGCGACCTTGAGGCGGCTGTCGAGAGTTGTGTGTCCGGAGCGTTTTGGGCCGCGGGGCAGAACTGCGTAGGCACCCAGCGCTTGCTGATTCAGGCGTCGATTTATGAAGCGTTCCGAGAGCGTTTTGTCAGTCAAGCCCGTGCGCTTGTGGTCGGCAATCCATTACTGGCCGATACCGATATCGGCCCCATGATTACTGCGCAAGCCGCGCAGAATGCCGAGCAAGTGGTGAACGAGGCCTTGCAAGAGGGCGCCACGTTGCTCTGCGGCCATCGGCGTGAAGGATCGTGCTATGCCGCCACCGTATTGGAAAATGTCGATCACGCCAGTCGACTCTGGCGCAATGAAGTCTTCGCTCCGGTGGTGGTATTGCAGTGCTTTGAGTCTTTCGACGAAGCCATCGATTTGGCCAATGAACCCGAATACAGCCTGCATGCGGGGATCTTCACCAATGATCTGGCAACGGCGATGAGCGCCGCACGAAGGATCGAAGCCGGAGGGGTAATGATCAACGACTCTTCCGACTACCGCTTCGATGCGATGCCGTTTGGCGGTTCGAAGTACGGTAGCCTGGGCCGGGAAGGCGTGCGATTTGCCTATGAGGAAATGACTCAGCCCAAGGTGGTGTGCTTGAACACGTTGCGCTAGTCGATGCGCGGCAACTGTATCGGGTCGTATGGCGTTGGGTCGGTTTTGTCACCGCCCCAATGCGTTTTGCTGAATGTGGAGTCTTCACTCGCATGAGAATAGAACCTACTGCGGAGTTCATTAGGCAGTCTAAGAGAAACGCTGAAAAAGACTTCCAGGTTTGGTGAAATACGCTCCTCACATGAACAGAACGGTTGAGCCCCGATGAAACAGATGTCCTTCGCCGATGCCGAGTATGCCGGCAAGCGTAAGTAGACCCGCCGCGAGCGCTTCCAGCCATCCTGACCATGCGTCGTATCCGTCCGGCGAAGTCATCTATCCCGGCCTGCAAAGCCAAGACATGGTGTGCACTTAAATTAAGTGGACACCAGTTCTAGCCTTTTAAGCGGGTCTTTCATGCAGCCACAACGCCGTTCCTACTCCAAATCCTTCAAGGCCCAGGTCATTCAAGAGTGTGCCCAGCCCGGTGCCTCGATTGCCAATGTCGCGCTGACCCACAGCCTCAACGCGAACCTCGTCCATAAATGGATTCGAGTGCAAACGCAGAAAACCATGGCGCTGCAACCTGCTTTCATTCCGCTGCCCATGCAGCCTATCGGGGCAAGGTCGGAAGCCGCGTCATTGACTATCTGCCTCGAAATCCCACACCCGCGCGGCACGATCAAAGTGAACTGGCCAGCCGACAGCGCAGCCGCTTGCGCGACCTTTCTTCGAGACCTGTTGCGATGATCCGCATCGACTCTATCTGGCTCGCCACCGAGCCCATGGATATGCGCGCTGGCACTGAAACCGCGCTGGCGCGGGTGGTTGCGGAGTTCGGTGCGGCGAAGCCGCACTGCGCTTATCTGTTTGCCAATCGCCGCGCCAATCGCATAAAAGTGCTGATACACGATGGGATTGGCGTTTGGCTGGCTGCACGCCGGTTGAACCAGGGCAAGTTTCACTGGCCAGGCATTCGACAAGGTCGCGAAGTGGAGCTGGATGCCGAGCAACTTCAGGCCTTGGTGCTCGGCCTGCCTTGGCAACGTGTTGGAACTGGCGGGGCAATCACACTACTTTAAAAACTGTAATTTGCTTCTTGGCTGCTGTTGCGAGCGGTCTGCTTTGGTAAAATCCAAGGCATGACTTCTTCACCCAATCTCGATCAAATGACCCCTGACCAACTGCGTGCATTCGCTGCGCAGTTACTGTCGCAAGTCGACACCATGGGCAAGAAGATCACCCGAGATCAAACGGTGATCGAGAAGCTGACCCACGAGATTGCGCAGCTCAAGCGCTTGAAGTTTGCCAAGCGCAGAGAGCAGATGAATCCTGAGCAGGCCAGCTTGCTCGATGACCTGATCGATACGGATATCGCGGCGATTGAGGCTGAGCTTCAAGCCTTGCAAACGGCTCCAGCACCAACCGAAAAAAAGCAGAAGCCCAAACGCACTGCATTGCCGGCAGAGTTTCCGCGCACGTTGATCCACCATGAACCGGACAACACTCACTGCCCATGTGGCTGCGTACTCAAGCGCATCGGTGAACACATCAGCGAAAAGCTGGACTACACGCCCGGCGTCTTTACCGTTGAACGCCATGTCCGTGGCAAGTGGGTATGCGATGACTGCGAAACGCTGATCCAGGCACCCGTGCCGGCGCAGGTCATCGACAAGGGCATCCCGACGGCCGGGTTGCTGGCCCACGTCATGATCGCGAAGTTTGCTGACCATCTTCCGCTTTACCGTCAAGAGTCGATTTTTGGTCGTGCCGGCTTGGCGATTCCACGTTCAACGTTGGCTCAATGGGTAGGTTTGACGGGCGTGCAGTTGCAGCCTTTGGTCGATGCACTACGCGACGTAGTGCTCGGGCAGCAGGTCGTCCACGCCGATGAAACACCGGTACAGATGCTCGCGCCAGGCTCAAAGAAAACCCACCGCTCATATGTTTGGGCTTACGCCACCAGCCAATTCTGCGAAACGGCAGCTGTCGTCTACGACTTCAGCCCCAGCCGTGCCGGTGAGCATGCTCGCAACTTCCTGCAAGACTGGAGTGGCAAGCTAGTCTGCGATGATTTTGGCGGTTACAAAGCCAGCTTCGAACTCGGCGTGACCGAGATCGGCTGCATGGCTCATGCGCGGCGCAAGTTCTTCGAACTGCACGCCACTAACAAGAGCCAACTCGCCGAGCAGGCCCTGCGTTCCATCCAGTTGCTGTACGAAATCGAGAGTGAAGTCCGCGACCTTGAACCGGATTTACGGCGTCGAATACGGCAAGAAAAAGCCGTCCCGGTGATGGATGCGCTGCATGCCTGGATGAACGTCCAGCGAGATCTTGTGCCCGAGGGTTCGGCTATCAGCAGAGCGTTGGATTACAGCCTGAAACGCTGGGCAGCGCTGTCGCGCTACCTCGATGACGGGGCCGTACCCATCGACAATAATTGGTGCGAGGTGCGACACGAAGTCGCTTAATGAAGTTGTTCCCCTCTGCGGGAACCTCCCGTGTCACCGGGTGAATCTAGAAGGCTGAATCAAGAGCGCCTTCGACAATGTGACGAGGCACCGCAAG
>NZ_SOPU01000025.1:427-10620 GCF_004402115.1 Pseudomonas sp. F01002 | reverse complement strand
TGCGTCTTCAACCAGAACACTGCTGCTAAGCTTATCCACAATTGCTGGGACAAAAATCAGCAATCCGTCCTGGGTCATTTTTCAATCGGCAGGGTGGGTCAGTTTTCAATCAGCGCCAACACACTGTCATCCATCACGAACCGGAAAACACTCAGTGCACTTGCGGTTGCCAACTTCAGCGTATCGGCGAGGACGTCAGCGAGAAGCTGGATTACACGCCAGGCGTGTTCAGCGTCGAACAGCATGTGCGTGGGAAATGGGTCTGCCGTCAGTGCGAAACACTGATCCAGGCCCCGGTGCCGCCCCAAGTGATCGACAAGGGCATACCCACCGCAGGTCTGCTCGCTCATGTCATGGTGGCGAAGTTCGCTGATCACCTGCCGCTGTACCGGCAGGAGAAAATCTTTGGCCGAGCCGGCTTAGTCATCGCGCGTTCAACTCTGGCGCAATGGGTTGGACAGACCGGTGTACAGCTTCAGCCATTGGTTGATGCCTTGCGAGAAGTCGTCCTGGCGCAGCGAGTTGTCCATGCCGACGAGACGCCGGTGCAAATGCTTGCGCCTGGACAGAAGAAAACTCACCGTGCTTATGTCTGGGCTTACTGCACCACGCCGTTTTCGGCGCTCAAGGCCGTGGTCTATGACTTCAGTCCGAGCCGCGCCGGTGAGCATGCACGTAACTTCCTCGGCACCTGGAACGGCAAGCTGGTGTGCGACGACTTTGCTGGCTACAAGGCTGGCTTCGAGAAAGGCATGATCGAAATCGGCTGCATGGCCCACGCCCGCCGCAAGTTCTTCGATCTGCACGTGGCGAATAAAAGTCAGTTGGCAGAACAGGCACTGCACTCGATTGGTGGTTTGTACGAAGTTGAGCGCCAGGCTCGGGACATGAGCGACGAGGATCGCTGCCGAATACGGCAAGAAAAAGCAGCGCCGTTGGCGAAAGCGCTGCACGACTGGATGTTGACCCAGCGCAATCTTGTGCCCAACGGATCAGCAACGGCCAAAGCCTTGGATTACAGCCTTAAACGCTGGGAAGCGCTGATGCGCTACCTAAACGATGGGGCTGTGCCCATAGACAACAATGCAGTCGAAAACCAGATCAGGCCGTGGGCACTTGGACGCTCAAACTGGTTGTTTGCCGGGTCGCTTCGCAGTGGGAAACGCGCGGCGGCAATCATGAGTTTGATCCAGTCGGCGCGCATGAATGAGCACGATCCGTATGCCTATCTCAAAGATGTGCTGACGCGGCTGCCGGCGCAGCGAGCAAGTGAGATCGGGCAACTGCTGCCGCATCAGTGGATTCCTGCCTAACTTACCTCCCTGGCTTACGAAAGGTGCCCCAAGCAGACGCTTACAAAGCTCCTCTAATTAACAGCGCGAATGCGTAAAAAAGGACGCCTTGTCGGGCGCCCGTTTTATTTATGGTTGCGTGCTGCATGTATAGCGGATCAGTGCGATTTTTTCGATACCGAAGTCCCGGCTTTGCTCAACCCTTTCGCGTTGTGATCGCCTGGCGTCGAGGTCGAGATTGCACGGGCTTTGGCCACGCCGCGAGTATCTTTGGAATGGGCGATGCCTGAAGTCGTTTGGCCATGACCGCGATCACTATTGCCATCACTGCCATAGTGGTTTCCGCTTTCACCACGGTCGCGAACAGCCTTGCCGGCATGATCGCTGCTCAGTCCATTGCCGTGGCCGTTACTGGTAGAGCCGCCGGAGTGACCTGAACTGCTGTGACCGCCGCCTGTACCGCCGCCGTGGCCACCGCCATTACCACCGCCATTACCACCTCCGTTACCTCCCCCATTACCGCCTCCGTTACCACCACCACCACCGCCACCACCACCACCACCGTCTTTCGCATAGGCGGAGTTCATGATGGACAGGTCAGCAGGGAGTAATGGCGCGGCTGCAAGCATCAGGGCGCAGGACATTACAGCAACGAGACTCTTATTCTTTAAAAGCATGATTGCTTCCGTAGGGTTAATATCGCATGTGTTGTGACGCAATCGGCCTTGTATAGTTCAAGTCCTGCGACAGATGGAAGGGGCTGTGCACTGTCGCATCAGCCCAGTGCCAGAAGAAGCACAAAACACTACTTCCGCCCGCATTCGCCACTTAGGCACTAATCAAATGCACCGTTGAGAACTTCGAAGATGATCCCGGTTGCCAGCGCGACCAATATCAAGTCGGTGCCCGCTTGCTGCCATTCGTATCCATCGTAATGAGGCAGCCTGCCCACCAACCGACCATCGAGTTTTTTTGCAATCCCGGGTGGAAGCGGTTTGCCCCTCGCGAGGTTCTTTTGAATGCCGGGTGGTAAAGCCGGGCCTGGGCTCCAGTAGTCCCGATAGCCGCCCACGATCCCGAGCACGCTACCGTGATTAATGCTTGGGCCATGATCCCAATCGCCGCCGGCATTTTTACCATTGTTTCCATGCCCTTGCTGGTTGCCATGGGCTTGGCCGTTTTTCGGATTTCCTTGGCCGTTCCCTTGGCCCTTCCCATTACCAGGATCGGCCAATGTAGTCGCTGAGCCAGAGACCAGCGCAAAACAGGTAAGAGCGGCAATTAATGAGCGAGATCTGGGCATGAGTCGTTCCTTCAGAAGGGCGGGGTGTCTCTATGAGCTTAGACACTGTTGACGATGTGGTTTCCGTGACGCCTAACCGCTGCCCATAGACCTCCCAAGTCGAGACGCTTAGCGCTTCACCCAACTCAACAAGGACGTGCCAAAGGAAAGATTGAGTTGGCTCAACTTGCCATCCAACTGGCTTGGCACCGGACTGCAAATATTCCTGAACAATCTGGGCTTTGAACAGTTTGGGGTAAGAGCTTCGTCGACGCATGGAAATCCTGACGTTAAGGGCTATCACGTCCGCTTAAAATGATCTGACCCCGAAATGTTGGAGTTCGGAAGGTGACTTGGCTGGACGCTTACAAGCGTGGCGCTGCACCCCGCTTTCATCCCGCTGAAATTGCAGCCACCTGCGGCAAGATCGGAAACCGCACCAGCCACTATTTGCGTCGAGATTCCACACCCTCGCGGGACTGTCGTGGTGAACTGGCCGACTGAAAGCGCCGCCGCCTGTGCAACCTTTCTTCGAGACCTGTTGCGATGATCGGCATCGATTCGATCTGGCTCGCCACCGAGCCCATGGACATGCGTGCCGGCACTGAAACTGCGCTGGCCAGGGTGATCGCGGTGTTCGGTGCGGCGAAGCCGCACTGCGCTTATCTGTTTGCCAATCGCCGCGCCACACGCATGAAAGTTTTGGTGCATGACGGGTTTGGTATCTGGCTTGCGGCTCGCCGATTGAATCAAGGCAAGTTTCACTGGCCAGGCATTCGCCAAGGCCCTGAGCTTGAGTTGAATGTCGAGCAACTTCAGGCCTTGGTGTTGGGTTTGCCCTGGCAACGCATGGGCAGTGGCGGCGCGATCACACTGCTTTAAAAAGCTGAAATTTGCGCCTTGGTCTACTACTGCAAGCGATCTGCTTTGGTAAAATCCAGGGCATGGCTTTTTCTCCCAATCTCGATCACCTTACCCCTGAACAACTGCGCGCGTTGGCGGCGCAGTTGATGCAGCGTGTCGATACGCTCGACCAGCAAGTCGAGACGATGGGCAGAACAGTCGAAACAATGGGCAAGAAGATCAGCCGTGACCAAACGGTTATCGAGAAGTTGACCCACGAGATCGCGCAGCTCAAGCGTTTCAAGTTTGCCAAGCGCAGCGAGCAGCTGAATCCAGAGCAGGCCAGCCTGCTCGATGACCTGATCGATACCGATATCGCCGCGATTGAAGCTGAGCTTCAAGCCTTGCAAACGGCTCCAGCGCAATCTGAGACGAAGCAAAAGCCTAAACGCGCGGCATTGCCGGCAGAGTTTCCACGCACGGTGATCCATCACGAACCGCACAACACTCACTGCCCATGTGGCTGTGCACTCAAGCGCATCGGTGAAGACGTCAGCGAGAAGCTGGACTACACGCCCGGCGTATTTACCGTTGAGCGCCATGTCCGTGGCAAATGGGTCTGTGATGACTGCGAAACGCTGATCCAGGCACCGGTGCCAGCACAGATCATCGACAAAGGCATCCCCACCGCTGGGCTGCTGGCTCAAGTGATGGTCGCCAAATACGGTGATCATTTACCGCTGTACCGCCAGGAAAAGATCTTTGCCCGGGCTGGCTTTGCCATCCCGCGCTCGACCTTAGCCCAGTGGGTCGGCACCTGCGGTGTGCAGTTGCAACCACTGGTTGATGCCCTGCGCGAAGTGGTGCTCACCCACGGCGTGGTGCATGCCGATGAAACACCGGTGCAAGTGCTCATGCCTGGTGCGAAGAAAACCCATCGTGCCTACGTCTGGGCCTACGCGACCACCGCATCAGCCGATATCCGCGCGGTGGTGTACGACTTCAGCCCAAGCCGCTCGGGCGAACATGCACGCAACTTCCTGCAAGACTGGAAAGGCAAGCTGGTATGCGATGATTTTGGTGGTTACAAGGCCAGTTTCGCACTGGGCGTCACCGAAATCGGTTGCATGGCCCATGCCCGGCGCAAGTTCTTCGACTTGCACGCCACGAACAAGAGCACGCTTGCCGAGCAGGCACTGCGCTATATCCAGTTCCTATACGAAATCGAAAGTGAGATCCGCGACCTGGAGCCAGATTTACGGCGACGAATACGGCAAGAAAAAGCCGTCCCCATGATGGAAATGCTGCACGCCTGGATGATCGCCCTGCGCGAGCTTGTGCACGATGGCGTGGCCATCGCCAAAGCTCTGGATTACAGCCTGAAACGTTGGGCAGCGTTGTCACGTTATCTGGATGACGGCGCGGTGCCCATTGATAACAATCACATCGAGCAGCAGATCCGACCATGGGCGCTTGGACGCAAGAATTGGCTCTTCGCAGGATCGCTGCGCAGCGGCAAACGCGCGGCGGCGTTGATGAGCCTGATCCAGTCGGCCAAGCTCAACGGGCATGACCCATATGCTTACTTGAAAGACGTTCTGGCGCGACTGCCAACGCAGCGGGCAAGTGAGATTGCGGAGCTGCTGCCGCATAGGTGGCTACCGGTTTAATTGCGCAAGACAGGATGCCCGGACGCACACCCAGAATGCGCAAAAACGCTGTCTTCCGCTAAACAGTACAAAGCTATGATGTATTGTCGGTCATCAAAACTAGATCGATTCAAAAGGAATGAAAATGACATTGACTGTCGAAAGGTTGGTCAAGATAGCAATGGCTAATCCAATAAACGCTGAAATCACCTCACGCTTACCTTCACTCCGCTTGAATCAATGTTTGCTCACTGCGGGCTGCTTGTTCCAAGCCGTCTGGAATCATCAGTCCCATCTGCCGTCAGCGTGGGGGGTGAAGGATTACGACGTTTTTTACTTCGACAATGATCTGTCTTGGGAGGCCGAGAATGAGGTTATCACCTCAGCTCAGCGTCTCTTCCATGACATCGAGGCTAACGTCGAGATCAAGAATCAGGCTCGTGTCCATCTTTGGTACAGTCAGCGGTTTGGAAGGTCTTATCCTCAGCTTCAGTCGGCAAAAGATGGTATTGATCGTTACTTGATTGCTGGTACGTGTATAGGGCTGGATGCTGAAACGGGTGAAGTCTATGCGCCATACGGCCTGGCCGATGTAGAGCAAGGAGTGCTTCGTATCAATCCAAAAAATCCCCAGCCAGATTTGTTCAATCAGAAGGCCAAAAGTTATCAAGCTCGCTGGCCTTGGCTCAGGATCATAGACCCCCACAATTCGTAGAGATCGTGGATCATTGCGATATGCCTAACCCTTCGCCCATCACCGATTTCATTACCGTTGTAGTTGGCCTGCTGGCCGAGGAAGCCGTTAAGGACTTAGCTGATTTTTTGGTGAACAAACCAGGTGGATCGGCGGATCGCAACGGGTGTGAATCGTCTTAGTTCGTCAATATCGCAGCGCAAGGTGGGATGCCCGGACGGTTAGTGCGCCAGTTAAAGCTGGCGGAGGATAGTCGATGAAAGTTCGATACTGGTAAGAAATGGCGAATCAACCAGACCCCGAGTCATGCATGTTGCACCGTGAGGTGCAGGGTGAAGCGTTGACAGGGGAAACCGATGGGCCAGCCATTGAGCCGCGTAATCAGGAATTCGGGATGCCGATGCTGTTAACCGAAGCAGAAGGCAATACGGAGCATGGCGTTATACGCCAGTCATGCTCTGATCCCGCGCGGTCGGAGACCCTGTGCACGTCGGGAAGTCCTTCGCACAGAAACTGGGAGATCTCAGCGGTGCCCGGTGCGCAAGCACCGGGCGGAGCAGGAAAGGTCAAAAGCCGTAACCCTGCTGTCCACGTCGCTGAGAAGTCGGATACGTCCGTAATACCTGAGAAGCCATCGAACAAAGGGCCTGGCCCTGCGGAGATAGTGGAGGAAAGGGACGTAGCCAAGGGAAACACCGACAGGCCCCCCGCGTCCCGGACACTGAGACGGATCAGTTGCGCGTCGATGGGACTTGAAGGTGTACGTGAAGCAGCCCGGAGGGACAAGGGCATGCAGTTCACGGCATTGCTGCACCACATCACACCGCAGTTATTGGCGCAGAGCTTTTATGCGCTTCGCCGCGATGCGGCGGTGGGGGTGGACGGTATGTCGTGGCGAGAATATGAGGAAGGTCTTCACCAGCGGGTGAGCGAGTTGCACGCAAGGCTCCACAGAGGGGCCTATCGGGCAACGCCGTCACGGCGGGTCTATATCCCCAAAGCCGACGGCAGGCAGCGTCCGCTGGGCATTGCCTCTTTGGAGGATAAGATCGTACAGCAGGCAGTCGTTACTGTTCTGAATGCGATCTATGAAGAGGACTTTCTAGGATTCTCGTATGGGTTTCGGCCAGGACGTAGCCAGCACGATGCGCTGGATGCGTTAACGGTCGCGCTCAAGGGCCAGAAGGTGAACTGGATATTGGACGCGGATATCACGTCGTTCTTTGATGAGATCGACCATGAATGGATGCTGATGTTTCTAGGGCACCGGATTGCAGACCGGCGCCTGCTCGGGCTTATCTGCAAATGGCTTCAAGCGGGTGTTATGGAGGATGGCCGTAGGGTGGCTGCGACCAAGGGGACTCCCCAAGGTGCAGTGATCTCGCCGCTGCTGGCGAATATCTATCTTCACTACGTGCTGGATCTGTGGACAAGGCAGTAGCGCGAGCGACATGCCCGTGGCGATGTGATCGTTGTGCGCTACGCGGATGACAGCGTGGTGGGTTTCAGGACGCAATGGCAGGCTCAGCAGTTTCTGGTGCAGTTGCAGGAGCGCTTGGCCAAGTTCGGATTGTCCCTCAATACCTCGAAAACACGACTGATTGAGTTTGGTCGTTTTGCTGCGAGAAATCGTAGGAAGCGAGGCTTAGGTAAACCGGAGACATTTGACTTCCTGGGCTTCACGCACTGTTGTAGTACCAACAGAAGCGGTGGGTTTCAAATACTGCGCCTGACGGTCAAGAAGCGAATGCGTGCGACGCTGCTGGCTATTCGGGATGAGCTGAAGCGCCGACGTCATGAACCCATCCGGGCTCAAGGGCAATGGCTGATTCGGGTGGTGAGTGGTTACTTCAATTACCACGCGGTGCCAGGAAACTTGAAGCTGTTGAGTGGCTTCAGGAAGGCCATATGCCGATATTGGCGTCAGGCTCTCGGGCGACGCAGCCAGCGAAATCGGCTGCAATGGTCTCGCTTCGGGTTGCTCACAGATCACTACATACCGAGCCCAAAGAATGCACACCCGTATCCTGAGGATCGTTTCGCGTCACGCACCCGAGGCAGGAGCCGTATGCGGTAGTTCCGCACGTACGGATCTGTGCGGGGGGTGGCAGGTAACTGCCATCCCTACCGCGACCAGCTATGCAGATTTGAGAGGCGTTGATCTTCGTGGAGCCTACCTCCGTGGGGCCTGTTTTTTGGGGGCTAAAGTCGATGGAGCCGATTTGCGTAACGCGAATATCAATGAGTGCATATTCACCGGCGCCACGGGAGCGTTTGTGAGCGGCGAAATCCTTTATCACAACTGGGACGTTGGCCCAAAGGGAGTCATCCCATGGCTGCCAGACGATGAGATCTAAATCGTGACCTCCGTACTTCTGATGTCCCGCCCGCGCGCCCAGATTGAACTCTGGGCGTCGTGGGTAGGTGAAGGATGGCTGCGATTAAAGAAGGCGTTACTCGCTAGCTCCAGCCAAGGCTAGTGACGAACATAAGTCTCGATCTTCGCGTCGTGTGTGTCCTCCAGTGAGGTCAGCCCGCCGCCTTGCTTAACTGTCGAGTCTCTTATTAGGCGACCAGATATCGTGCCTATGTATGTTTCGTAGATAGCAGGGTTTGGGGATACGTAATGTGGATCTTGTTGGTGAATCACTAAGATGCTGATCGCGCGGGTTTCAACTGAGCGGGTGCGTAGGAATTCGATTTCGTACAAGCGTTGTTGCGAAATAGCCATTTGGCCTGTCGGCTGTCGATGGTTACCTGAGAATTCAGTTCGCGGCAACCCTTAAGGGAAGTGTTAAGTAGTGTCGTCTGAGCATAATTACACCGGCTTCGGTAGAAATGAGGCTGAAGCGACGTTAGCCTATCGCCACTATTTTGCTAGCAGCGGCCGATTTCGCGAATCTGTGACTTAGGTATAGCGACCTCAAAAATTTTAGTCTCGCTTGGTCGCATCCCTGACGGTGGCTTCGCGGCCCAGGAGCAAGCATCCGTCGCCGGTTCTGCAGCAATTCTTGTCACCTTCTTGCTCAAATGGGGAAATGCGATTGGATAAAGAGACATCTAGCCCGGGGGTTGAAGATCACAGGCTACAGTTTGATTTGACGAAATTTAATACAGAGAACAGCCACAACCGAACTGTTTTGTGGGTGGGTGTCTTCATAAGCGTGTTTAGCGTGCTTACGCCGACCATCACCAACTACTATCAAAACTCAGAAAGACTGAAGCTTGATGCTCAAAAGCAAGAGGATGAGCAAAAGCAAAAAGCCGCCGACCTAAATATGAAACGGAGCGAAATTGAGCGGGCGCGGGACGCTACTCGTACGCAATTTCTGCAACAGCACATTGACTTGATTATGTCGCCAGAACCTGACGCTGAGCTGAGACTGTCAACCTTGGTTACTCTCATACTCCCTGCCGAAGCGGATGCCCTCAATACCCAAATTCGGACGATCAGAAACGGTCTAGCAACCCAGCGTTCTCTGCACCATGAGGCAGGAACCCCAATCCCAGCAAAGGATCAAGAGGTAGACAATGCCGGTGCGGTTCCTCCGTTGGTGATCACCCATTCCGCGACAGAGGCACCTGACGTTCGCACATCAGGGGCAATTGCCTTGTCGGCAGGGCGATCCTCCGTCAAGAAGGGAGATTTTGAGCAAGCCCTTAGGCACTTCAGTACTGCCGTCATTCAAGAACCTCGCGATCCTTTGGCCTGGAATTTCAAAGCTTATTCTGAGTTCAGAACCAACCGGTTCACCGCTGCGCTAACGAGCATTCACGAAGCTTGGAAACTAAACCCTACTGAGAACCAAACCCGTAGGTGGGTGGCGATTAACGCAACTAAAATCTTATGCGCTCAAGGTCGTTCGACGGAGGCCGCAACTTTCTTCAACCAGAGTGCATCAGTGGTTCCAGAGATTGTTTCTGACGTGTACGGTGACGTTGAATTTCAGACAACATGTAAAGCCATCTGGCGTGGGTGAGGTCAACCTTAGAGAACTGAAAGCGGTGACGGAGAACATAGTACAGTTGATCTCTGGGTCACCTTTACGTATGAGGCAAAAAGGGAGGAGCTTGTGTAGTGCACCAAGTTATCAGTCGAGCACGGTGCCAGTGCTTTCTTGCTATCGATCATTCGAGCCGTAGGCTCGGCTGACCTAATCAACCGAGCATCTCCTTAATGATGGACGCGACATTCCTGGCATCGTCTATGCCTCGGTGATAGGTACCTTTCCAATCCAGGCCCATCGACTCTACCGTTTGCTTAAGTGATTTCGGTCGATTGTCATACAAGCCTGCATGCCATTTCCTGGCATTGAAATGGGGCAAGCCTTCGAGTAGGGAAGGGCACGCAGCAAACCCTGCGTCTCGCTCAAGCTGCCTTGCATCATAGTCACCCCACGATGCCCAAGCAGCGTTTGGATATCGCGCAATAA
>NZ_SOPU01000025.1:0-342 GCF_004402115.1 Pseudomonas sp. F01002 | reverse complement strand
ACGCCGGCCTGTCCGTGCGCAAGATCGCCAAAAGTTTATCCATTGGCCATTCAAGCGCGGGAGACTACCTTTGCCGGTTCGCAGCCAGTGGGCTTCAGTGGCCCATCGATATCTCTGATGCGGAGCTGAACCGACGCCTGTTTCCGCCGGCAGTACCGGTGCCGAGCGACCAGCGCCCGATGCCTGACTGGGCTTGGGCGCATGCCGAGTTGCGCCGCCCAGGCGTAACTCTGGCCCTGCTTTGGCAAGAGTACCGACTCGCTCACCCGCAAGGCTTCCAATACAGCTGGTTCTGCGAGCACTACCGCCTCTGGGCCGCCAAGGTCGACGTTGTCATGCGCC
>NZ_SOPU01000024.1:186717-270567 GCF_004402115.1 Pseudomonas sp. F01002 | reverse complement strand
CCGCAGGCACAATCGGTTGGGGACTACGAAGCCTTGCTGCCATGGAACTGCTCGCCAGAGATGCCACGGTAAACGACTGCCTCATCTTGAGGTAGGTGTAGTTCGTGGATCGGTTACGATGGACAGGCTTTCTTCATCCGGTTGAGCCAATCAACACTGCGGCGCTTGTGCCCCGCCAGTGGTTTGTACTTCTGACGGGCCCAGCGTTGCAGCTTCAAGTCAAAGTGATTGAAGACCTTGCGCATGACCATTTTGTAGAAAGCCCCATAGTAGTTCCACCACCCGCGCAGGGTAGCGTTGTACTGTTGTGACAACTCAAGAAGGCTGACCGGTGTTTGCCGCTGGATATTCCAGCTGCGAGTTCGTTGACGCATTCTTTTTAACGCCTCATTACTGGCCCCGGGCAGGAAGCTGGTAAACCGGCGTCCATTATTGCCCCATGCCTCCCGTGGCCGGAAGGTGAACCCCAGAAACGTGAACTGCGTCGTTGGGTACGCTGCTTTGCGGTTACTGTCTTTGCAATACACAATCTTCGACTTTTCCGGGTGCATGGTCAGCAGACATACTTCCAACCGTGCCTTGATTGCCGCCATGACCTCACACGCCTGCTTTTCGCTACGGCAGTGAACCACCGCATCGTCGGCGTAGCGTGCAAATGGACAACCTGGAAAAGTCCGTTGCATCCAGGCATCGAACGCATAGTGCATAAACAGATTCATCAATAAGGGACTGACAACCCCACCTTGGGGTGTACCGCTTTCACGCGGAACCTGAACGCCGTCAGCAGTCTCAAACGGCGCTTTAAGCCACCGTTCGATATACAACAGAATCCATTCATCCTTTATGTGATGCCTGACCGCTTTGAGCAGCAGCTCATGATCAATGTGATCAAAGGCTCCCTTGATATCGAACTCCACCACCCAATTGATATTCCAGCAACGCCTACGAGTGATCTCCACTGCCTGTTTGGCTGACTTTCCCGGCCGGTATCCATAGGAATCCGGATGGAACAGACAGTCCAGACTCGGCTCTATAAGCAACTTGATGGCGGTCTGAGCCACCCGATCGGCTACTGTTGGAATACCCAGCTTGCGTTTGCCTCCTGATTGCTTCGGAATTTCCACCTGCCGAACCGGTGGCGGAAAATAGGAACCCGACGACATGCGGTTCCAAACCTTGTACAGGTTCCGTTGCAGCTTCTGCTCGAACTGGGCAATAGATTGTTCATCTATCCCAGCGGCTCCTCGATTGGCTTTCACTCGCTGGAAGGCCTCCCAAACTGTCAGCTTGGAAATGCTGTTCGACTTTGCTGCGCTCATGCCGCTCTTCCCCGCCGAAGCCGGTTGACGACATAAGCGAGCTGGGCAACGCCATCCCTTCGCTCCACTCTCATTACAAGAACTTCATCACTACTACGAATGGCTCCGCCCCTCGGCCTTTGCATCGGTATTCTTCCTTGCGGTGGTAGCCGCTTGTCATTTCCCTTGGCATCAAAGGCGAGGTTCTCACGTTCCATATCAAAGCCTGTATTGAGCTCATGCCGCCTATACACCGGCTGTCATCTGGACAGTAGACAGGTATCTTCCAGACTAATCCCGAGGCTACTGGGCGACCTCGGTTTTGACAGCGCTTGAATCCTTAACGATGCGTCTTCGGACGGTTTGCTTTCGCTCATCTTCTCAATACGTACCTGACGCCGTTATCGGCGCCTTTTCCAACGGTCGCTCACCACCACGCCTTTTGAACGCAGCAGCACCGGGCGGTTTGAAGCCAGCTCCTGCAAGCAGACTCCGGGAGGCCTACTCCCATCTTTGATACAGCATCGCTGGCTGACGCCAGCGTTCGTGACACACCCCAATAGAGGATTTTCACCCGATTACGGGGGCGATTCAGAAAAACAAAAAGCACAGGGTCGAACACCGTCACTTTGATATCCAACTCGACCAAAGCAGCGAGGCCGTCGATGGATTTTCGGAAGTCGACAGGCTTGGGGTAGAGATAGACTTTTTCGACTTTGGCGTCGGGACGCATCTGGGTGTGATTCCTGATGGGAATCGGGAGCACAGGAATGGCGAATCTCCTTTGACTCTATCAATTTTTAAAAAAAAGAACGAATATAGCGGCTTTTGGCCAGATACACTCGAGTCTTAGGCCTACAACTTAACTAAAATCAACGTTTCTCGGACGACTCGTTATGACTGCTGTCAATTCTAATCACAACAAAAAACATCACGATGGCAAGCTGGAATTCATCCAAGCCATGCGTGGCATAGCTGCTCTAATGGTTGTGATGCTGCATATTTTACAACAACAAAACATACCAATCGATTCTAGTTTTTATTATTGGTTATTTTCTGGCGGTGGTGCTGGCGTACCTCTATTTTTCGTCATCAGCGGATTCATCATGGCCTACTCAACAAAAGGAATAGAGCCTTCATTTCGCAATTCACTTACCTTTCTCATAAAACGACTTTCAAGAGTCTGGCCCACCTATGCGATCTTGACTATTATCTTCTGGATCACTGTAACGGTCATTGACAATTTTCTCGGGGCGCATTTTCCATACTCCGTCTCAGACATTTTTAAATCAGTTTTATTCATACCATTAAAAAATGATTCATCGCTAGCCCCATTACTTGGCGGAAGTGTTCTATTTCCGGGCTGGTCATTGAACTACGAACTATACTTTTACACATTGTTTGCTGTCTGCATGATCTTCGGAAAACTACGGTGGCCTGTCTTCTTTTCCTTTATTACCTTGACGCTTATCGGGCTACCACTATTGAACGGCGCTACCCCTACTCTGGACGCCTATGTTAATTACGGCTGGAGATCATACCTTGCGCTTGTCACCTCCCCGCTGATCTGGGAGTTCGCAGCCGGCGTCATAATTGGGTTGATATATTTCTCACCATTGAAAATCAACAGCAAATCTTTCGCCCTATTCCTCTGCGCCGCGAGCGTTTCCCTTGCTATTTGGGTCAATCTTTCTAAGATTTCTTGGGGAATGGGTATTAATGGATGGGGATGGTCATTGATCCTGATGTTTTTTGCGTTCACCATTTCAAGCAAAACTGTTTCCTTCAAGATTCCAGAGTGGCTGATATGGCTTGGCAACATCTCTTACTCCTTATATTTGATCCATCCATTTTTTGTAAAACCTGTTTTTGATGTTCTTTGGGAGACTAGTTTTAGAGCTCAGATTCGGGACCCAAGCTTTTCCTTGGTTGTAATCTGCTTTTCTATCTTTTTCGCAGCGCTTTCGCACAAGTATTTAGAGGTTCGCCTCAGCGACTTTATCAGAATCAAGATACTAAGTTATTTCAATCTTAATGGTCGAGAAAAAGTGGTTCTGATTAGCTCACCCACTCATCAGGTAGTAAATTGAAGTCAGCGACGAACAACCAAGCGAAATTGCCAGAAACATTTAGATAACACCAATATTCACGGAACAGGTATGAAGTTCACGATTTTGCTAAATTTAAATAAGTCCAAATACATAAAATCGTGCAAGCTATCTGTTCAAGGCATGGCAGAACATGCATATATATGGGATAGCGAACAATCAGAACCTATCACTGAATGGCTCAACTACAATGATTCAACTATCACCATTAAAGGTGATAATTTTAAACTCTGATGGATATCGGTAAATTTGTTGATGCGAGTGGCCGAGTCGACTTTCAACATGGGCAAGGCACATTCAAGAAAATTCATTTTGAGTGCGATTACGATCCGACCAATAAGCTTGTAACGTGCAACGGCCAGTGCCCAGATCTACAGTTTGGTCGAGACCGCCAAGGTCAACGGCCAAGAGCCCTATACATGGCTGCGCCACGTACTAGAGCGCCTGCCACATGCAAAGTCGGTGGCCGACTACGAAGCGTTGTTGCCGTGGAACTGCTCACCGGAAATGCCACGGTAAACGGGAAGCGCACCTGGTGATAGGTGTACTTCGTGGATCGGATACGACTTTTTCATATGCGATCCATGAACCCCACCTACCACAAAGTGAGGCCTTGGTTTACCGTGGCGTTTCCGGTGAGCAGTTCCACGGCAACAACGCTTCGTAGTCTTCTAGCAATGAGGCATCTGGCAACCGCTCCAGTACGTGGCGCAGCCACGTATAGGGCTCTTGACCGTTGACCTTGGCGGTCTCGACCAAACTATAGATTTGCGCACTGGCAGTGGCCCCTTTGGGCGTATCGCTGAACAGCCAGGCTTTGCGTCCGATTACGAACGGCTTTATCGCGCGCTCCGCCGGATTGTTGTCGATCGGTAAAAAACCAGCTTCTACATAGCGCTCCAGCCGGCTCCAGTTGCTGGCCAGATAATTAACGGCCTTGCCCAGCACACTTTGCGGCGTGACCTGCGACTGGGTTTTATCCAGCCAGCTTTTCAACTGCCCCAGGATCGGCAGGCTCTTTTCCTGACGACCGATAAATCGCTGCTCGTCACTGACATCCTTGAGCTCACGCTCGATGCCATACAGCTTGTTAATCATCGCCAGCGCGATATCGGCTCGTCCGGTCTTGCCTTTGGGCTGCACCTTTTGTGCTTCCACGAACTTGCGCCGTGCATGAGCCATGCACGCCAGACGTTCCACGCCCGGTTGCAACGCCAACGCGTTGTACCCGGCGTAATCGTCGGTCATGACATAACCACGGTAACTTTCCAGCAAGCGCAAAGGTACGTCCTGCGCACGGCTGGAGGTGTAATCGAACAGCACGACTTTTCGCTCTGGCGGGCCGCTGGCTTGCACCCACATCCAGGATTGGCTGGTCGGGTCTCGATCCGGTTCCTTGAGTACCTGGACGCGAGTTTCATCGCAGTGGATGACAGGGCTTTCCAGCAACCGGTCGCGCATCAGATTCAACAGCGGTTGCAGATGCTCGCCGCACTGGATGATCCAGCGGGCAAGCGTCTGACGAGGGATTTCTATGCCATGTCGACTCAGCACCGTTTCAAAACGATGCAGCGGCAAGCCATCGACATACTTGGTGGCCAGCAGCATCGCCAGGACGCTCGGACTGGCCATGCTCTTTTCGATCAGTTGCGCTGGTTTGTCAGCGGTGACCGGGGCTGTTTCACAACCGCGGCAACCGTAGACTTTTCGGATGTGTTTGATGACCCGGATTTGCATCGGCACGATGTCCAGCTGCTCGCTGGTTTCTTCACTGATCACATGCTTGCGGCAGCCGCAGGCACAGGTCAGTTCGTGTTCAGGCAGTTCGTGGATGACTTCGATGCGCGGCAGATCGGCCGACAGTGGCTTGCGCTTGCCACGACGTGGCGCTGGAGCAACAACTTCTTCGTCAGCGTCGCCGATTGAAGGCATCGGCTCGCTTTCCGGCTCATTGAACAGGGCCAGTTGCGGCGTGTTGGGCTCAACGGTCTGTTCTGATTTGCGGCCGAAGATACGGTCACGCAACAGCTTGATCTGTTCTTTCAGATCAACGATGTGGGTGGCGTAAGCTTCTTTGACTTCCTGCTCGCGCGAGCGTGCTTCGTAGGCCTCAAGCAGCATCTGTTTGAGAATTACGGGGTCGTCTGGAAGGTTGTCGGGCAATGATCGCATGCCCTGGATTATACCCGTCAGGCCACAAACCTTGGAGTCAAAACCTTGTGCGGGCGGTTGCGCCAGAGGTCAAAGCCATCCAGCAGCCAGTTCAGCTCCTGCACGGTCAGCACGATGACCTCGTCCAGCTCATCGGGTGAAGTTTTGAAACGCTCGGACTCCANGTACAACACTTTGACCCGGTTGCGGTGACGATTCAGAAAAACGAAGAGTACGGGATCGAACACCGCAACTTTGATATCCAGTTCGACCAGGGCAGCCAAGCCGTCGATGGACTTTCGAAAGACCACCGGTTTCGGGTAGAGGTACACTTTTTCAACGCTGGCGTTGGGACGCATCATGGTGATGGGCTCCTGAGGGAAATCGGGAGCACAGCATCAGCTGTCAGCTATCGGCTTGGAATGTGGGGTTCGTGGAGCGGATACTGATTAAACACATCCGCAAGGTCTACGGCTGCCGCGGATGTGAAGCTGCGCAAATCACCGCCGACAAACTGGCCCAATTGATCGAAAAAAGCATGGCCAGCCCCAGCGTCTTGGCGATGCTACTGACCACCAAATACGTCGACGGTCTGCCGCTGTATCGATTCGAAAAAGTCCTTGGCCGACACGGCGTCGACATCCCACGCCAAACCCTGGCGCGTTGGGTGATCCAGTGCTGCGAACACTTTCAGCCGCTGCTGAATCTGATGAGCGACCGTTTGCTGGAAAGTCCGGTGATCCACTGTGATGAAACGCGGGCACAAGTGCTCAAGGAACCGGATCGAGACCCGACCAGCCAATCCTGGATGTGGGTCCAAGCCAGCGGCACGCCTGAGCGGCCAGTTATCCTTTTTGACTACACCGCCGAGCGCAGGAGGTGCCATTGCGTTTGCTCGCCGATTATCGCGGCTACCTGATGACCGACGATTACGCCGGCTATAACGCCCTCAGCGCGCAGCTGGGTGTCAAGTGCCTAGGTTGCTGGGCGCATGCCCGGCGTAAGTTCGTTGATGCGCAAAAAGTGCAGCCCAAAGGTAAGACGGGCCGTGCCGATATCGCGCTGACCATGATTAACAAGCTGTATGGCATCGAGCGTGAACTCAAAGAGGTCACGGATGATCAGCGTTTTGTCGGTCGCCAGGAAAAGACTTACCAGTGCTCGCCCAACTGAAAGCTGGCTGGAGAAAACTCATCCCCAGGTCACATCGCAAAGTGCCTTGGGCAAGGCCGTGGGTTATTTGGCCAGCAACTGGAGCCGGCTGTAGCGTTACATTGAGGCCGGCTTTTTACCGATCGACTACAATGCCGCCGAAAGAGCAATCAAGCCGTTTGTTATCGGTCGCAAGGCATGGTTATTCAGTGACGCGCCCAAGGGCGCCACCGCCAGTGCTCAGATCTACAGTTTGGTCGAGACGGCCAAGGCAAACGGCCAGGAGCCCTATACGGTGCTGGAGCGATTACCGCAGGCTGTGTTGGTTGAAGACTTTGAGGCGCTACTACCCTGGAATTGGAGGGCATCCTGAGTATCAATATTGATTATCTGAGTGTCGATGAGTTAGTGACGTTGAATCATCACATTATCGAACGGCTGAAGAGGCTGGAGTCGTTGGAAGCTCATAAATCGGTGATGCAATTCCATCCAGGAGCACGGGGAAGCTTCGACTCACCTAGTGGTGAGCGCCTGTCTGGCAGTCATGAAGTTCAATCGCAAGACCGTCACTGTGGTAACCGACAACGGCCAGCGCTGGAATATTTCGCCGCACTTGCTTTCACCGATCAAAAACGTACAGGCGGGAATGGTGGTGGATATCAGGCCACAAAAAATGAAGTAACTGTGCCACGAACCGCCAGCATGATTTGATTTCGCCCCCATCTCACGCGCCGTCTGCCTGGATTGGTGGGTATGGATCAGTTACGCGGTACACTTTTTCAACTTTGGCATCAGGACGCATCATGGCCGCTGGCTTCTGAAAGAGTTCGGGAGCACAGTATCAGGCATCAAATCTCGGCTTTGAATATGGGGTTCGTGGAGCGGTTACGAAATATTAGCTTGTTGGATGAACTGCTCAGTATTGTATTGGCTGGTAAAAAATGCATGGTGTCGTTCGGGCAAAGAGGTTGGTCGAAAATTTAAATTTATTTAAAATTATTGCCATGCATTGGGAGGAGAAGAGCTCAGAAGCTGGAGGCCGTTATTTAAACTGCTATCATTGATGATTTGCCAGCAATTTTGCTAAGCCGATGTTCATTGGGGTCTGATAAAATTGGTACTGCTCGAGCAGTCTTTGGTTGTTAGCCCGGGAGTGACGAATGTCTCCCAGGCGCGGCGGCGCATAAATAACAGTAGGAGTTATTCCTGTGACCTGTCTCAAGTTGTCGATCATTTGATTTAGAGTGATAGATTCATTAGTGCCAACATTGATAGCACCGACTTGGATGTGGGGTGCTTCTAACGCCTGAACTAATATATTCACAAGATCTTCGACATAAACAAAATCACGAGTTTGTTCACCATCACCGAAAATCGTTATTGGTAGATTTTTTTGCAGCCTCTCGCTGAAAATACTAATTACGCCAGAGTACGGCGATGCTGGGTCCTGACGTGGGCCAAAGATATTAAAAAAGCGAAAAATTACAGGCTCTAAAGCATGTTGACGCCGATAGAAATCAAAATAGTACTCGCTCGCTAGCTTGTCCGAAGCATACGGAGTTAACGGTGCTTTTGGCGTTTGTTCGCAGATAGCTTTACCCTCCCCATTACTGCCGTATACTGCGGCGCTCGATGCAAATACCACGCGTTTAATTTTGGCTTGGTACATTGCTTCGCAAATGTTCAAAGAGCCAATAAAGTTGCTTTGGTGCGTACGAACAGGATCTTCAACAGAGGCTTGAACTGAAGCTACTGCTGCTAAATGAGCAACCGCCTTACACCCGCGCATTGCTTGTGTTAATGCCGCAGAGTCGGCGACATCACCTTCGATCAGTTCGACATGAGGATTGTCCAGGGGGAGGTTAATGCGCTTTCCGGTGGACAAGTTGTCGAATACTCGTACGCTGTATCCTTTTGCGAGCAATGCGTCTGTGAGGTGCGAGCCAATAAATCCGGCGCCGCCAGTAATTAGAATAGGGTCGTTAGCCATTGCGAAAACCTACGAAGTGATATGGAGCGTCATGATTATATTTCCAAGTCCATTTGCTTGGGGGCTTGGAGTGTTCGCGGTGCAGAGCGTTATTGGTGTAATTCAATGGACGAATTGTCCCACATCATAGTGACCTAATCGAGTCAAAGCATCGAAAGAGACCTGATCTACGACGAACAATGGGAATTTGCAGAAAGGTATCATTCGAGACGATCAGTCACGGCTCTATTTCACGTCAATTATTTCACATTCTGCAACAAACGCCTTTTTGACAGTCTCCACCCATCGCCTACTTTTGGAAGGCAGCTTCGGAAAAGCTGCTTTCTCAATCGATGTCATGGAGCTTCATTTATGCGTACTGGCTATTTCTACTCTCTGGTTTTTGCCCTCCTCACCAGCGCCTCTATTGCTGCCATTGCTGCGCCAACGGTCAGGCCCCAGGCTGGCAACGCACCCTTGGTGCTGGAAGTTTCTCCCAAGGCACAGTCTGGCAAGGTCGATCTGAATCAGGCCGATGCGCCTACCCTTCAGCGCGAGTTGGCCGGTGTGGGTGAAGCCAAGGCCAAGGCGATTGTTGCTTATCGTGAGAGTAATGGGCCATTTGCGTCCGTGGACGAATTGCTCGAAGTGAAGGGAATCGGTAAAGCGATTCTGGATAAGAATCTCGAGAAGCTTGAGGTGAACTAAGCTTGTAGATCAACGCCAAGAGGCCGGTCATTGACCGGCCTTTTTTGCATTCTGGCGGGAGTGGATCAAAAGATCGCAGCCTTCCAGACCGTGTGAAAACGCGCTGAAGGCGACTCAAGCGAACGCCCCGACTTGTTCGGGGCGTTTGCTTTTGTGTTCATAGCAGACGAAAAAAGGCTTTCAGCCCATCAACGCCATCATTTGACGGATCCCGAGTACGTTAATCGCTCTTTTGAGGTTGTATGCGTTTATTGCCAAGGCCATTTCCGCTCTCGCGCCCTCCAGGTGTCGCAACAGGAAACGACCGTTACCAAACAACCATTGTTTGAGGTTCCCGAAGGGATGCTCAACGATGGATCTTCGACTGACCATCATTTCTGGATGCGCCTGCATCCGCTGCTCCATTCGCTCAAAGGCATCTTCGTGAGCATGGCGCGAGACATACCGACGCGCAGCGTCGGTGCATTGACCTTTTAACGCACAGGACGTGCAGTCGTTGACGGCCTGGTAGACACGATCACCGTTGTGCAATTGCTTGAGCGTCAACAGCTGGCCGGCAGGGCATTGGTAGTGATCTTGCTGTGCATCGTAAATAAAGTTTTTTCGGTCGAAGAACTCTTTGCCCTTGCGGCTGGAGTTCGCCGATCGACTGGGCGGCACATAAGCCGTGATGTTGGCGTCTTCGCAGGCCTGGAATTGCTTGCCGTTTGAGTAACCCGCATCAGCGGTCACCGTCAGTTCTTCTTGCTGCAACTATTCTTTGGCCTCCTTGGCCATCGGTTCCAGCTGGCGTCTATCGTCGCCGTCCTGAGTGACTTCATGATGCAAAATCAGGCAATGCTCGGCGTCCACAGCGGTTTGCACGTTGTAAGCAACCCGCGGACCTTTGGCCGTGCGCATCATTCGAGCATCGCTTTCGTGAGAGTTGAACTGCTCGATTTCCAGGGCGTTCATCAGCGCCTGGCAGGTCCGGTTATTCGACCGCTTGTCTTCAAGTCGCGCCAGCGCTGTTTTGACCGCACTGCGATCAACCGTTTCACCCGCGTCGGCCTTGTCCGCCTCATCCAGCTCCGCCAGGTACTGGGCAATGCGCTTGTCCAGTTTTTCCTCCTGGCGCTTGAGTTGCTTGAGATTCAGGTGCCTGCGTGAAGACGCGACCGCCTGAAATTTACTGCCATCGATGGCAACCAGATCGCCCGCAATCAAACCAACGGTACGGCAGAACTGGACAAAGGCCCGGCACGTTGCAATGAACGCGGGTTTGTTATCCTTGCGAAAGTCGGCAATGGTTTTGAAGTCCGGCTTGAGTCGATTGATCAACCACATGACTTCGATGTTGCGCTGGCACTCGGCTTCCAGTCGGCGCGAGGAGCGAATCCGCTGGAAATAGCCGTAGAGGTACAGTTTGAGCTGATCGGCAGGTCGTAAGAGGGACGCCCGATGCCTTTGGGGATTGCTTTATCGAAGCCCAGCAGCACGAGATCCAGCCTGGCGACATAGGCGTCGATCACGCGAACGAGATGATCTTCAGGTATCAAATCTTCCAGAGAAACCGGGAATAGGCTGCTCTGGTTTCGTGGTTCACCTTGGATGTACGCCACAGAAAAAACGCCGCTATTTTTCAATACGGGGCATTTTCTTAGACCGTTGAGTAAATTGCCAGGTTTTCACACAGTCTGCTTCGGCAGCTCCTACAAAGGCGGACCTTCCGTCGATATGATAAAAATTACGGCTATCATATACAGCTAAGATTATGCCTGTAATAAATTGGCTTTCCGCCAAAGCGTTCTGAGCCTCAGGCGCTTGTCTTTCCCTTAGGCATCTCCCAGGAGCACAGTCATGAACTCTGTCCAGTCCCAAGGTACGGCCCTCGTCACCGGTGCTTCTTCCGGTATCGGTGCGATTTATGCCGAGCGGTTGGCGGCGCGTGGTTTTGATTTGTTGTTGGTCGCCCGTGATCAAGAGCGGCTGGAAGCAGCGGCGAGCAAGTTGCGCGCCGCGCATGGCGTTCAGGTCGAGGTGCTCAAGGCGGATCTGACGCAAAAGGATGATGTGCTGAAGCTTGAGCAGCGACTTCGCAGCGATTCGAGTATCAGCCTGCTGCTGAACAACGCCGGTGTTGCAGCGGATGGTTTGTTGGCCAATGCCGACATGGATCAGCTGGAACGTTTGATTCAACTGAACGTTACGACGGTCACGCGGTTGGCCTCGGCAGCGGCCGCCAGTTTTGCCAAGGCGGGCCGCGGTACGATTATCAACATCGCATCAGTGGTTGCGTTGTTCCCAGAGCGCTTCAACGCAACTTACACCGCCAGCAAGGCATATGTGTTAAGTCTGACTCAGTCGTTGAACGCTGAATTGGATGGCACCGGGGTCAAGGTCCAGGCCGTGTTGCCAGGCGTAACACGCACCGAAATCTGGGAGCGCTCCGGTATCGACGCTACCCAGATTCCGGCAGATATGGTCATGGAAGCCGGGGATATGGTTGATGCGGCGTTGTCGGGTCTGGATCAGGGTGAGTTGATCACCATTCCTTCGTTGCCGGATGCGGCCGACTGGGATGCCTTCGTTGCGGCGCGTCATGTAATGGCGCCGAATCTTTCCAAAAGTAAGGCCGCCGCGCGTTACACGTGAGGCGTCATGAATCGGCTTGAGGTATTTGCGGTATGAGCGATCGTCGAGTAGTTGTAACGGGCATGGGCCTGGTGTCTCCATTGGGTTCTGGCGTCGAAGCCGCTTGGGCGCGACTGTTGGCCGGGCGTTCCGGGTTGCGCAATTTGCCAGACGAGGTGGTTGCCGATTTGCCAGCCAAGGTCGGTGGCGCAGTGCCGACGCTGGCTGACGATCCCGAGGCGGGTTTTAACCCGGACCGGGCGACGGCGCCCAAAGAGCAGAAGAAGATGGACCGTTTCATTATGTTCGCCATGGAAGCGGCGCGTCAGGCGCTGGAGCAGGCCGGTTGGCAAGCGGCGGACGCCAATGCCCAGGAGCGTACGGCTACCATTATCGGTTCCGGCGTGGGTGGTTTCGGTGCGATAGCCGATGCGGTGCGCACCACGGACAGCCGTGGGCCGCGACGCCTGTCGCCGTTCACCATTCCTTCATTTCTGGTCAACCTCGCCGCGGGTCATGTATCGATCCAGCACGGTTTCAAGGGCCCATTAGGTGCTCCGGTGACGGCTTGCGCGGCCGGGGTCCAGGCGATTGGTGATGCGGCGCGGTTGATTCGTTGTGGCGAGGCAGACATCGCGGTATGTGGCGGCGCTGAAGCGGCGATTGATCGCGTCAGTCTCGCCGGGTTTGCCGCTGCTCGCGCCTTGTCCAGTGGTTACAACGACACCCCGGAGCGTGCCTCGCGGCCGTTCGACAGTGGCCGCGATGGCTTTGTCATGGGGGAGGGTGCAGGCCTTCTGGTGATTGAGTCGCTGGAGCATGCCTTGGCTCGCGGTGCTAAACCGCTGGCGGAATTGGTCGGTTATGGCACCAGTGCCGATGCCTATCACCTGACGGCGGGTCCCGAGGATGGCAGCGGTGCGCAACGGGCGATGTCGCTGGCATTGGCCCAGGCGGGCATTTCGCCGGCGCAGGTGCAGCATCTCAATGCTCACGCAACCTCGACCCCGGTCGGGGACTTGGGAGAGTTGGCGGCCATCAAGGCGTTGTTCGGCACGGATAACAAAATCGCCGTGACATCGACCAAATCGGCCACCGGGCATTTGCTCGGTGCAGCGGGCGGTATCGAGGCGATCTTCACGTTGTTGGCGATTCGCGATCAGGTCGTGCCGGCTACCCTCAACTTCGATAGCCCGGATCCCGCCGCCCAAGGCGTGGACATCGTCCACGGTCAGGCGCGGCCGATGGCTATCGAATACGCGCTGTCCAACGGCTTCGGGTTTGGTGGGGTGAATGCCAGCGTGCTGTTCAAGCGTTGGGAGGGTTAGTCCCGGGGCTGTTTGAGATAGGCGCGAGTCACGTCGAGAATCCGCTGAGCCAGCTCGGGATTCTCGACACTGCGTGACAGCAGTAAAGCCCCGACCAGTGTCGACATGATGACGATGCTTTGGTCGGCGGCGTCCTCGTCTTCAAGAGTGCCTTGCACTTGTTCGAGCCGTGCGTTGAGCACCACGTCAGTGGTCGGGCTTTGCTGCCCGCGCAGGCCGAGTTCCGATGACATGGTCGGCAGCGGGCAACCTTCATCGGGCGAGGTCTGGTGCCATTCGGACAAATAGGTGTCGATGAACGCTTCCAGCGGGCGATCCTGAGCGAAGAGCTCGGCGCAAATCACATCGACCTGCTCGCCTGCGGCTTGCAAAGCCTTTTCCACCAGTTCGTCTTTGGACTTGAAATGCGAGTAGAAACCACCGTGAGTCAGGCCAAGTGCTTTCATCAGCGGTTGCAGACCTGTCGCGCCAATGCCATCGCGGCGAAAGCGCGCTGACGCTTCCTTTATGATGCGTTGGTGGGTCTGGGCTTTATGGTCCTGCGAGTAACGCATCGGGGATCTCCGCAACAATGCGCCATATTAACCAATGAAAATGGGATGGTGATTGTACTTCTACTTCTAAAAAGCATGCAGATGCGTCCAACTCCGTCCTGCTGTCTAGAATGAATTGGCACGAATAATGATTACTCATTAACTGACGATTGTTGAACAATCACGAGGCAATGAGTATGAACAGCGGACTGTCCCTGGCCGACCACATCACACTTGAGTTGCGCGCCGACATCATTGGCGGCCGTTTGCTGCCCGGCATGGCGTTGGTGGAAAACGATCTGGTGTCTGCCTACAACGCATCCCGCAACACCATTCGCGAAGCGCTGCATCGCCTGGGGCAGGAAGGTCTGACCCGTTATGTGCGCAACAAGGGCGTGATGGTGCGCAGGCTGGACGTCGAGGGCGTGCGGGATCTGTTCAAGGTCAGGCGCACCCTGGAGCTGCAGGCCATCAGCGCGAGTCAGCCGCTACGCGACTATCAATCCGACCGGATGCTCGAAGCCCTGGAAGCCACCGAACTTGCCCGGGAGCGCGAAGACTGGCGCGCCGTCGGCACCCACAGCCTGGCCTTTCATCAACACATCGTCGGATTGCTGCGCAGTCTACTGTTTGATGAGTTCTTCACCAACGTCGTCGCGCAATTGCGCCTGGTGTTCTGCACCGCTCCCGATGAATCACGTTTTCAGGCGCCCTGGCTGGCGCGCGATCGGCAGATCCATGAGTTGTTGGCCGAGGGTGACAAACGCGCGGCCGGGGATGCCATGAGTCTGTATCTCGACGATTCCGAACACCTCCTGCTGCAGATGCTTGCCCCAATTTCCCATCACTGATCGAGGATTCGTGCCATGTACAAAGACTATCCGGCGGCCTATCAAGTCAGCAAAGGCTCAGCCTTGCAGGTGGACAAAGCCTTCTACGAACGGATCCGCGACAAGAAGGAAGGGCGCACGCTGATCGAGGCATTCGAGGTGCCGATCCGCACCGGTCGCGCCTGGAAAGTACCGGCCGGGCATGTGTTCCGGGTGACCACACCCGTCGGGCCGCAAGTCGGGGATTTCAACGTCTGGAATGCCAACGATCCCCGGGAGCGTTTGTGGGCGGCACGGACCCGGCAATTACAGGGCGCACACGTGAGCACCCATGATCGGCTCTGGTCGAACCTGCCTTTTCTGCGGCCGCTGGTGACCATCACCGATGACAGCTTGGCCGGTTACGGGATCGACGAACATGGCGGTCGCCTGCACGACTTGCTGGGCACCCGCTGCGATCCTTATGTGAACAAAATGCTCACCGGCGAAGACTTCCATCATCACTGCCATTCGAACCTGACCCGCGCAGTGCTACCTCATGGGCTGACCGAGTTCGACGTGCATGACGTACTGAACATTTTCCAGTGCACGGGCCTGAACCACGATGACATGTATTTCATGAAAGCCTGTCCGGCGCAGAAGGGTGATTACCTGGAGTTTTTTGCCGAAATCGATCTGCTGTGTGCACTCTCGACCTGCCCGGGCGGTGATCTGTCGCTGGCCATGTGGGGGCCGGATGCACAGGACCCGCTAAGCGTATGTCGCCCGCTCGGGGTGGAGATTTATCGGTTGGAGGATTCGTTGCTTGTGGGCTGGAGCCAGCCGGAACGCGCGGCATACAAAGGGCTGCACGGCCTGCACATTGCCAAGGCCGATTGGGAGAAGTAGAAACGCAAAACCCTGTCATTCAATGAGAATGACAGGGTTTTGTTTTAGCGGTCCTGCGCATCCTTGGCATCCGCTTCCGCGTTGCGTTCAGCGACGCGTTTGCGTTGCTCCTCGGTCAGTTCGACCTTGTTGGCGGTGTCACGCAACATCATCAAACCGCCAACGATCGAGCCGATTGCAACGATCAGAATCAACCAGGCATACCAGGGCATAGGGCTCTCCTTGAGGGCAGGCCGATTGGCGGGTTTCGCCAATCGATCGTGCATACCACTTTGAGCGATTAATTTTCGCAGTGGTTCCATTCTATGCCTGATATGACAGCCGCACTTCGCCTGTTTACAGCCCGGTCAGCATCGCGTCCGCCGGCGCATCTGCACGCAATTGCGCCGTGAGCATGAAGTACACGAACCCCACCGCCATAAAGCCCAGGAAGATCACCCCGATCAACGTGTTGAACCAGGCCATTGCCACCAGGCAGACCACCGCCAGCACCAGAGCAATGAACGGCACCAACGGATAGCACGGCGCGCGAAAGGTGCGCTCCAGATTCGGTTCGGTTTTGCGCAGTTTGAACAGGCTGAGCATGCTCATGATGTACATCACGATCGCCCCGAAGACCGCCATCGTGATCATCGCCGCCGTCAGCGTCATGCCGCCGAGGTTGATCAAACCATCGCTATATATCGCGGCAATTCCGATCACGCCGCCGGCGATGATTGCCCGGTGCGGGGTCTGAAAACGTGACAACTTGGCCAGGGACGCCGGCAGGTAACCGGCCCGGGCAAGGGCGAAGAACTGCCGCGAATAGCCGAGGATGATTCCGTGGAAACTCGCCACCAGGCCGAACAGGCCGATCCACACCAGCATGTGCAACCAGCCCGAACTTTCGCCCACCACGGTCTTCATGGCTTGCGGCAGCGGATCGTTGATGTTCGACAGGGTGCGCCAGTCACCGACGCCGCCGGCAAAGAACATCACGCCCATCGCCAGCAAAACCAGCGTCAGAATGCCGCTGATGTAGGCCTTCGGAATGGTGCGTTTCGGATCCTTGGCTTCTTCGGCGGCCATGGCGGCGCCTTCGATGGCCAGGAAAAACCAGATGGCGAAGGGAATCGCCGCGAACATCCCGGCAATCGCCGGCGCGCCGAACACATCGGAACCGGCCCAGCCATTCAGTGCGAAATTGCTGAAGCTGAACGCCGGGGCGACCACGCCCATGAACACCAGCAGTTCGGCCACTGCGAGTACGCAGACCACCAATTCGAAGGTCGCCGCCAGTTTCACCCCGAGGATGTTCAGGCCCATGAACACGATGTAGGCACCGACCGCTGCGTGTTTTGGGTCGAGTGCGGGGAATTGCACGTTGAGGTAGGCACCGATGGCCAAGGCAATGGCCGGCGGGGCGAAGACAAATTCAATCAGTGTCGCCAGCCCCGCGATCAATCCGCCTTTCTCGCCAAAGGCGCGGCGGCTGTAGGCAAAGGGACCACCAGCGTGAGGAATCGCGGTGGTCAGCTCGGTGAAACTGAAGATGAAGCAGGTGTACATGGTGGCGACCATGAAGGACGTCACCAGAAAACCGAGTGTGCCCGCCACGCCCCAGCCGTAACTCCAGCCGAAGTATTCACCGGAAATCACCAGGCCGACCGCAATGCCCCACAGGTGCAGCGCGCCCAGCGTGGGTTTGAGTTGTGTGTTCATGCGTTGCTCCCTGAACGGATTGGAAAGCTCGGGGGAGGGCGTTTGCAGTGGGCGTGCCAGTGTTGTGATGGCGGTCGTAAAGCGTCAAAAGACGTCGTATCGAGGATGTTTGCACCTCGATGTGCGCAAATGGGTGCTCCAGTTGGAGGCGCTGGTAGCGGTTTTGCTGTCTTCGTGAGCAAGTCCTGTTTGTAGGTTTAACCTTGCTCGGCAAGACACTCGCGCAGCGCAATTTGCCAGTCAGGTTGACTGACGCTCCATTCACGTTGCAGGAGACTGCAATCAAGACATGAGTTGAGCGGTCGGGCCGCCGGTGTCGGGTAGTCGCTGGAGGGAATCGGCAGCAGGTTTGCGCAGGGCTTTCCTTGTTGCCGTAACGCTTCGCCAATGGCCTGGGCGAAACCGAACCAGGAGGTTTTCCCCTGTGCGGTCAGATGATATGTCCCCCAGGTAACGGCCTCACCTGCCTGCCAGCGTTCGATCAGGGCAAGGGTGCTATTGGCAATACTGCCTGCCCAGGTAGGTGCGCCGATCTGATCGGCGACAATGCGTACTTCCGGTCGCTCTTGCAGCAGGCGTTGCATCGTCAGCAGGAAATTGCGGCCATGGGCCGAATAGACCCAGCTGGTACGCAGGATAAGATGTTTGCCTTGCACATCAGTGATCGCCCGTTCACCGGCCAGTTTGCTCCTGCCGTAAACCCCGAGCGGGTTTGGCGTGTCGTCTTCGGTGTAAGGCCCGACCTTCATGCCGTCGAATACATAATCGGTGGAGTAGTGAATCAGCGGGATGCCAAGCTTCAGTGCTTCTTCGGCAAAGATGCCAGGGGCCACGGCGTTGATGGCAAAGGCTGTTTCCGGCTCGCTTTCCGCCAGATCGACCGCTGTGTGGGCCGCCGCGTTGATGATCAGATCCGGACGAACCTTTTGTACCTGTTGGCGAATCTGCTCGGGTTGTGCCAGATCGAGTTGATCGCGACCCAGCACGATCAACTCGCCGACACCCCCCAGTCGACGCTGCAGTTCGCGTGAGACCTGACCATGCTGGCCGCTGATGAGAACTCTCATGGGAGCAGATCAACCTCTTGCAGGCTTTTACCGATGATCACTACGCCGCGCAGATCGGTTTCATTCACATCCATTGTTCATCCCCGGCGAGCTTGGCCAGGTACTGGCCATACCCGGTCTTGCCGAAGTAGCGGGCACGCTCCAGCAGCTGTTCGCGGTTGATCCAGTTCTTTTCGTAAGCGATCTCTTCGAGGCAGGCGACTTTCAAGCCTTGTCGATGTTCGATGGTCTGCACGTACTGAGAGGCATCGAGCAAGCTGTCATGAGTGCCGGTGTCGAGCCAGGCGAAACCACGGCCGAAGCGCTCGACCTGCAGGTCTCCCCGTTTGAGATACGCATTGTTGACGTCGGTGATTTCCAGCTCGCCGCGAGGCGAAGGCTTTACCGCCTTGGCGATCCTGATTACATCGTTGTCGTAGAAATACAGGCCGGTGACGGCATAGCTGGATTTCGGTATTTTCGGCTTTTCTTCGATCGACAGGGCACGGCCCTGGCTGTCGAAATCAATCACACCGAAGCGCTCCGGGTCTTTGACCCAATAGCCGAACACGGTAGCGCCAGAAGTGCGTTTTGCAGCGTTCTGCAACTGCTCGCCAAAGTGTTGACCATGAAAAATGTTGTCGCCGAGGATCAGGCACACAGGATCATTGCCAATGAAGCTTTCGCCAATCAGAAAAGCCTGGGCCAGACCATCCGGTGACGGCTGCTCGGCATAGCTGAAATTCACCCCGAATTGACTGCCATCACCCAGCAGATTGCGGTACTGGGGCAGATCCTGGGGAGTAGAGATCACTAAAATGTCTTTGATGCCGGCCAGCATCAGGACCGAAATCGGGTAATAGATCATCGGTTTGTCGTAGACCGGCAACAGCTGTTTGGACACTCCGAGCGTGATCGGATGCAGGCGTGTGCCCGAGCCGCCTGCCAAAACGATACCTTTCATCATGCATGAAGCTCCTGGGGATTGATGGCACCAAGGCGTTCACCCTGGTAGCTGCCATCCTGAACGCGACGGCACCACTCAAGGTTGTTCAAGTACCACTGAACGGTTTTGCGAAGGCCGGTTTCGAAGGTCTCTTCGGGTACCCAGCCCAGTTCGTGTTCGATCTTGCTGGCATCGATCGCGTAGCGCAGGTCATGGCCAGGACGGTCCTGGACGAACGTGATCAAGTCGGCGTAGTGCGCGACACCCTCGGGCTTGTGCGGTGCCAGTTCTTCAAGCAGGGCGCAGAGGCCACGCACCACGTCGATATTCTTTTGTTCGTTGTGCCCGCCGATATTGTAGGTCTCGCCGACGATACCGGTGGTCACCACTTTTAGCAGCGCCCGGGCGTGATCTTCGACGAACAGCCAGTCGCGGATTTGCAGGCCATCGCCGTACACCGGCAGCGGCTTGCCGGCCAAGGCATTGAGGATGACCAGCGGAATCAATTTTTCGGGGAAGTGGAACGGCCCGTAATTGTTCGAGCAGTTGGTCAACAGCACTGGCAGGCCATAGGTGCGCTGCCACGCACGGACCAGGTGGTCGGACGCCGCTTTGCTGGCGGAGTACGGCGAACTCGGGGCGTAGGGCGTCGTTTCCGTAAACAGATCATCGGCGCCATGCAGGTCGCCATAGACCTCGTCAGTGGAGATGTGATGGAAGCGGAAGGCGCTTTTTTCCGGCTCGGCGAGGGTTTGCCAATAGGCGCGGGTGGCCTCCAGCAAGCTGTAGGTGCCGACGATGTTGGTCTGGATGAAATCCGAAGGTCCGTCTATGGAACGGTCGACGTGGGATTCCGCTGCCAGGTGCATGATCGCCTGCGGCTGGAAACGTGTCAGCACGGCGCTGACGGTCGCCTGATCAACGATATCGGCTTGAACGAACTCGTAGCGAGTGTCGTTGGCAATGCCGGTCAGCGATTCGAGATTGCCGGCGTAGGTCAGCTTGTCCAGGTTGAGCACTTCATGCTCGGTGTGCCGGATCAGCTCGCGAATCAAGGCAGAGCCAATGAAACCGGCACCGCCGGTGATGAGGATACGCATGTTGGCCAGCCTTTTTCAGTAGTCGAAAACGCAAACGGTCATATCTTGTCGGCAGGAGCAGGGTGGTGCAATAGGTTGTTCATCCTACTTTGGTTTTGTGGGGTCTTATCCATCGATGCAGGACGATAGAGACGCCTGATAAAACCCGAAAGGTGTTGTATGCCCCCAGACATCACCGTAACCCTAGCGTAAACCCACTCTTTACGCTTTCTTTATACCCCGCCACACCCCTCGATCTCGTTCCTTTACAGCCTTCCTTCCGACAATGACTCCACACGCGGCAATACGCCGTAACACGGAGAACTTCCATGAGCGTTCTGGACGGGGTGTCACTGCTACTGGCAGTGGGGCTGTTCATTTATCTGTTGGTTGCGCTGTTGCGCGCGGACCGGAACTAGGAGCGGCTATGCACAGTTATGACTATTGGCTGATCCTCGCCTTCTTCGCCCTGGTGCTGATTCCGGCACCGTTTCTGGGGCGCTTCTATTACAAGGTGATGGAAGGCCAGCGCACCTGGCTGACACCGATCCTCGGCCCGGTAGAGCGTGGATGTTATCGGGTGGCCGGCGTTGATCCGCAGGCCGAACAGAGCTGGCAGAAATACACCCTGGCCTTGCTCGCCTTCAACCTCGCTGGCTTTTTGCTGTTGTTCGCGATCCTGCTGTTTCAGGATTACTTGCCGCTGAACCCGCAAAACCTGCCGGGTCAGGAGTGGACGCAAGCGTTCAATACTGCCGTCAGCTTCATGACCAATACCAACTGGCAGTCCTACAGCGGCGAAGCGACCCTGAGCTACCTGAGTCAGATGGTCGGCCTCACCGTGCAAAACTTCGTCAGCGCCGCCACCGGCCTCGCCGTGTTGGTAGCCCTGTGTCGCGGGATCGGCCGCAAGTCGAGCAAAACCCTCGGCAACTTCTGGGTCGACATGACCCGCGCCACCCTCTATGGCTTGCTGCCGCTGTGCTTGCTGTTGGCGCTGTATCTGGTCTGGCAGGGCGTGCCGCAAACCTTCGCGCACTACGTGAATGCGGTGACGATGCAAGGCGTCGATCAGGTGATCCCGCTGGGCCCGGCTGCTAGTCAGATTGCGATCAAGCAACTGGGCACCAACGGTGGTGGCTTCTTCGGCGTCAACTCGGCGCATCCGTTTGAGAACCCGACGGCGTGGAGCAACCTGTTTGAAGTCGGCTCGATCATTCTGATCCCGGTGGCGCTGGTGTTCACCTTCGGCCACTACGTGAAAGACCTGCGTCAGAGCCGCGCGATCATCGCCTGCATGCTGGCGCTGTTCCTGATCGGCGGCGCGACGTCGCTGTGGGCTGAATACCAGCCGAACCCGACCCTGAACAATGTCGCCGTCGAACAGACCGCGCCGCTGGAAGGCAAGGAAGCACGCTTCGGCACCACGGCCACGGTGCTGTGGTCGGTGACCACCACCGCGGCGTCCAACGGTTCGGTCAACGGTATGCACGACAGCCTCAACCCGCTGAGCGGCATGGTCGCGCTGGTCAACATGATGGTCGGCGAAGTGATCTTCGGCGGTGTCGGTGCCGGGCTCTATGGGATGTTGCTGAACGTGTTGATTGCGGTGTTTCTCGCCGGCCTGATGATCGGCCGCACCCCGGAATACCTTGGTAAGAAACTGCAAGCCAAGGAAGTCCAATTGCTGGTGGTGACCTTGCTGGTGATGCCGGTCGGTGTGCTGGTGCTCGGCGCGATTGCCGCCAGCCTGCCAGGCCCGGTCGCGGCGGTGAGCAACCCCGGTCCTCACGGTTTCAGTCAGTTGCTTTATGCCTACACCTCGGCCAGTGCGAACAACGGTTCGGCGTTTGCTGGATTTGGGGCGAACACAGCGTTCCACAACCTGATGCTGGGCCTTGGCATGTTGATCGGTCGCTTCGGTTACATCCTTCCGGTACTGGCTCTGGCCGGTAGCCTGGCGATGAAGAAAACCGCACCGATCGGCCAGAACAGCTTCCCGACTCACGGCCCGCTGTTCGTGACCTTGCTGACCGTGACCATTTTGCTGGTGGGTGGTTTGACCTTCCTGCCGACATTGGCGCTGGGTCCGATTGCCGAACATCTGAGCATGGGCTTCTGAGCCGCTTTTTTAGGAGCACGATGATGAATATGCCCGCAACTAAAGCCGCTGCCGTCAAGGCGCCGGAACAACCGAAAACCGCGATCTCGGCCCTCTGGCGTCCGGCGCTGGTGCAAGCCTTCGTCAAGCTCGACCCACGACAATTGCAGCGTGCGCCGGTGATGCTGGTGGTCGAACTGACCGCGATCCTGACCACCGTGCTGTGCTTCATTCCCGACAGCAGCGTGCCGACTTTTGTCGCCGCGCAAATCGCCTTGTGGTTGTGGTTCACCGTGCTGTTTGCCAACTTCGCCGAAGCACTGGCCGAAGGTCGCGGCAAGGCCCGCGCCGACAGCCTCAAGGCCGGTAGCGAAGGCCTGAGTGCCCGGCGCAAAACCAGCAACGACGCCTTTCAAGTGGTGCCGGCCACCAGCCTGCGCAAGGGGGATGTGGTCCGCGTTGAAGCGGGGGAAATGATCCCCGGTGACGGCGAGGTGATCGAAGGTATCGCAGCGGTCAACGAAGCGGCGATTACCGGTGAATCCGCGCCGGTGATTCGCGAGTCCGGCGGCGACCGTTCGGCCGTCACCGGCAACACCCGACTGGTGTCCGACTGGCTACTGGTGCGCATCACCGCCAACCCGGGCGAGTCGACACTCGATCGCATGATCGCTTTGGTCGAAGGCGCCAAACGCCAGAAAACCCCGAACGAAGTGGCGCTCGACATCCTGCTGATCGGCCTGACCCTGATCTTCCTGTTGGTGGTCGTCACCCTGCAACCGTTCGCCCACTTCGCCAACGGCAGCCTGCCGCTGGTGTTCCTGGTGGCGTTATTGGTCACGCTGATTCCGACCACCATTGGCGGTCTGTTGTCGGCCATCGGTATCGCCGGGATGGACCGTCTGGTGCGTCTGAATGTGATCGCAAAATCCGGTCGCGCCGTGGAAGCAGCGGGGGACGTGCACGTCCTGCTGCTGGACAAGACTGGCACCATCACCTTCGGTAACCGTCGCTGCACGGCGGTTTACGCGGCACCTGGCGTCACCGCCAAGGAGCTGGCCGAGGGGGCATTGTTCGCCTCGCTGGCCGATGACACGGCCGAAGGCAAATCCATCGTTGAGTACCTGCGCGGTCTGCATCCGCAGCCTGAGCCAAGCGCCGAGTTGCTGACTGCCGTACCGTTCAGCGCCGAAACTCGTCTGTCCGGTGTCGACTATCAGGGCCGCGTGTATCGCAAGGGCGCCGTGGATTCATTGCTGGCCTTCGTTGACCTGAAACGCGCCGATCTGGCCGCACCGTTGTCCCGTGAAATCGACAAGATCGCCCAGAGCGGCGGCACCCCGCTGCTGGTCTGTGCCGACGGTAAATTGCTGGGCGTGATCCACCTCAAAGACGTGGTCAAGCCTGGCATCCGCGAGCGTTTTGCCGAGCTGCGCAAATTGGGGATTCGCACCGTCATGGTGACCGGTGACAACCCGCTGACCGCCGCGGCGATTGCCGCCGAGGCGGGCGTCGATGACGTGCTGGCCGAAGCCACTCCAGAGAAAAAACTGGCGCGCATTCGCCACGAGCAGAACGACGGTCGCCTGGTCGCCATGTGCGGCGACGGCGCCAACGACGCCCCGGCCCTGGCCCAGGCAGACGTGGGCATGGCGATGAACGATGGGACGCAAGCGGCGCGCGAAGCGGCGAACATGGTCGACCTCGACAGCGATCCGACCAAGCTGTTGGACGTGGTGCAGATTGGCAAGGAATTGCTGGTGACCCGCGGTGCGCTGACGACGTTTTCCATCGCCAACGACGTGGCCAAATACTTCGCGATTTTGCCGGCGCTGTTCGCCTCAATTTATCCGCAACTGGGCGTTCTCAACGTCATGCACCTGAGCAGTCCGCAGAGCGCGATTCTCTCGGCGATCGTGTTCAACGCCTTGATCATTGTGGTGCTGATTCCGCTGGCATTGCGCGGTGTGCGCGTGCAGGCGGCGAGTGCGGCGGCGTTGCTGCGACGCAATCTGTTGATCTATGGATTGGGCGGGATTGTGGTGCCGTTTGTGGGGATCAAGGCGATCGACATGTTGTTGACCGCATTGCATCTGGTTTGACCCTGGCGCGGTGTGCCAGGCACACCGCCTTCGCGAGCAAGCCCGCTCCCACAGGGGAATGCGTTTCAAATGTGGGAGCGGGCTTGCTCGCGAAAAACACGACACGGTTCACCTGACTGAACGCTGCACTTGTTCACTGATTTCGAGGATTCTGAAATGTCCACAATGATACGTCCGGCCCTGAGCCTGCTCGTCCTGATGACCCTGATCACCGGCGTCGCCTATCCACTGGTGGTCACCGGTGTCGCCCAGGTCGCATTCCCGGACCAGGCCAACGGCAGCCTCGTACACGACGCCGATGGCAAGGTCCGCGGTTCCTCACTGATCGCGCAGGATTTCGTCGGTGACGCCTGGTTCCATCCACGGCCATCGGCCGGTGCCTTTGCTACCGTGTCGAGCAGTGCCAGCAACCTCTCGCCGAGCAACCCGGCCCTGGCTACTCGGGTGATCGACGATGCCAACAAGCTGCTGGTGCCGGGCCAGGGTCCGGTGCCATTGGCAATGGTCACCACCTCCGGCAGCGGCCTCGATCCACACTTGCCACCGGCCGCGATTGCCTATCAACTGGCGCGTGTTGCGGCAGCGCGCAATTTGCCGGTGTCTACGCTTCAGCAGTTGATGGATGCGCATATCGAGCAGCCATTGGTGGGGCCGCCGGTGGTGAACGTGTTGGCGCTGAACATGGCGCTGGAAAGCCTGTAGAACGGTGGTGGCGCCATTCGCGAGCAAGCCCGCTCCCACACTGGATCTGCGTAACACTGAAGATCAAATGTGGGAGCGGGCTTGCTCGCGAAGGCGGCTGAACAATCACTACATCAACATCAAAAAAAAGAGAGCTTCAAGCATGAGTGACTCCGGCCGCGCCGACGCGCTGTTAGCAGACCTGCCCCGCGACGGCCGTGGCCGGCTCAAGGTTTTTCTCGGCGCCGCGCCCGGTGTCGGAAAGACCTACGCCATGCTGCAAGCGGCCCACACGCAATTGCGCCAAGGCGTGAAAGTGATTGCCGGCGTGGTCGAAACCCACGGTCGCGCCGAGACCGAAGCGCTGCTCGGCGGCTTGCCGCAGCAGCCGTTGGTGCGCTCGGAATACCGTGGCGTGATGCTCGAAGAAATGGACCTCGACGGCCTGCTCGCTGCCAAACCGAAACTGGTGCTGGTGGACGAACTGGCCCACAGCAACGCGCCCGGCAGTCGCCACACCAAACGCTGGCAAGACATTCAGGAACTGCTCGCGGCAGGCATCGACGTGTACACCACGGTCAACGTCCAGCACCTGGAAAGTCTTAACGACAAAGTGCGCGGCATCACGGGTGTGCAGGTCCGCGAAACCCTGCCGGACTGGGTGCTGCAAGAAGCCTATGAACTGCTGCTGATTGACCTGCCGCCACGCGAGCTGCTCGAGCGTCTGCGCGATGGCAAGGTTTACGTACCGGAGCAGGCGAGGGCGGCGATCGACGCCTTTTTCACCCAGACCAACCTCACGGCCCTGCGGGAACTGGCGATGCAAACCGCCGCCGCTCAGGTCGATGATGATTTGGCCCAGGGCTATCGCCAGCTCGGCCAAGCGGCGCCAGCGGTACGCGGTCGCCTGTTGGTCGGCGTCGATGGCGATGCACAGGCTGAGCGTCTGGTGCGTCACGCCAGTCGCGTCGCCCAGCGTCGGCATTTGCCTTGGAGCCTGGTGCATGTGGACAACGGCAGTGTGCGTGACGAGCAGTCGCGGCTGCGTCTGCAAAGTGCCCAGCAATTGGCCGAACGCCTCGGCGGCGAAGTGGTGTTGTTGCGGGCCGGTGAGGTGGCAAAAACCTTGATTCAGCACGCCGCCGAACGCCGCGCGAGTCTGGTGTTGGTCGGTCAGTCCCGGCAGCGTTTGCGTCGACGGTTGTTCGGCGGCGGTCTGGCGTCACGTTTACTGCGCGATGCGCGCGGGCTGGAAATCAACGTCCTCGACAGCGATCACGAACAGCATCAGCCGCGTCAGCGTTCGGCGCAGTCACTGGTGTGGTTCGACTACGCGCTGGCGCTGGTGGCGACGGTGCTCGCCAGTGCGTTGGCCTGGGCGGTGGCAAGTGTCTTGCCGCTGCCCAATATCTCGCTGGTGTTCCTCGCCGCGGTGTTGCTGGTGGCGGTGCGCAGTAGCCTCGGCCCCGCGTTGGCCTGTGCGGCGCTGTCGTTTCTGACCTATGACTTTCTGTTCATCCCGCCGAATTTCTCGTTCGCCATCCAACGCGAAGAAGATGTGCTGACCTTGCTGTTCTTCCTGCTGATGGCGGCGCTCACCGGTAACCTCGCGGCCCGGCAACGGCGGCAATTGCAGGCGCTGCGCGACACTCAGGAAGAGACCACCGAACTGCTCGACCTGTCACGCAAACTCACGGCCGCCACCGACCGTCAGGCCGTGGTCAGCGCCGCCGCCCAGCACCTCGATGGCTGGAGTGATCTGCAGTTGTGCCTGCTCAATCAAGACGGGCAGGGCGGCTGGAAAGTCGAAACTGGTGGCCCGCTGGAGTTTTCCGAAGCCGAGCGCGCTGCCGCCGATTGGGCCTGGCAACACGATCAACCGGCCGGCGCGGGCACCGGCACGCTGCCGTTCGGGCGTTGGTGGTGGTGGCCGTTGTCGGTGGAAGACGGGCCGCTGGCATTGCTCGGAGTGTGTGCCAAAGAGGGCCAGACCTTGAGCGGTCAGCGTCGGCGTTTGTTGACCGCGCTGAGCCAGCCGCTGGCTCAGGCGCTGGCGCGTGCGCAATTGGCCGAAGACCTGGAAGCCGCCCGGTTGCACGGCGAAACCGAGCAATTGCGCAGTGCCTTGCTGGCCTCGGTGTCCCATGATTTGCGCACGCCGCTGACCTCCATGCGCGGCAGCATCGACAGCCTCTTGGCCCTCGGTGAGGCGATCCCGCTGGAGGATCGCCGCGAACTGCTCGAAGGCACTCGCGATGAAGCCGAGCGCCTCGATCGCTACATCCAGAACCTGCTGGACATGACCCGCCTCGGCCATGGGGCTCTGAAGCTGGCGCGAGATTGGGTGTCGCCGGCCGACATCGTCGGCAGTTCGCTCAATCGTCTGCGCGCCGTGCTGGCGCCGTTGCAGGTGACCACCGAAGTGCCGCCGGAGTTGCCGCTGCTTTACGTCCACGCCGCGCTGATCGAACAGGCGCTGGTCAACGTGCTGGAAAACGCCGCGCGGTTTTCACCGTCTCACGGTCGCCTGCAATTGCGCGCCGGAGCCGATGAGCGCGAGCTGTTTTTTTCGGTGAGCGATGAGGGGCCGGGGATTCCGCAGGAAGAGCGGGCAAAGATTTTCGACATGTTTTACACCGCGGCGCGCGGTGATCGTGGCGGGCAGGGGACCGGGCTGGGGCTGGCGATCTGTCAGGGCATGGTCGGTGCCCATGGCGGGCGAATCAGCGTTGCCGATGGCATCGAGGGGCGCGGCACCTGCATCACCTTGCACCTGCCGTTACAGGCTCAGCCGGCCTTTGAAAATTAAGAGCCGAAAGTGAAGCCTGATTGCGCTTGCGCTACTCTCTTGCCACTTCTTTGTGTTGATGTGAATTCATGAGCCAGACCGCGACCATTTTGGTCATCGACGACGAACCGCAGATCCGTAAATTTCTGCGTATCAGCCTTGTTTCCCAGGGCTACAAAGTGCTGGAGGCCGGCACCGGCACCGAGGGCCTGGCCCAGGCTGCCCTGAATAAACCGGACCTGCTGGTACTCGACCTCGGCCTGCCGGACATGGACGGCCAGCAAGTGCTGCGCGAGTTTCGCGAGTGGTCGACAGTGCCGGTGCTGGTGCTCTCGGTGCGCGCCAGTGAAGGGCAGAAAGTCGAAGCACTGGACGGCGGCGCCAACGACTACGTGACCAAACCGTTTGGCATTCAGGAGTTTCTTGCGCGGGTGCGTGCCTTGTTGCGTCAGGCGCCGGCGGGAGAAGCGCAACCCGCGGCGCTGACGTTCGGCCCGTTGACCGTCGACCTGGCTTATCGCCGGGTATTACTCGACGGCACCGAAGTCGCGCTGACCCGCAAGGAATACGCGGTGCTGGCGCAACTGGCGCGGCATCCGGGGCGGGTCATCACCCAGCAACAACTGCTCAAGGATATTTGGGGGCCGACCCATACCGAGGACACTCACTATTTGCGGATTGTGGTCGGGCACCTGCGGCAGAAACTGGCGGATGACCCGACGCAGCCGCGGTTCATCGTCACCGAAGCCGGAGTTGGGTATCGGTTGTTGAGTGAGGACAGCCTTTAGTCTTGTGTCGTCTGATCTGGCGTCTTCGCGAGCAAGCCCGCTCCCACATTGGAATGCGATCAAATGTGGGAGCGGGCTTGCTCGCGAAGGGGCCTTATCATTCACTCGAGAAGTTCAGGAATCCCGCTCACTCTCATACCGATCCAGCGTATCCCGCGCAATCTCCCGCCCCAGCGCGATCAATTCCGGCGCTTTATAAAACTCGAAAAACCGGCACACCCGTTTCGGCACGTTGATCAAAATATCCGGCGGATAACCGGCGATCTTGTATTGCGCCAATGAGGTTTGCATCACCTCGAAACTCTGGTTGATCAGATCCAGCAAAGAGGCCGGGCCGACGTTGTCGATGATGAACGAGCCGGTGGCGGACTTCGGCGCGCCGTCGCGTTCAGGGGCGGCTGCCGGTTGCTGGGCTTCGGGTGCGGCGGATTCGATCCACGGGTTGATCTCGGCCGCTTCTGCCATCAACGCTTCCTTTTCCAGCAGCAGCAATTGCTCCGCCTGTTTGCGGCGGAAGGGCAATTTTGAACCGAGCGAGTTGATCAGGCTGTCGAAACGGGTCTTGAACGCCGCCGGGCGCTGGATCACCGGCAGTTGATAATGGCGCTGGTTGGTGGAGTTGAGGTTGACCGCGATGATCAGGTCGCAATGACTCGACACCACCGGCACGATCGGTAACGGGTTGAGGATGCCGCCGTCCACCAGCATGCGGTTGCCCTGCATCACCGGGGTGAACAGGCTGGGAATCGCCGCCGAAGCGCGCATGGCCTGGTGCAGGCATCCTTCCTGAAACCAGATTTCCTGCTGATTGGTCAGGTCGGTGGCTACCGCCGTGTAAGGGATGCGCAAGTCTTCAATATTGATCTCGCCGACGATCTTGCGGATCTGCCCGAAAACCTTCTCCCCGCGAATCGCACCCAGACGAAAACTGACGTCCACCAGACGCAAGACGTCGAGGTAATCAAGGCTTTCGATCCAGTTGCGATATTCGTCGAGTTTACCAGCGGCATAGATCCCGCCGACCACCGCGCCCATGGAACATCCGGCAATGCAGGCAATGTCGTAGCCACGCCGTTCGATCTCTTCAATGACCCCGATATGGGCGTAGCCCCGGGCCCCACCTGAGCCCAGCACCAGCGCGACACGCTTTTTCATGAATCGCCCTCGTCTGACAAGGTTCAACAATGCACCCATCGAGGGGCGCGCTTCAATCGATAAGGTCGTTCAGCGAGGCGAGGGCGTCGTTTTTTCGACACTCTTTGGCGGCAGATGGGTATTCTCGCGAGCGCTAGAGTTTCCGCGGCGGGACCAAGGCACTTTTCACGCGCCAGACCGTCTTAACTGCACGACTGTTTATCTATCTTTGAGGTGTGAATAATGAAAGCCTGGATCTGTGTGCCCTTGATTGCCCTGGCACTCGCCGGTTGCGCCGGCAAAACCGCTTATCGTGACAGCTGCGCCAACGGGATCGATGCGGCGTGGCATGAGCTGGACCTGGCCAAGGCTGAAGGTTTCGCCGGGAATGTCAGTTACTCCAAGGCGCTGTCGCTGTTGACCGGTGCCAAGACCCAGCAGCAATTCGAAGCGTTCGAAGGCTGCGCCAAGAAGGCCGAGAAGGCGCGTTTCTATATTCGTGAGTCGCGCGCCGGCCGTTGAGGCATGATGTAGGCATTAGGGGCAATTCGATTCAGGGAGCAAGTGATGTCTGCCTTGGTTGATCGGTTGGTGGCTCATGTCCTGGGCCTGGAAGTCCGTTTGCTGGCCTGTCAGGCACGCTTGAGTGCGCGCACTGACCCTGAAGCGCTGCACGATCTGCGCACCACGGTTCGCCGTTTGCGCAGTCTGCTGCGGCCATTGCGCGGCTTACCCGGGGTCGAACAGCTGGAAGCGGCGGCGTCCCGGGTCGGCGACTTGACTACGCCGTTGCGCGATCGCGAAGTGTTGGCGGCGTACTTGCTCGAGCATGATCAACCCGAGGCTGCCCATCGGCGCATGGCGCAGATGGCTGAGGCTTACCCAGCGGTCGCGACGAGTCCTGAAGTGGCGCAGTTGCTGATGATCCTCGACGCCTTTCCGCGTTTTCTGCGGGCCTCCCAACGTCAGGGCTTGCTCAAGGGCTTGCGCCGGCGCATCGAAAAACGTTTGGCCAAGCAGTGGAAAAAACTCGACACAGCCCTGCACGATCCGGTGCATGATCGCCACCGTTTGCGCCTGCTGATCAAGCGTGTGCGTTACGGCATCGAAGCCTATCCCGAACTGGATCGACTGCCGAAAGCGGCGATGCCGCGCTTGAAGTCCGCGCAAGGTGCCTTGGGCGATTGGCACGATTGCTTGCAATGGCTGGCCATGGCCGAGCAGGAAACCGATTTGCAGCCCTGCGTCGCGGCCTGGAAAACCGCCATGGCCAAGGCCGAAGGCCGCGCCGACCGCGTCCTCGACAAACTCAGCGCAGCCTGTTTCAAATCCTGAAACCACCACAAATCGGGCCTGATCACCCTAGGGGGGGCCACACTGAGCCAATGTGGGAGCGGGCTTGCTCGCGAAAGCGGTCTGTCAGTCACATCTGTTTTGGATGTGCCGCCGTCTTCGCGAGCAAGCCCGCTCCCACATTTGATCACTGTTGAATTTTGAATCGATGTCCGGCACACGGCCTATCTGTCAGCTTCTTTGGCCGGAATAAGCGCTGTGCCACCCCCGCAGGCTGGTTAAGATCCCTTCATCCTTTTCCCGCACCGAGGTTTCCATGCGCTTTTCCGATCTGCTCGACGCTGTCCGCAGCCAGCCGCTGGAGCTGTCTATCCCGGCCGAATGGGCTCAGGGGCGTGCCAGCTTCGGTGGCCTGGTGGCCGCCTTGCAGTACGAAGCCATGCGCGCAAAAGTCCCGGCGGATCGTCCGGTGCGTTCGCTGGCGATCACCTTTGTCGGTCCGGTCGAGCCAGAAGTGCCGGTCAGCTTTGAAGTCGATGTGTTACGCGAAGGCAAAGCGGTCAGCCAGGTGCTGGGTCGGGCAATGCAGAAAGGCCAGGTGGTGACGTTGGTCCAGGGCAGCTTCGGCGCCTCGCGACCGTCGGAGGTGGCGGTGATCGCCGAACCGGCGCCCGAGATGAAACACTGGGACGACTGTCAGGAATTGCCTTACATCAAAGGCGTGACCCCGGAATTCATGCGCCATCTGGCGATGCGCTGGAGCGTCGGCGGTCTGCCGTTCACCGGCAACAAATCCCGCGAGATGGGCGGCTGGGTGCGCTTGCGTGGCGACGTGAAGGAAGAAGCGGTCAGCGAGGCACATATCCTGGCGCTGGTCGACGCCTGGCCTCCGGCGCTGTTGCCGCACCTGAAAAAACCGGCGATGGGCAGCACGCTGACCTGGACCATCGAATTCGTCCAGCCGTTGCTTGAACTGAGCACGCTGGACTGGTGCAAATACCTCGTCGAGATCGAGCATGCCGCTGACGGCTACGGTCATGCGGCCGCGAAATTGTGGAACGCGGACGGTCAGTTGATTGCCATGAGCCGGCAAACGGTGACGATTTTCGCCTGATCAGTGACGACGGTGGCGCTCACGCCAGGCGCGCCACCAGCCGCCGCTCAGGAAGAACCGTGGGAAGGTCAGAAACTGCTCGACCAGCAAGCGCGACACGGCATCTTTGCGATCACTGAATGGCTCGGAGGCTTGTGCCTCCAGCCTGTGACCGTGGCGTTGCAGGCCGAGGGCGGCGAGCAGGCCAATGACGCCAATCGCGACATTCGCGAAACTCAGACTGAACACTCCCGAGACAATCAGCAGAAACGCCACGATGAACAGCGGCACGGCAATCAGGTGCAGCACCAGATTGGTCGGGTGCTGGTGATTGTTCGGGTACGCTCGCCATTGCCAGGCGGGAAGGTTGGGGTGACGTTTGCCCATGATGGTAATCCTTGGTTCGTTGAGGCTCTTGAACAAAGAATAGGCCGGGGCAAGCCAGTCGGCGAATCAAGGCTGGCTATCGGAGTGATAGGTGTCATGTTCGGAATTGATGTTGATTGAGCTGACGCCATCGCGAGCAAGCTCGCTCCCACATTGGAATGCGATCAAATGTGGGAGCGAGCTTGCTCGCGATGGGGGCCTTACAGTTTGAGCTGCCCGATAGCCTTGCTCAACTCCCCGGCCAATGCCGCCAGCTCATTGCTGGTGGTCGCCGAATCCACGGTCTGCTGCACGGTGTTCTCGGTTACATCCCGAATGCTCACCACCGCCCGATTCATCTCTTCCGCCACGTGGCTCTGCTGCTCGGCCGCCACCGCGATCTGCGTATTGCTTTCACGCATCTGTGCCACGGCGCTGGTGATTTCTGCCAACGCTACGCCGGCCTCCTGAGCCTGCTGCACGCAATCGTCGGCCTTGAACGAGCTTTCCTGCATGAAATCCACCGCGTCCCGAGTCCCTGCCTGCAACGCGGAAACCATGATCGTGATCTCGTCAGTGGAGGTCTGGACACGTTTGGCCAGGTTGCGCACTTCATCGGCAACCACCGCAAAACCGCGACCCATTTCACCGGCACGGGCCGCTTCAATCGCTGCGTTCAGCGCCAGCAGATTGGTCTGCTCGGCGATGCTGTGAATCACACTGACCACGCCGTTGATTTTCTGACTGTCCTCGGCCAGACGTTGAATCATCTCGGCAGTCTGTTGCACCCCGCTGGACAGGCCGGCAATCGACTTCTGCACCCGACTGACCACTTCCTGTCCGCTGCCGGCCAGGGTGTCGGCGGTTTGCGAGAGGTCGCGGGTGGCGCCGGCGTGCTGGGCAATGTGATAGACCGTGGCGGTCATTTCGTTGATCGCCGTGGCGGCCTGATCGGTTTCGCTTTGCTGGCCGAGCATGCCGTGACGCACCTCGTTCATGCTCGACGCCAACCGTGCCGCGCCGACATCCAGTTGCCGGGCGGTGCTGGCGACGGTGTTGACCACCCGCTGGTAACCGGCCTGCATGGCGTTGAAGGCATTGGCCATCTGCCCGACTTCGTCAGTGCAGGCCAGCGGCACACGGGCCGACAGGTCACCGGTTTTCTCGACGTGAAGCATCACGTCTTTCAGCGTATTGAGCTGGCTGAGCAGGAAGCGGATCAGCAATTGCGATGCGCCGAGCATCGCCAGCATCAGGATTGCCACCGCCACGGCATAGTTGGGAAAACGCTCGCCAAATACCTGGGTCAGGCTCGGGCCATGGGCAATCACCGCGACCTGATTGCCGTCCGTGCGCGTAAACACTTCAGCACCCATCAACGGGTTGTTGCCGAACAGCGGCATGGCATTGATTTCGACCCAGCCATTGGTATCGACCAGTTCCAGTACCGGCTGCCCGTTCAGCAACGGTGACTGCCCGAGACTGAAAGTCAGCACGTTATCGGCGTTGGGTAGCGGCTGCCCGGCGGGCCAGGCGCTGAGCAGTCGCGCCTGGGCTTGTGCCGATGCCTGATAAGCATGGCTGCGGGCCTGTTGTTCGAGCTGTACGGCGTACAACACCAGCAGCAAGGTCGTGACGAAGGCGACGGCGTTGACCGCCCAGAATTTGTATTTCAGCGAGATATTGCTAAGCCAGGCACCCATGGAGGTCTTCTCTGATAGCGGAAACAGTTTCGGCAAGGTGCCATTATTGTGCCGCTACTCAGGGGGCTGGATCTTGATGTGGGTCAACGTTCCCGGCATGCTCGCGCACAGGAATTGCGGGGCGTAATGCGCTATCCTTCGCGCCTTCAAATTTCCCTCGCTACAGGATTCCGCACCATGAAAGCCGCACTCGTCGAACTCATCAGCAAAATCAGCTCCGGGTGCATGAGCGATGACGAAATCCTGAAAGTCGCTGACGAAGCGACCCAGGCCTACGCCGATCCCGAGGCTTTTCTGACGGCCAATCCGGATATCAACTACGACGACACGTTCCCGATTCCGCTGGGCGAGTGGGTCGTCGTCGGCAGTTTGCCGGAGACCGTGCTGTTCCAGGCCGACACCTATGTGGACCTGTTCGCCCAGATCGTCGCCTCGTTCGGGCCCGGCGTTGATTTCAATATCAAGCCCAAGCAACTGGCCAAGACAGAAGCCCTGACCGCGCTCAATCGCATTCAGGTGCAGATGAGCAGCATGAACAAGGAAAACGGGGGTTACACGCTGATGAACTTCAGTCAGTTGCTCGACGACGAACTGCAAGTGGTGCTGGTCTACGGCAACGACGTGCCGCGCGTGCTCGAGTTGTGCGCCAAAGTCGGCATCGCTGCCGCACCCTCGCTGGAAGCCCTCAAAATCGCCGTCCACGTTTAAAAAACGGAACCCTCGCAAGGCCCGGCTATCCTAAGAGTGCAAACCACTCTTAGGGAGCGACACCATGGGTTCCACGTTCAACGGTCTGATTGGCCTGATTATTCTTGCCCTGGATATCTGGGCGATCATCAACGTGCTCAAAAGTGGTGCCGACACAGGGATGAAACTCATCTGGGTGCTGCTGATCCTGCTGCTGCCGGTGCTGGGCCTGATCATCTGGGCCATTGCCGGGCCACGGGGCAACGTCCGAGTCTGACCGGTTTCCCGGAAACAACACCGAACCTGTGGGAGCGGGCTTGCTCGCGAAGGCTGCGTCACATCCAATATATATGTGACTGACATACCGCTTTCGCGAGCAAGTCGGATCGCCGCACCGCCGCTCCCACATTCGACCTGTCATGTTCCGCAACGTAGAATTCTCGCCTTTCCCGGGGCAATCGAGCTGATCGATTGGCCATCATGGTCGGGTAACCGTCCGTTGCCACCCGCATTCATCGGAGCACTTCCCATGAGCAACACCCCGACCAGCGAGTACCTGGAAACCCTCTACGAAGGCTACGGCCAGCGTTTTCGCATGGAAAAACTGCTGCACGAAGTGCGCACCGAACACCAACACCTGGTGATTTTCGAAAACCCGCGCATGGGCCGCGTCATGGCGCTGGACGGCGTGATCCAGACCACTGAGGCCGACGAATTCATCTACCACGAGATGTTGACCCACGTGCCGATCCTGGCGCATGGCACCGCCAAGCGCGTGCTGATCATCGGTGGCGGTGACGGAGGCATGCTGCGTGAAGTGGCCAAGCACCGCAGCATCGAGCACATCACCATGGTCGAGATCGACGGCACCGTGGTCGACATGTGCAAGGAATACCTGCCGAACCACTCCAAGGGTGCGTTCGACGATCCACGCCTGAACCTGGTGATCGACGACGGCATGCGTTTCGTCGCCACCACCACCGAAAAATTCGACGTGATCATTTCCGATTCCACCGACCCGATCGGCCCGGGCGAAGTGCTGTTCTCGGAAAACTTCTACCAGGCCTGCCGTCGCTGCCTGAACGAAGGCGGCATCCTGGTGACCCAGAACGGCACGCCGTTCATGCAAATCGAAGAAGTCAAAACCACCGCCGGGCGCCTGCGCAGCCTGTTCCCGGACTGGCACTTCTATCAGGCGGCCGTGCCGACCTACATCGGTGGCGCCATGACCTTCGCCTGGGGCGCGACCAATACCGCCTATCGCAAATTGTCCCGCGAAACCCTGCAGCAGCGCTTCGCCGGCAGCGGCATCATCACCCGCTACTACAATCCGGAAATCCACATCGGCGCGTTCGCCTTGCCGCAATACGTCCTGCAGGCTGTGAACAAGCCTAGCAACGACTGATATCGAGCAAGCCAGAAAAGGGCCCTCTCAGGTTGTGTGAAAACACACCGCAGATGGCCCTTTTTTCATGCTTCACTTATAGAAGGTCCGGTTGAACGATTGGCCGGGGAAGAATGTCGAGATACATGTAAGCCCATCCATGGGTTTTATCGAGGAGGCACCTGATGCAAAAGTGGAAAGTCACTTTCGTTGATGATCACGGTGAACAAGTTGACGAGGTGTTCGAAAGCGATGAATGCCCGAACAATGAACAAGCCGCGAAGCTCATTCGCGCCCGGTGTCTGCCTGTGGCTGCCGAACTGGACCTCAACGATCTGGAAGGGCGCACCGATGATCCGACTGTCAAAAGTCTGAAGACCCAGTACAGCATTGAAATCCTCAGCATCACGCCAATCTGAACATCTCCTGTCACATTCCTAACCAGGCCTTGGCAGCGGCTCTATCTTGAGGCTACTCTGCAATCGAGATCAGCGAACGGATCGCTAAGGTCTGGTCTTGTCAGCTACATGCTTGCTTCCCACCGGCAACGTTGTTGCCGCATCGCTCGCCCCATTCGGTTGCGAGTGCCGGGAATACGGAAAGTCTATCCATCAGTCTGAGGGGGACGTTTCATGAGCACAGCCTATCAAGAAGACATCAGCACCAGCGTCTTGCGCCGCATGAAAGAAGGCGGCTTCGACTTTTCACGATTCCATCCCATCGAGTTCTACGCCATTTTCCCGGACGAGGAGCGGGCGCGCAGGGCGGCAGGGCATTACTGCGGTGAATCCTTAAATGCACAAATCAGCGTGCGCGACGACGGCGCGTGGTACCTGGAACTGAGCAAAGTGATGTACGCCACCTATGACGGCATCGGCGACTTTGAGCAGGATTTCGAGGCGGTGGTCGAGCCTTTGGGCGGCATCATCGAAGGATGGGGCGTCAAGCAGGAGGTACGAGGGCGACTCGCATAACTTATGAACAGTGACAATACTCAGCAACGGCTGACCTCAGGGTTGGCCGTTTTCGTTTTCACGGTTTGAAAAGTTAAAAGATCGCAGCCTCGTTTCACCTGTAGGAGCTGTCGAGTGAAACGAGGCTGCGATCTCTTGATCGTGTTTTTGATTCATAACGTTTCAAAAACGCAAAAAAAAGCCGCCTGAACAGGCGGCTAAAGGGAAGTTCATCAAGTTTTCCAGCGAATGCGCGGATTATCCGCATCCACTCCCGGGCAGTGAAATCAACTCTGGCTATGCTGGTGAGAGGCGACAACATTGCTTCGCAATGAAGCGGGGGCGATCAGCTGGGGGCATTTACCGCACAGGATTGGTGCGGTGCGTGCAGTGCGATTATCCAACTGATTGATATAAAAGCGTTTATGCCGATGGCACGGGCTTTGCGAAGCCCAGATGTCCGGGTGACAAGGAGTACGGCATGATCCGCACCTATTTTGATGAGATGTACGATGCCGGCGGTCAGGTCCGCCCGCATTATCGGGAGTTTGCCCGTTGGCTGGCCGAAACGCCTGACGAGCTTTTGGCACAACGGCGACGCGAGGCCGATCTGTTATTTCATCGCGCCGGGATTACGTTCACGCTCTATGGTGATGAGCAAGGGACAGAGCGCCTGATTCCCTTCGACACCATCCCCCGCAGCATCCCCGCCAGTGAATGGCGAGTTGTCGAGCGCGGCTGCATTCAGCGGGTCAAGGCGTTGAACATGTTCCTCGCCGACCTCTATCACGAGCAGCGCATAATCAGGGCAGGCATCATTCCGGCCGAGCAGGTGCTGGCCAACGAGCAATACCAGTTGGCGATGCAAGGGCTGGATTTGCACCGCGATATCTATTCCCACATCTCCGGTGTCGATCTGGTGCGCGATGGCGACGGCACGTACTACGTGCTTGAAGACAATCTTCGTACACCGAGCGGCGTCAGCTACATGCTGGAAGACCGCAAGATGATGATGCGGCTGTTCCCCGAGTTGTTCGCGGCCCAGCGCATTGCCCCTATCGACCACTATCCGAACCTGTTGCTCGACACCCTGAAAAGCTCCAGCCCGATTGATAACCCGAGCGTGGTGGTACTGACGCCGGGTCGTTTCAACAGCGCGTTCTTTGAACATGCGTTTCTGGCGCGGGAAATGGGCGTTGAGCTGGTGGAAGGCGCGGACCTGTTCGTGCGGGATGACAAGGTGTTCATGCGCACCACGGACGGGCCGAAAGCCGTCGATGTGATCTACCGTCGCCTCGACGATGCGTTCCTCGATCCGCTGGCGTTCAACCCGGACTCGATGCTTGGCGTTCCAGGGCTGCTGTCGTCATACCGCTCCGGCAATGTCGTGCTGGCAAATGCCATAGGCACCGGGGTCGCGGACGACAAGTCGGTGTATCCATTCGTCACGGACATGATCCGTTTCTACCTGGATGAAGCGCCGATTCTGAAGAATGTGCCGACGTGGCAGTGTCGTAATCCCTCCGAACTGTCCCACGTACTGGCCAATCTTCCGGAACTGGTGGTCAAGGAAACCCAGGGCTCCGGCGGTTACGGAATGCTGGTCGGGCCGGCGGCGACGGCGGCGGAAATCGAGTCTTTCCGCGCGCGGATCAAAGCCAAGCCCCATGCGTACATCGCGCAACCGACGTTGTCCCTGTCGACCTGTCCGACCTTTGTCGAAAACGGCATCGCTCCACGCCACATCGACCTGCGTCCGTTTGTATTGTCTGGCCGCGAAACCCGGGTTGTGCCTGGCGGTTTGACCCGTGTTGCCCTGCGCGAAGGCTCTCTGGTGGTGAATTCATCCCAGGGCGGCGGAACCAAGGACACCTGGGTGGTCGAGGATTGAAGGAAGCCTGCCATGTTAAGTAGAACTGCCTCGGATTTGTATTGGATGTCGCGTTACCTGGAGCGGGCGGAAAACCTCGCACGGATGCTCGACATCAGTTATTCGCTGTCGCTGATGCCACAGGATGGCCGTGGTGACGGCCTGCATGAACTCGCCATGCCGTTGCTGATCACCGGCACCCTGGACGATTACCTGGAGCGCCACGGCGAATTGCACGCTGAACGGCTGCTGCATTTCTTCGCTCTGGACGCGGCCAACCCGGCGAGCATCTACAGCTGCCTCGGCGCCGCGCGGGCCAGTGCCCATGCGGTACGTGGGCGAATCACCGCCGACATGTGGGAAAACATCAATGCCACCTGGCTGGAAATTCGCGGGATAGCTGATCAAGGCTTGAGTCGCTACGGCATGAGCCGTTTCTGCGAGTGGATCAAGGAACGTTCCCACCTGTTCCGGGGCGCGTCCTACGGCACGATCATGCGCAACGATGCGTTCCGCTTTATTCGTCTGGGGACGTTTATCGAAAGGGCGGACAACACGTTGCGCCTGCTGGATGCCCGCTACGAAATGGCCGGCGATCAGGCCGAGGCGGTCAGCGACGGCACCGCTCACGCGTATTACCAGTGGAGTGCTTTGCTGCGGGCGTTGTCCTCGTTCGAGGCCTACACCGAGATCTACCGCGATGCGCCCGGCGCCCGGCATGTGGCCGAGTTGCTGTTGCTGCGTGCTGACGTTCCGCGTTCATTGCGAGCCTGCACAGAAGAAATCGACCAGATCCTTGCCCAATTGCCGGGGGCCAATGGCCGTCCCGCGCAACGCCTGGCAGCGGAAATGGATGCACGCCTGCGCTACACCGGCATCACCGAAATTCTCGATGAAGGCCTGCACGCCTGGCTGACCGAGTTCATTCCGCTGGTGCGCCAGTTGGGTAATGCCATACACAGTTCCTACTTGGAGGCTGCATGAGACTTTCCATTAGCCACGAGACCACCTATCACTACGAAGATCAGGTGCGGGCGAGCATCCAGTATCTGCGACTGACACCCCACGACAGCGAGCGCCAGCATGTGCTCAGCTGGCAGCTCGACTTGCCGCGCCCGGTGCGCGCGCAACTCGATCCGTTCGGCAACATCCTGCACGTGCTGACCCTGGACGAGCCTCACGAGGCGATCATCATCGGCGCCCGGGGTCAGGTGGACATCGACGAATTGCGTGAGGCGGAGCATGAAAGCCAGTCGGCGCTGCCGTTCCTGCGTTTCACGCGCCTGACCGAAGCCGATGAAGCCCTGCGTGCGTTCGCCGAGAAGGAGTGCAAGCAACGCCGGGATCGCACGGCGTTGATCGACTTGATGCATGGCCTCAACCAGCACATGACCTACACGCCGGGCTCCACCGAAGTGGACACCAGCGCCGCCCAGGCCTTCGCCGGGCGTTCCGGCGTCTGTCAGGACCACACCCACGCGTTTCTCGCCTGCGCTCGCAGCCTGGGCATTCCGTCGCGTTATGTGTCGGGCTATTTGTACAGCGAGAACAGCGAACACCTGGCCAGTCACGCTTGGGCGGAAGCCTGGCTCGACGACGCCTGGTACAGCTTTGACGTGACCAATGAATTGGCGCGGCCTGAGCGTCATCTGAAACTGGCGGTGGGCCTGGATTACCTGGATGCCTGCCCGGTACGTGGCATGCGGCGTGGCGGTGGTTGCGAGCAGATGCATGCGAAAGTGTTTGTTTCGCCAACACCATTACCGGTTATTTCTGTGCAACAGCAATAATCGGGGATACCGCTTCGCGAGCAAGCCCGCTCCCACATTGGATCTTTATTGATCACAGAATTTGCGTTTGGCGCAGATCAAATGTGGGAGCGGGCTTGCTCGCGAAGAGGCCAGTCCAGGCAACAAAAGGCTAGGGCTTAACTTTTCGCCCAGCCATGTGCTTCAAATACCCCACCAACCTCTCCAGATCCCCGTCCGGCAGCACCGTCACCGAAAACCCGGGCATCTTCGCCTGAGGCCACTGGCGCAAGCTCTGCGGATCACGAATGTAGCGCTTGAGGAAATCCGCGCCGAAGTACTCGGTCGGGTTAAACGGAATATTCAGGTCTGGCCCGAACTGCGCATCCCCGGCGCCGTTCAATCGATGACACGCCAGGCAATTCTTCTGAAACAGCGCAAAACCCTTGTTCACCGGATCGTCAGCCTTCAACGCCGGATCGGGCAGCAGGGCAGGGAAGCGCTCGGCCACCGGTGCCAAGCGCTTGATGCTCGCCACTTGAAAGGGCCATTGCTCGGGGCTGATATCGCTCGCCTGAGGATCGGTCCAGACCAGATAGAACGGCCCGGCGCCGGGTTTGCCTTCCGACAGCGGTGGCCACGGCTTGGCGGGTTCTTCAATCGCCAACCATGCGCGCGCACCCTGGGTATTGAGCAAGGGCGCGGCTGACAGTTCTGCGGCAAAACCATCCAGGGCTACCGCCTGTAAATGGTCTTCAGGCTTGATGCCCGTCAACAACGCAGCCAACGGAACAGCGCGATAGCTCATGTCCCGTTTGTAGGAAACGTCGTTGCTAATGGTGATGGTCTGAACCTGAGGATGCTTGAGCAATTCCTCGGTTTGCCAGGTGCGACTGCTCGCGCCCAACTCAAGGTTCAGCTGTGCGGCAGACAGAGGCGTGCTGAGCAGCAAGGCCCCGAACAAAATGAGCGTTTTCAAGTGATCGCCGTCCATGTCGTGGAAGTGCCGTAAAGGTTGGCACACCCACGCTGGCCCGGGTAGCGAGCCAGTCACATTTTTAGAGGGCGATATAAAACCTGGCGCCGTATTTTTTAATGACCGACTAGCCGATCACCTTGGTCAGGTTCGGCAAAATCAACAACAGCGTAGTGGCGAAAAGAATGAGCCCGGCTTGACGTACTTTCGATTGTTTGAACATGGCTTGACCGCCTTTATTGTTATTTCCTGATGCCTGCCTGCATTTCTCCATGACGGCAGAGCGTTGCACTTCCTGTTTGACGAGCGCCTCGGCAAAACCCGACGACAACTTCGTACAAGTTCACCTTAGAGCCCGCGTCACGCTTGGTTTAGATCCATTTCGTATGGACTTCACATAAATTGCTCTTAAAAAGGCATGAGGCCTATTGCCAGCTTCTTGGGCGCCCGTTTGCTAGACAGCTTGGTGTCCTGAATCGGTTAATTCGGTCGTTGCCTACCGTCCGTCTGAGCGTGACCGTCAACGTCTGTGAGCACTGCGGTCATTGAATCCAGGGCTGCTCGGCCTAAGGTGGGAACTCTGAATTTACTCCCCTGCCCAGGTTCGAGAACGTCATGACCCAAGCTTTTATTTTCGACGCGTTACGCACGCCCCGCGGCAAAGGCAAGGCCAATGGCGCCTTGCACAGCGTCAAACCGGTGAACCTGGTAGCCGGGCTGCTCACGGCGCTGCAACAGCGCACGTCTCTCGACACCAGTCAGGTCGACGATGTGGTACTTGGCTGCGTGACGCCCATCGGCGACCAGGGTTCCGACATCGCCAAAACCGCGACCCAGGTGGCGGATTGGGACGTCAGCGTGGCGGGTTTGCAGATCAACCGCTTCTGCGCCTCGGGGTTGGAGGCGGTGAACCTCGGCGCGATGAAAGTGCGTTCCGGCTTCGAAGACCTGGTGGTGGTCGGCGGCGTCGAGTCCATGTCCCGCGTGCCGATGGGCAGCGATGGCGGCGCCTGGGCGCAGGACCCGGAAACCAGTTTTCACAGCCATTTCGCCCCTCAAGGCGTGGGCGCTGACCTGATCGCCACGGTGGAAGGCTTCAGCCGTCAAGACGTCGATGCCTATGCGCTGCACTCCCAGCAAAAGGCTGCGCGGGCAAGGGCCGACGGTTCGTTCAACAAATCGCTGGTGCCGGTGCAGGACCAGAACGGCATTATCCTGCTCGATCACGATGAATTCATCCGCGCCGGATCAACCATGGAAGGCTTGGGCCAGCTCAAGCCGAGCTTCGAGATGATCGGGCAAATGGGCTTTGATGCCACCGCGCTTCGGGTCTTCAGCCATGTTGAGCGGATTAACCACGTGCACACGGCGGGTAACAGTTCCGGGATCGTCGATGGCGCGGCGCTGATGCTGATCGGCTCCGAAGCCAAGGGCCGGGCGCTGGGCTTGCAACCACGGGCGCGGATCGTCGCCACGGCGGTCACCAGCACCGATCCGACCATCATGCTCACCGGTCCCGCGCCGGCCACCCGCAAGGCACTGGCCAAAGCCGGGCTGCGGGTTGAAGACATCGACTTGTTCGAGGTCAACGAAGCTTTCGCCTCGGTGGTGCTGAAATTCATCAAGGACATGGCGATCGACCCGGACAAGGTCAACGTCAACGGCGGCTCCATCGCCATGGGCCACCCGCTGGGTGCCACCGGCTGCGCGATCCTCGGCACGCTGCTCGACGAACTGGAAACCCGGCGCCTGCGCTATGGCCTCGCGACGCTGTGTGTCGGCGGCGGCATGGGCATCGCCACCATCATCGATCGCCTCTGAGCCCCGACCGACTTCAAGGAAGCACTTTCATCATGACTGAAGCCATTCGTTACGAAAAAGGTCAGGACCAGATCGTCGTCCTGACCATCGACATGCCGGGCCAGAGCGCCAACACCATGAACGCGGTTTACCGCGAAGCCATGGCTGCCTGTGTTGCCAGACTCGTTGCCGACAAAGACACCATCGCCGGCGTGATCATCACCTCGGCCAAGAAAACCTTCTTCGCCGGCGGCGACCTCAATGAACTGATCAAGGTCGGCAAGCCCGAAGCCAAAGCCTTTTACGACATGGTGCTGACACTCAAAGGGCAGCTGCGAACTCTGGAAACCCTCGGCAAACCGGTGGTCGCCGCGATCAACGGCACCGCGTTGGGCGGCGGTTGGGAAATCTGCCTGGCGTGCCATCACCGGGTGGCGCTGGACGATTCTTCGGTGCAACTCGGCCTGCCGGAAGTGACCCTTGGCCTGCTGCCGGGCGGCGGCGGGGTGGTGCGCATGGTGCGGATGCTCGGTATTGAAAAAGCCTTGCCCTATCTGCTCGAAGGCAAAAAAGTCCGGCCGCAGCAGGCGTTGCGGGCAGGTTTGATTGATGAGTTGGCGGCGGATCGTGATGAACTGCTGGCCAAGGCGCGCGCCTGGATTATCGCCCATCCTTCAGCTGTGCAACGCTGGGACGTGAAGGGTTACCAAATTCCCGGTGGTACGCCGTCGAACCCGAAAGTCGCGCAAATGCTGGCCATCGCGCCGTCTATCCTGCGCAGCAAAACCCAGGGCTGCCTGCCCGCGCCAGAGAAAATCCTCTGCGCCGCGGTGGAAGGTGCTCAGGTGGATTTTGACACCGCGCACTTGATCGAAACCCGCTACTTCACCGAATTGACCACCGGCCAGGTGTCGAAAAACCTGATTGGTACGTTCTGGTTCCAGCTCAACGAAATCAATGCCGGCAGCTCGCGGCCCCAGGGCTTTGCACCTTACGTGACGCGTCGCGTGGGCGTGCTGGGCGCAGGCATGATGGGCGCCGGAATCGCCTTTGTCAGCGCGTCGGCCGGCATCGACGTGGTGCTCAAGGACATCAATCTTGCGGCCGCGCAGAAGGGCAAGGCTCATTCGGCGGTGCTGCTGGACAAGAAGGTTGCGCGTGGCCAATTGAGTGTCGATCAGCGCGATGCAACGCTGGCGCGAATTCACCCCACTGAAAGCGACGCCGATCTGGCCGGTTGTGATCTGATCATTGAAGCGGTGTTTGAAGATCGCGATCTGAAAGCCAAGGTCTCTTCGGCGGCGCAAAAAGTCGTTGGCCCGGATGCCGTGATTGCTTCCAATACGTCGACCTTGCCAATCAGCGGCCTCGCGACCGCCGTGCCGGATCAGAGCAAGTTCATCGGTCTGCATTTCTTCAGCCCCGTGGAGAAAATGCCCTTGGTGGAAATCATCAAAGGCGCCCACACCAGCAACGAAACCCTGGCTCGCGGGTTTGATTTCGTCCTGCAAATCAAGAAAACGCCGATTGTGGTCAACGACAGTCGCGGTTTCTTCACCTCGCGGGTGTTCGGCACGTTCACCAACGAAGGCATTGCCATGCTGGGCGAAGGCGTGAGCGCGCCGATGATCGAGACTGAAGCGCGCAAGGCCGGCATGCCGATCGGACCTCTGGCGATCTCCGACGAAGTTTCCCTCAGCCTGATGAGCCATATCCGCCAGCAGACCGCCAAAGACCTGCAAGCAGAAGGGAAACCGCTGATTGAGCACCCGGCGTTCGCCGTGATTGACTTGTTGCTCAACGAATACAAGCGTCCGGGCAAGGCTGGAGGGGGTGGTTTCTACGATTATCCGGCCCGTGGGCAGAAGCATCTGTGGCCAGAGCTGAAAAGCCGTTTCGAGAAGGCTGACGGGCAGATTTCGCCGAAGGACGTGCGTGATCGACTGTTGTTCGTGCAAGCCATCGAAACGGTGCGCTGTGTGGAGGAGGGGGTGTTGACCTCGACGGCGGACGCCAACGTCGGCTCGATCTTCGGCATCGGCTTCGCCGCCTGGACCGGTGGCGCGCTGCAATTCATCAATCAGTACGGCGTGAAAGATTTCGTCGCCCGCGCCCAGTACCTGGCGGAGCAGTATGGCGAGCGATTCGCACCCCCTGCGCTATTGCTGGAGAAAGCGGCTAAAGGGGAGGCGTTCTAGGGGACGGATGACGCATTCCGGGGCTTGCCTTGCCACTGTGTTTCAAGGCAGGCTCTGAGGTGTACATTATTCCCATCACGTGTCAGGTATTTTTTATGTCGTTACGCATCTGCATTCTGGAAACCGACATCCTGCGTCCGGAACTGGTCGATCAATATCAGGGTTACGGGCAGATGTTCCAGCGTCTGTTTTCGCAGCAACCCATCGCTGCCGAGTTCACCGTGTACAACGTGATGCAGGGCGAATATCCCGGCGATGAGCTGACCTTCGACGCCTATCTGGTCACTGGCAGCAAGGCCGATTCCTTCGGCACCGACCCGTGGATTGAAACCCTCAGGGCTTACCTGCTGACCCGCTACGAGCGTGGCGCCAAACTGCTGGGCGTGTGCTTCGGCCATCAACTGTTGGCGCTGCTGCTGGGCGGCAAGAGCGAACGTGCGACCCAAGGCTGGGGCGTCGGCACCCACAAGTACAAACTCGCCGCCAAGGCGCCGTGGATGAGCCCGGTGAGGGAAGAGCTGACCTTGCTGATCAGCCACCAGGATCAGGTCACCGCGCTCCCGGAAAACGCCACGGTCATCGCTTCCAGCGATTTCTGCCCGTTCGCCGCGTACCACATCAACGATCAGGTGCTGTGCTTCCAGGGGCATCCGGAATTCATTCACGATTACTCGCGGGCGTTGTTGGATATTCGTCAGGAAGCGCTGGGCGAGCAGATTTATTCGAAAGGTATGGCGAGCCTTGAGCACGAGCATCACGGCACTACCGTCGCGGAGTGGATGATGCGGTTTGTGGCGCACAAACCAGAATCTGGGGCGGTTTAAAAGATAAAAGCTTCGCGAGCAAGCCCGCTCCCACAGTGGATCTCCGGTGTTGCAGAGATCATTGTGGGAGCGGGCTTGCTCGCGAATCTCACAGACGCCGCGGTAATGGCTACAACCACCCAGACTTCTTGAAACTCGCCCACAAACCGACGCAACCAACCGCAATAAACCCCAACACCCCGAAATACCCGTAATGCCACGACAACTCCGGCATGTTCTGGAAGTTCATCCCGTAAATCCCCGCCACCGCCGTCGGGAACGCCAGAATCGCCGCCCACGCTGCAAACTTGCGCTGCACCACGCTTTGGCGTGACGCCTCCAGCAACACCCCAACCTCAATGGTCTGACTGGCAATGTCCGCCAGGGTCGTCAGGTCTTCCATCTGCCGTGTCACATGAATCTGCACATCGCGAAAGTACGGGCGCATGTTCTTGTCGATGAACGGAAAACTCAGCTTCTGCAATTCCTCACCGATCTCCACCATCGGCGCCGCATACCGACGCAAGCGCAATACATCGCGGCGCAGGCTGTGGAGCTTCTGGATGTCGTGTTCATTTAGGTGCCCACACATTACGTTGCTCTCCAGCTCATCGATCTCGGCATGGATCGCTTCACCCACGGGCTGGTAGTTTTCAATCACGAAATCGAGGATGGCATAGAGTACGAAATCTTCCCCGTGCTCCAGCAACAGCGGACGCGCCTCACAACGCTGTCGGACATAGGCGTAGGACGCTGAATGACCATTGCGTGCGGTAATGATGTAGCCGTTGCCGGCAAAGATGTGAGTCTCGATGAACTCCAGTTTGCCTTCATTCCGGATCGGCGAATACGTGACGATGAACAGTGCGTCGCCGAAGGTTTCGAGCTTCGGTCGGCTATGCTTTTCCAGGGCGTCTTCGATCGCCAGTTCGTGCAGATTGAACTGGCGTTGCAGGTTGGCCAGCTCCTGTGCGTTCGGCTCTTCGAGGCCGATCCAGACAAAGTGGTCAGGCTTTGCAGCCCAGGCAGCGCCTTCGTCGAGAGTGATATTGGTGACTTTCTTACCGGCGCTATAAACCGCAGCAGCAACAACTCTACCCATGATAGTGATTCACTTCTTATTGGCAGCTTTCTATTAGCAAAGATGGCAGTGGCAGGCAGTCTCCAGCTTAGCCCTGTCTGCTGCTTGAGAGTCAGTGAAATCTGTTGAGTTCGTAGGCAAAAGCTCGCAGGCAAAAGAAAACCCGCACAAGGCGGGTTTCTTTTACGCGGCTTGCAGTTGCCGATCCATCGAAGCGATGCACTCGCGCATCTGCTCGCGGCACTGGGCAATCAGCAGCGGCATGTCATCCAGGCTCAATCCAGCCGTAGGAATCGCCGGTAACGAGCGGATCAGAATCTTCCCACTGCCCCAACGGTTCAATCGCATGTGTTTAACGTAACTGCTGACACACACTGGAACAATCGGCACCCCGGCGGAAATGGCCATTTGAAAGGCGCCTTTCTTGAACGGCAGCAACTCTTCGCCCAGGTTGCGTGTGCCTTCCGGGAAGACCCAGATCGAAGTGTCTTCATTCTGCAGCGTGTGGGTAGTGGTCAGCATCGACTGACGCGCTTTCTGCGCATTGCCGCGATCGATCAGCACATTGCCCGCCAACCAGAACAACTGACCAAACAGCGGCACCCACTTCAGACTCTTCTTGCCGATACACACAGTACGGCGGGGCACCACGTTACCGAACACAAACAGATCGTAGTTGGACTGGTGGTTGGCGATGATCACGCAGCTGTCGGGTTTATCCATCAGCGGTCCGACGTCAGCCTTCACCCGCAGACGCAAAATGCACATCGCCGGCCATGCATAAAGACGCGCGCACAAACGGCTGTTGTCCGGATTGAACGGTCGGCACAGGCCGAGAATCACCCCGAGCACACCGGCCAGAATAAAGTGCAGGCCCATCAATAACATACGAAACACAAACAGCATTTACAGGCCCCACCGGGACAAAAGGTGGCGCAGTGTACGGATGTGCACTGTTTTCGGCAATTGCCGCTATAGAGGTGGGAGATAGGCGATGTTTGAGCGCATGTTTCCGACTTATGGGTCAGATGCGATCTAGAGCGGTTGTAGGCTATTCAACGGAGCGTGTAAGAAAAAGCCCGACACGACGGTCGGGCTTTTCGGTGTGGCACGTTTGGGTTTAAACCAAAAAATCCTGATCCTCGATGATCGCGTTGTCCAGCCTCTCCAGCAGCGCTTTGCGCACTTTGAGCTTGGTGTTCTTGTGAGCGGTCATGTTGATCTTCTTCAACTGACGAGCCGCCGCCAGCGCCGCGCCTTGCAGCTCTTCGGCCGACACCACCAGGTCGAGGAACCCGGCATCCATGGCGCTCTGCGGATTAAACATCTCAGCGTTGATCACAGAGCGGTGGAACGCCGACTTGCGCAGACGATCACGGGCCAGTTCGATACCGGCGTGGTGCATGGTCATGCCGATCTGCACCTCGTTCAAACCAATGCTGAACGGGCCGTCGACACCAATTCGGTAATCCACCGACAACAGCAGGAACGCGCCCTTGGCCACCGCATGCCCAGGGCATGCCACGATCACCGGGAACGGGTGCGCCAACAGACGACGAGCCAGGGTCGAACCGGCAGTCACCAGCGCCACGGCTTCTTTAGGACCTGAGGTCATCACCTTCAAGTCATAACCGCCTGACAGAATCCCAGGCGTACCGGTAATGATCACCACCGCACGATCAGTCACCGCCTGATCCAGCGCGGCGTTAAACGCAGCAATCACGTCCGGAGAGATGGCATTGACCTTGCCATTGCTCAAGGTCAGGGTCGCGATACCGTCTTCGAGATGGTAGGAAATCAACTCACTCATGACGCTATTCCTTTCAATAAAGTAGGGCAGACGTTACTCACCGCCGCAGGCCAGGTAAAGCGCCGTGACTGACCGCCCAGTCACCCTTTCCCCGCCCGGCAAGCGTCGCCCGCCACGCCAACCGCGCACTCCCCTCTATATAGAAGAGGGCGCGAAGCCGGAGATTGGCGGGTTTGCCATGGACTGGAACCTGCTCGAACGACTAAAACGCTAAGCGCATGAAAATTCTGAAAAAAAAATTTGCCATCGGAAAAGCTTTCGACTACATTAGCGCGCCTCGACAGACAGAACATGTTTGACGAGATACGGTGAAGTGTCCGAGTGGCTTAAGGAGCACGCCTGGAAAGTGTGTATACAAGAAATTGTATCGAGAGTTCGAATCTCTCCTTCACCGCCAAATTCGATGTAACCAAAACCCCTGATTTCGAGAGAAGTCAGGGGTTTTGTGGTTTCTGGCGTCTGGATTTTGTGGATGGCAAGGTTATTGACCCAAGCCCATCGGCGAAGACGCTTCCGAAATTCATGTAGGACGGCTGATAGGCATGTGGGAAGTAATGCTGGGAAGCCAGGTAGTTGGGTGCTTTCATAGGTTTCAGCACCTGACACGAGCCGTTTCGTGAGGGGTATTCGCTTTGCGCCTTTAGGGGGCAAAATTAATCAACGGGCAAGGCACATGACGCGGCCCATTATCTGGACGCACGCACGTTATGCAGGAACTGGAAAAGGTCCACGTGGAGATCGTCAAGCTGATGGCTGAGCAGCGCAAGCTGAACGCCGAGGCCGGAAAGATGACCCGTGAAACTTTTTGGTATCCGGTGGCTGTAGCGACAGGGTTGATTGGCACGGTGGCCACTGTCACAACTGTGTTGGTCAAGCTGCTCTAACCTGTTGGACTGCCCTAGGCCCCTCGAATGGAATCGACACTATGTCTCACCCTCGCGCCGCTTCCCGCCGCATAGCTATTTCCCTCTCCGCCGTGTTGATGAGTACCGTCTCCTTATTCGCCACTGCGTCCACGACTAAGACTTTCCCCGACGCCATAGCCAGCGACCCCGCAAAACTAGGCTGGATGGTCGGCTCACCACCACCTGCAGATCGCACCGTGCGCTTCGAAGACGGCAGCTATTTCCAGTTCCCGGCGATGCGCTGGAGTGTCTCGAACTTCCGTCAACTGATGCCTACGATCAACGTTTCACGGGGGGCTCAGTGCGCCGGTTCCATTGGTATCTGCGCTGCGCAAAGACATTGATGCGATCAGCTTCGTCCCGCTGGGCGCGAAGGCTCCGATGACCTGGGAGCAATCCCTCGCGGCCACCTACACCGACGGGATTGTGGTGATGCATCGCGGGAAAGTTGTCTACGAGCGTTACTTTGGCGTGCTGAAGCCTGAAGGCCAGCACGCGGCAATGTCGGTGACCAAGTCTGTGGTCGGCACATTAAGGGGCGATGTTGGTGGCAGAAGGGCGAATCGATGCGAACAAGCACGTCGCCGAATACGTCCCCGAACTGGCGGCTTCGGCGTTTGGCGGCGCTACGGTGCGTCAGGTCCTCGATATGACGACCGGCCTCAAATACAGCGAGGACTACACCGACCCGAACGCCGAGGTCTGGGCTCATGCAAAAGCTGGCAGCCCTCTGCCCAAGCCAAGGGACTACAGCGGTCCGCGAAGTTACTACGAGTTTTTGCAGACGGTTCAACCGCAAGGCGAACACGGTAGCGCGTTCGGCTACAAGACCGTCAATACCGATGTACTGGGTTGGATCATCGCTCGAGCGACCGGTCGCAACGTCGCACAGTTGTTGTCGGAGCGGATCTGGAGCCGTTTGGGGGCTGAACAGGACGCCTATTTCACGGTGGACTCCATTGGCACCCCGTTTGCTGGCGGCGACTTGAACACCGGTTTGCGTGACCTGGCACGATTTGGCGAGATGTTGCGTAATGACGGTCAGTTCAACGGTCAGCAAATCGTGCCCAAAGCGGTGGTTGACGACCTCCGTCGCGGCGGCGACAAGCAGGCATTCGCCCAGGCGGGTTACGATTTGTTGAAGGGTTGGAGTACCGTTCAATGTGGTGGGTGACCAACAAAGAGGGCGGAGACTTCATGGCGCGCGGGGTCCATGGGCAACGCATCTATGTCGACCCGAAAGCCGAGATGGTGATTGTTCGCTACGCCTCCCATCCGGTCGCCAGTAACTCGGCTAATGATCCGGTCACCTTGCCGGCGTTTGATGCGTTGGCTCAACATCTGTCCAGGTTGCCTTGAGTAATTATCCCCGGGCCATGCAGAAGGAAATTTAATGATCACCACCACAACCCACACGATCGAAGGCCGACAAATCACCGCCTATCTGGACATCGTCAGTGCCGAGTCGGTGCAGGGTGTCAACGTGATCCGCGATATGTTCGCCGGGATGCGGGATTTTTTCGGTGGGCGCTCTCAGACATTGGAGCGGGCGTTGAAGGAAGCACGGATTCAGGCAACCGACGAGTTGAAATCACGGGCGCGGGCACTTCAAGCTGATGCGGTGGTGGGGCTTGATTATGAGATCAGTATGCCGGCCGGGAAGGGCGGGATGGTGGTGGTGTTTGTGACCGGGACGGCGGTCAAGTTGAGGTGAATGTGTTACGAGGCCGTTCGTCGGGGACGCAATAATCTGAACTACAAGTCCGGTAATGACTGACTAGTCTCAAAAGCGTTGAAGGTCGATATTTTTCAGGCAAATAGGGCTTGCCGGTGTCGACCCTTTTTTGAGAGGGGAAAGGTATGGCTGATTCGTATATCGAAGACGACGGATCTGAGTTTTCGATCAACAATTGCGTGCAGTGTGGTCAAGCGGAGTATATGCCGGGCTTTGGTGAAAACCGGGTCCAGGTCGCCAAATTGAAATCCAAGTTGCCCCGGACCGAAAAGGCGAATTTCTTGCCCAAGAGGATGCCGCCTTCCAGGAAGTAACCGTCAACCGGACAGCCCCCGCCATTGAGCGGGGTTTTCATTTTCACAAGGTCGGCTGTCGGGATTTGGACTACAGATACACAGCCCGCTGTTAGCGATTTCTTTCACAAACTTTTCACACCCACCTACGTAGGCTCAACTCATCCGTTAGAAAGCAGTACCTGGCCCGTTCCCCAGCGGGCTTTTTTTTGCCTGTCATAAAACCTTTTCTAAAAACGCTGTCCAACCGTCGCCTATTGCGAGGTTGTACCCGTGCGTGTCTGGACTTTGTCTCCTCAAAAGCATTCAATCTCGCCCCTTTCGTTACCCCTTTTTTTGAGGTTCTTGTCATGCGTTTAACACTGCCTGCTTTGGTTCTGGGGCTTTTGGTTGCTCAAGGTGCGATGGCTGCGGGTGATGGCACTGCCGCGATCGGTGGTGGTTTGGGTGGCGCGCTGGGTAATGTGGTCGGCCAGAGCATGGGCGGCAGCACCGGTGCAGCGATTGGTGCTGGTGTAGCGGGCGCGGCCGGCAGTGCTGTTGCCGCACGCAAAGGCAGCCGCACTAAAGCAGCCATTGGTGGTGGTGTCGGCGCGGCCGGCGGTTCGATCATCGGCAACAGCTTGGGCGGCAGGACCGGTTCCACCATCGGCGCAGGCTTGGGCGGCGCATTGGGCGGCGGCGTGGGCAGCAACCTGGCCAAAGGTCACAAGCGTCACTGATCCTGATCGATCAGCTCAAAAAGCCCGGCTTGATGCCGGGCTTTTTGTATCTGGAAATTTCTTCTTCACGCTCTTCGAATTTACAGCTGTCCAACGATCAGCGCTGGCGTGATGAAAAAGCTAGACTCACGCCATCCGTAACGCGTTCTCTTACCCCCGATACGGAATTTAGAGGTTCATATCATGCGTTTGACATTGTCCACGTTGGTTCTGGGACTTTTGGTCGCTCAAGGTGCAATGGCAGCCGGTGACGGCACCGCTGCAGTTGGCGGTGGTATTGGCGGTGCGCTAGGTAACGTGGTCGGCCAGCAAATGGGCGGCAGCACGGGAGCCGCGATTGGCGCCGGTGTAGGCGGCGCGGCAGGTAGCGCGGTCGGCGCGAAGAAAGGCAGTCGCACAGAAGCGGCGATTGGTGGTGGTTTGGGGTCGGCTGGTGGCTCGGTGATCGGCAATAGCCTCGGCGGTTCTACCGGTTCGACCATTGGCGCAGGCCTGGGCGGCGCGGCGGGTGGGGCGGTAGGCAACAACCTGGGCAGCGACAGCGGCAGTTCGCACTCCGGTAGCGGCCACAATCATAAGCATAAAAACAAGCACAGGAACAAACATCACTGATTCGTCATTGAGTCACAGCAGAAACCCGGCCCAGCGCCGGGTTTTTTCGTTTCTGGAGTAGGACTCTGGAACGTTTGGTCGTGGGCCGCCTCGAACTTCATACACCCCAGAATGTTGTGAGGCATGCCATGACTCCTGAAACCGAAGGCAAGGAAGAAAAAGGCCCGAGCGGGCTTCCGTTCATTAACGATCCAGGAAACGAAGACCCAGGCTCGTTGATGGATGACGCAACGGTGCCGCTCAATGATTCTGATGATGCGGGCGATGTCGGAAATATTGAGTTCGAAGACGAGGAGGAAGAGGACGAAGAAGATTGACCCTGCTGTGCGACGGACTCGACCGATCGTCTTTCTGATCGAACGCAATGCAGGGCGCAATCCTCGAAATTTCAGGGCCTGCTTTTCAGGCCTCTCGAGAGGTGCTTTATGAACGCTGATCCGAAAGACGCCGACATCGACGATACCCCTGAATATCCATTGCCTTCACCGACCGATTCCCTGAGTCGCGATCAACGTCCGCCTGATGACGACACCGCTGTAGAACAGTTGCCGTCTGATGAAGTGAAGCGCGGGGATGTTGAAGCTCACCCTGACGACCCGGACATTGCCGGTGAAGACGGCTCAAACGAACCGAGCTGAACATACGCTGTGGCGCAGCGTCGCTCGTCGATTGTGAGGCACCTTTAAAAAGCGATCGCTGCCAGAATTCAGGTACGCACCTTGTTAAAGGAGATACACCATGATCAGGTCCAAATTGACGACCCTGACGGTGATCGGCGTGTTGTTGGCCGGCTCAATGTCGGCGTTTGCTCAGTCCTCCGGCAACGATGCACCTGTGGATAAGGGCGGGATGCCGCCATATTCTGAAATGAATGCGGGCTCAGCGGACGAGAAGGCGTTGCCGCCTGGCACTATTAAGGGTGGGAATGGTGGTGATGCAAACGGAAGTAGCACCAGCCCGGAGACGGGAAGTGGGGCGATGAGTGGTGGCGGTTCGATGGGGAGTGGTTCTGGGAGTGGGTCTGGAGGATCCGGTAGTTCGGGGCGCGCTGGAGGAGGAACGGGTGGTGCTGGTGGTGGTACGAGTGGTTCGGGTGGTTAAGTCCGAGTTCTTACCGGAAGATGAGCCCAGTTTTAACTGGGCTTTTTCCGGATACGGTATCTTTGCGCTAGCTACTCGTCGGAGATGTCAGACTCAACCCATCGCATGAAAAACTCTTCCTGAACCTCAGAATCGTTTGTCAGATTGTTTTCCTCGTAATCAAAGATACTCACTAAATCACTTCTTAATGCTTGTTTTCCCAGTGTCAGTTCATATGCTTTTACGCCTAACGACATCTGTGAGGACATACTAGAGGGGTGTACGTTTATTTTTGCTCCTTTACACAAAAAAGTTACGTCACGATGGTCTTCCCTGGCATGACCCAGGCATTTGTAAAAGTCGTCGCCAGAGTATGAATTTCGATAACCATCTTCCATAACAAAAGTAATGCTTAGATTTTCGGAGTCACAGAGAAGCTCAGCGGATTGACGCTTGCCATTTTTGATTATGAAAATCTTTACGCTGTCCACGTTCTATTTCCTGTTCGGATTTAAGGTGGTGTGACCAGATGGGCGACCATTAGCACCAATAGGGGTTACGCCTAAAATATCTTCTCTTTTGACTCCGCCTTGAATTGCTAACTCTCGCTCGCTACCAAACTTATATTTTTTCCCAAGTTCCGAAGTCAGATCTCGCCCAGGGATCATCCGTATGGTGTACAAAAAACCGCTTCTCATGTTGAATTTTGTCGCGAAATCGATGCCAACCTCTCTAACTGGGGTAGTGCTTACAAAATTGCTCGGAGGCTTGTTGCTATCTAGGGAATGGAGCAGCAAGTCATTGCTGTCGCCCTTGGTTTTAAATCCTTGTTCAAATATCTCATCTGGGTGACGACCGTCTCCACGATATAAATACAATTCCTCTGGATATGATGGGAGTTGAGCTTCCCCCTCATCAACCTTAATCTTCTCAGTCGGATCCTCATCCCCAAACGCCGGCCGCTTACACCCGTCCCCCCCAGGACACTCACTCAACCCCAACGGATCAACCCACCCCGTCGGATTCCGCGTGTACTGATACCCGTTTAACCCGCCCGCCAACTTGCTCGGATCCGGCGTCAAATACCGTCCAACATCCGGATTGTAGTAACGATGCCGGTTGTAATGCAGGCCCGTTTCCGCATCGAAATACTGCCCCTGAAACCTTAACGGTTGATCAAGTACCTGGTGGGTGTCACGGTTGAGGCGAGTCAGGCGGCCATAGGCTGTGTATCGGGCGGCCCAGATGATGTCGCCGCTGTAGTCGGTGAGTTCTTGCGGTGTGCCGAGGTGGTCGAGTTGGTAGTAGAACGGGCAGGCCTGGTGTGGGCCTTTGCCGTCGAGCATGGCCAGCGGGCGGAAGCTGCCCGGTTCGTAGACGTAGCTGCGGTAATGCTCGCGGTTGCTTTCGGCGATGAGGTGGTCGCCCTGCCAGAAGAACTCGATGGTTTTGCCGTCGACGGTTTTGCTGATGCGGCGGCCGAAGGCGTCGTAGCGGTAGGTCGCCTGGCTGCCGTTGGGCAGGGTGGCTCCGATCAGCCGATGTTGGCAGTCGTAGCGGTACTCGGTGATCAGTTTTTGCCCGGTGCCGCGGCGCTCGCGAATCAGGTTGCCAAAGGCGTCGTAGTCGTAATGGCGGTCGCCTTGCATGAGCAGGCGGTTGCCTTTGACGGTGGCCGGGCCAGGACGATCCTGCATCAGCAGGTTGCCCGCCGGATCGTGGGCGAAGCTTTCCGGTTGTTGATCGCGGGAGTGTCGGACGCGAATCAGACGGTCGAGTGGATCGTATTGGTAGCTGCGTTGGCCGTGTCGCGTGTCGGCAATGTAGTCGAGGTTGTCGTTGGCGCTGTAGGCATAGTCGCGGCGATACAGCGGTTGGAGGTGTTGGCTGACGGCGTGGGCTTTCAGACGGCCTCGGTCGTCATATTGATAGTCACTGAGCAACAGGCCTTGTTGGCGGTTTTGTTCGCGCCCGGCGAAGAATGTATGCGACGTCAATCGGGTGCCGTTGAGGTCGATGGCCGTCAGCGCACCGCCCTTGGCGTGGTGGTAATCGAGCTTGCTGTTGTCCGGCAGGCGCAGGCGATTCAGCTGACCGCAGGCGTCGTAGCCATAACGTAACGTGCCCCAGCCTTGGTGTTCGCAGATCAGCCGGTCCTGCTGGTCGTACTCGAACTCCAGCGGATGATCGTGGCCGTCGTCGACGCTGACCAGGCGGCCGAGGCTGTCGTAGCGGTATTCAACTTTGATGCCGTCGGGCAGGGTTTTGACCAGCAGGCGTCCGGCCGAATCCCGCTGATAAGCCGTCACCAACTGCGAGCCATCCTCGCCGAACTCGGTTTTCTCCAGTAACTGGCCGTTGAGGTCGTAGGCGTACGCCGTGCGTTGGCCGTCGAATCCGGTTTCCTGTCGGATCAAGCCATTGGGCGTGTAGTCCAGGAGATATTTTTCGCCGGATTCGTTTTCGATCTCGGTGAGCAACAGCTGGGCGTTGTCGTAGCGGTACTTCAGCTGGGTGCCGTCGGCATTGAGGCTGCGGCTGACCAGGTGCAGGTCGTCGACGTATTCGTAACGGGTGACGCGGCCCAGTTCATCGCGTTCGGCGGTGATTTTGCCGTAGGCGTTGTAGCTGAACGCGCGGCTGGCGCCTGTGGGAAGCGTCGTCTGGATCAGTCGGCCAACGCCATCCCATTGGTACTGGGCAACGGCGCCGTGTTCGTCCTGACGGGTAATCTGCCGCCCCAACGCATCGTAGGAAAACCGCCGTTGACCACCGTCCGGCAAGGTCTCTTCGAGCAATTGCCCCAAGGCGTTCCAGACGAACACATGCCGGCTGGTGTCCGGGTAACGGATCGACAGCAGCTGACCTTTTTCGTCGTAGTGATAGTGGGTGACATGACCGTCAGGATCGGTCGCTTCGGTGATGTCACCATGGGCATTGCGCTGATACTTCCACACGACTTTGCCGCGGTACCGCGCGTGCAGGAAACCGTTGCGATACTCGTAGGTCGTCGGTTCGTCTTCCGGCGGAATCAGCGCAACCAGGCGTCCGACCTCGTCGTAACGGTATTCGGTGACGGCGCCGAGCGGATCCTGCTCGGCAATCAGCCGGCCTTGATCGTCGTAGACCTTGAGGTGTTCGCCGCCGTCCAGCTCGACCTTGCGCACCAGCCGCGCCCGGTCGTCGTGCTCGTAAATCTCTTCGCTACCGTCGGCGTTCTTAACCAGCACATTGCCGTTGTTGTCCCAGACATATCGCGTGTCCATCTGCGAAAAAGTCGCCCAATGCCGCACGCACCGGGCCGCTTTGCCGGCACGCTCCCACTCCCAGTAGAAACTCGCCCCCCCGGCTAACTGCCGCTGCAGAATCACGTGCTGATCGTCGTAGTCGTAGCGTTCGCTTTCGCCGGCGGCATTGGTCGCTTCGATCAAGCGATGACGAGCGTCGTAGCGGTAGGCAACCAGTGTTTGCTCAGTACGCCAGGCGTCTTCCAGGGTGTCGGCCGGATGAAAACGCTGATACTCGACGGCGACCATGTGCCGGCGCTCATAGCGCAACAGAAGGGAGCGCCCTGCGCCGTTATCGAGGCGCTTGATCCTGTCAGAAAAGTCCCGCTGCACCGTCAGCCGATTGCCGTAGGCATCGCTAATGGCCGTCAGACGTCCAGCACAAAAGTGGAAAAAACGCGCTTTTTCGCCAGCCAGGGCGAGGATCAATTCTTCGGGTTCATCGCCGAGATAAATCGCCGCCCGCGATAGGCTGTTGTGAATCGTCGGGCGCTCGCTACTCGGTAGCGGAAAGGTCGTACGACGGTTTTCGTGGTCGATCCAGATGACGGTGTCGCCATCGATTTCCAGGTGATGCGCGAGGGAGTGACTCCAGCCGAATCCGAGCCCGCAATCGATCTCCACCGCACTGGTGCGATAGAGCCGGGTGAAGTCGAACGGCAAAATCCCGTCCAGCGCACCGTCGGTCAGCGTGAGCAGTTCCTCGCCCGTGACCATCGATACCGGACAGCCATTGGTACAGGTCAACGGTCCGCAATCGGCGCTGTCGCCGTTGGGGTTTTTCGCCTGATCCGGGGCATCGTCGCGATGTTCCTGCCTGCCAATCCTGGTCATGGCTTCAGACTTGTCGCGAGCAATGGCCACCGGATTTTTCACCAACAGAAGCGGCGCAACCCCAGCGGTGATTTGCAACGACACGGCGGGCGCAGGTTTGATCGGTGCATTCCGGGCATTGACCATCAGCGGTTTGAGCGCGCCAGCGTGGGCTGTCAGGTCGGACCTGGCGGTGAGCTTAGCCAATCGCAAACTGGCGGCCGCCAGCCATTGCCGGGACTGCGGGGACTTGATCCTGGACAGCACCTTCTCACTCAGACGCAATTCCAGTCCCGCAGGACCGGTAAGGCACATGAGTAAGAAACTGATCAACATCTCCGTACGAATTTCCGCCACGACCTCGGCGATGTACTGCGGCGGCAGCATCCTCAGCCAACTGGTGAGGGCCGCGAGATGAATGAACATCAACGGCTCGTCGCTCAGCATCAGCAACACCTTCGCGATGGACTCCGCCGAAGCGTTCAGCAGTGTTTCAAGCTCGGATCGGGTCAGGTATTCCAGGAGTTTTTCGCTGTTGGCCTGCAGGTCCGCGATCAGGGCGTAAATCTGCTTCACGTCATCCCACAAACCGTTCAGCGAGTTCTCGAAGCCGCGCCAGTCAGCCTGTTGCAGCATGCCGTAGCGCTTGATGAAACCGGCCTGGGAGAACCCCGCCCACGCTGGTTCGAACTCGGTCGTCCACTCGTTGCGCAGCCAACCTTCCAGCTCGCCGATGACGTCCTGATAGGAGGCGTAAAGTGCTTTGACGTGATCAGCGGATACATCGGGAAAAAAGGTGATGCGATAACGCTGGCCGCGCTGGCAATCGGGGATTTCCAGGATGCCGCTGGGGCCGATCTCGTCGTAGATCGGTTTGCCAAATGTCTGCTTGCCTGCCACGTCGGAAATCAAAGGTTCAAGCATCACCGGCGTATTGCCGATCGGCACGAAACGCGCTGCCTCAAACATATGCACCAGAGTCAACGGACCGCTGGCCGGGCACGCGGCGACTGTCGCACTGACAGGCGTAGTCGAATTCTTCGGCGCGCTTAGACGGACTTCGTTGCCGACCTTGAAAACTTGCTCGACATCCAGGGCCTTGCCGGTCCAGAAACTTTCAGCCCAGGCGTCGTAGTCGTTCAGGCACAGTCGAAAATCACCCAGCAGCGCTTCGACATTCGGCTGGTCAGGGTCCATGGCGGCGAGCACCAACAGCCCGATGGTGTTGTTCAAGGCCAGGAGGTTGTCAGGTATGAACATTCGCAGTCCCTCGCGCGGATCAATTCAGAGCGCGAGACTTTGCGGGGGATCGGCGGGGAAAGAAGTCGGGAAAGTAAGTGTTTGGTGTAGGGGAAATCGCTAAATGACGGAGAGCACTTCGGCGCAGGTTTTAGCACCGCTCAGGCATTGCCCGTTGCCCTATGCCCGCCGCGCTCGCTATGCTGCTGAATCCTTTAATCGATCGCGGACCCGGCCGTACCTGAGCCGCCTCTGGGATGTCATTAGAAAACGGATCAGATGCGATGAATGCACCACTGAATGAATTCGGCCCGATCAAGGCCGTGATTTTCGATATGGACGGCTTGTTGCTGGACACCGAGGGCATTTACACCGAAGTCACGTCGATGATTGCCGCGCGTTACGGTCGTGTCTTCGACTGGAGCGTCAAACAGAACATCATCGGCCGTGGCGCGGGTGATCTGGCGCGTTATGTGGTCGAGGCGCTGGACCTGCCGATCACCGCCGAAGAGTTCCTGGTGATCCGCGAACCGCTGATGCGCGAGCGTTTTCCTACAGCGCTGGCGATGCCTGGCGCACAGGAGCTGGTTCGGCATCTGAAGGCGAACAACATTCCGATCGCGGTGGGCACCAGTTCTTCGCGTCAGTCGTTCGGTCAGAAAACCACCTTGCACCGCGACTGGTTCGCGCTGTTCGATTTCATCGTGACGGCCGATGATCCGGAAGTCGGCGCGGCCAAACCGGCGCCGGACATTTTCCTCACGGAGGCGCGGCGCCTGGGTGTCGCGCCCGAGGATTGCCTGGTGTTCGAGGATTCGCCGTTCGGTGTCACGGCGGCGAAAGCGGCAGGAATGACCGCGATTGCGATCCCGGATGCGGCGATGGCTGACGAAAAATACGCACACGCCGATGGCATTCTTCGTACGCTGACGGCGTTCAGACCGAGCGCATTCGGCCTGCCGACGCTTGAATGGGCTTGACGACAGACATGTGGGAGCGGGCTTGCTCGCGAAAGCGTTGTGTCAGTCGACATTAATGTTGGCTGATATTCCCTCTTCGCGAGCAAGCCCGCTCCCACATTTGATTTGCGTTTGGCTGACCCGTATCAGGCGCCGAAACCACCGTCGATGGTCAGGCTGGCACCGGTGATGTAGCCGGCTTCCGGCCCCACGAGGTAGGCGACGAAACTGGCGATTTCTTCCGCTTTGCCGTAACGACCCACCGCCATCAACGGGATCAGGCTTTCGGCGAAGTCGCCACTGGCCGGGTTCATGTCAGTGTCGACCGGGCCCGGCTGCACGTTGTTGATGGTGATGCCACGCGGGCCGAGGTCGCGCGCCAGGCCTTTGGTCAGGCCGACTAGCGCCGACTTGCTCATGGCGTAGGGGCCACCACCGGCAAAGGGCATGCGGTCGGCGTTGGTGCTGCCGATGTTGATAATGCGACCGCCTTCTGTCATGTGTTTGGCGGCGGCCTGAGTGGCGATGAATACGCTGCGCACGTTGATCGCGAGGGTCTGGTCGAAGTCTTCGAGTTTGAAATCTTCCAGCGGTGCAACGGCCAGCACGCCAGCGTTGTTGACCAGAATGTCCAAACGACCAAAGGCTTTTACGGTGGCGGTCACGGCGTTGCGGATGGCCTCGGCGTCGGCGCTGTCAGCCTTGATGGCGAGGGCTTTGCCGCCGTTACCGGTGATGCTGTTTTGCAATTCTTCGGCTTTGGCCGTGGAGCTGACGTAGGTGAAGGCGACTGTCGCGCCTTCAGCAGCCAGGCGTTTGACAATGGCGGCACCGATGCCGCGGGATCCGCCTTGAATCAAAGCCACTTTGCCGCTGAGGTTCTGAGTAGTCATATCGATCTCCAAAGTCCCGAGGCGAGATGTCTCGGTTGATGGAGCCTAGTATCGATTCAGGATTACCGGCTGTGTAGACGGTAATTGCGATAGTCTGTGTAAACCAAAATTTTATAGTGGCGCTTATGGAAACCTTCAGCAGTATCGAATGCTTCGTGCGCAGTGCAGAGGTCGGCAGCTTCGCCGAAGCCGCGCGCCGCCTGAGCCTGACCCCGGCGGCGGTGGGCAAGAGCATCGCCAAACTTGAGGCGCGCCTGGGTGTGCGGCTGTTTCAGCGCAGCACTCGCAGCTTGACGCTCACAGAAGCGGGTCATCTGTTTCTCGGCGAAGTGAGTTCCAGTCTTCACACGATCCAGAATGCCGTGGCCAATCTGGCCAGCGCCGAAGGGCGACCGGCGGGGACGTTGAAGGTCAGCATGGGCACGGTGTTCGGGCGTTTGTATGTCGTACCGTTGCTCGGGGAGTTTCTGCGGCGATTTCCGGCGATCAACCCGGACTGGCATTTCGATAATCGTCAGGTCGATCTCATCGCTCAGGGTTTCGATGCGGCGATTGGTGGGGGATTCGAGCTGCCGCAGGGGGTGGTGGCGCGCAAGCTGACGCCGGCGCATCGGGTGTTGGTCGCGTCAGCCGACTATCTTGCAGGGCGTGAGGTGATTGCCGAGCCCGATGATCTCAAACATCATGATGGCATCCTGATTCGATCGCCACAGACAGGTCGTGTGCGTTCCTGGCAATTGACCAGTCGCACCCAGCAACACAGCCCGCTGACGCTCAAGGCGCGGATGACCATGAGTGATTCGGAGGCGGCCTGCGCCACGGCCGCCCAAGGATTGGGCATTGCGCTGGTGAGCATGCCGTTTGCCGTGGGCTATCTGGAGGCCGGGACCTTGCAGCGGGTACTGCCGGACTGGTATGTCGACGATGGCAACATTTCGATCTATTACGCGGAGCACAAACTGCTGCCCGGCAAGACCCGGGCGTTTGTGGATTTCATCATTGAGCAGTTTGCGGAGCAGGGGCTGGGGCAGCGGTTTAGTGCGCTCTGATTCAAAACCGAGGCGCGGCCATCGCGAGCAAGCTCGCTCCCACAGGGGATTTGTGAACGACGCAAAACAATGTGGGAGCGAGCTTGCTCGCGATGGCGGCGACTCGGTTCAGTGCGAACTCATCGCCCAAACCGCCCCGGCCAGCCGATAATTTTCTTCGGCCGCGGCGTCGCATAAGTCCGCACCTTGGAAGTCGACAAGCCCAATCGCACCAACGACTCGGCAATCGTCACCGCCGCCGTCACACCATCCACCACCGGCACGCCGGTGCGCTGACGAATCTGTTCATCCAGCCCGGCCATGCCGCCGCAGCCCAGGCAAATCACCTCGGCCTTGTCTTCAAGCACGGCCAATTCCGCCTGACGAATAATTGCCTCCAACGCACGCTCAGGATCGGATTCCAGTTCCAGCACCGCCAAGCCACTGGACCGCACAGACGCGCAACGGTCCCAGAGTCCGGACAGTTTGAGGCGATCCTCGATCAGTGGGACGGTGCGGTCCAGCGTGGTGACCACCGAGTAGGCATGGCCGAGGAACATTGCCGTGCTGGCCGCCGCATCGGTGATGTCCACCACCGGCACGTTGAGCAACTCCTGCAAACCCTCGCGGCCGTGTTCACCGTAACCGGCCTGGATCACGGCATCGAAGGGTTGGTCGTAGGACATCACCCGGTCCATCACCGCGATAGCGGCCAGGTAACTTTCGAAATTGCCTTCGATGGAGTCAGCACCGAAGTAGGGCGTCAGGCCGATGATTTCCGTGCCTGGCGCGGCCACGGACTGAGCCGAACGGGCGATGGCCTGGGTGATGGACTCGGTGGTGTTGACGTTGACCACGAGAATTCGCATGGGAAGTCCTTATAGCGGGTGGTTCTGCGGCCCGACGGTGCCGGGCCACCAGGGGATTAATGGCTGACGTTATCGACGGCGATAGCTTCACCGCTGACGTCTGCGTAATAAGGCTGCCGTTTGGCGATGATCAGGTAGAGCATCCCGGCAATCCCGGCACCAATCAGCCAGGAGAAGGGCGATATGCTGTCGAAACCCGGTACCAGCGCCAGGACGATGGCGATCAGCGCGGCAGGAATGAACGCCGCGACGGCGCGTAAATTTACTCCGCGGCTGTAGTAATAAGCGCCGCTGGGGTCTTCGCTGTACAACTGCGGCACGTTGACCTGACCTTTTCGTACGAGCCAGTAGTCGACCATGATCACCCCGTACAACGGGCCGAGCAGCGCGCCAAGGCCGGACAGGAAATACACGATCACCAGCGGGCTGTTGTAGAGGTTCCACGGCAGGATCAGCACCGCGATGGTCGCGCTGATCAGGCCGGCGCGGCGGAATGTCAGGTATTTGGGCGCCAGGTTGCTCAGCACGAAGGCCGGGGCGACGAAGTTGGCCATGATGTTCACCGCCACGGTGACTATCAGGAACGCCAGGCAACCGAGCACCAGAAAGAAGGTGTTGGGAATCGAGGCGATGATCTCGGTCGGGCTTTCGATAATCCGGCCATTGATCTGAAATTGCGCGCCACAGAGCAGGACGGTGATGCTGGCGAACACCAGAATATTCACCGGCAGGCCCCAGAAATTGCCGACCTTGATGGTCTTGCGGCACGGCGAAGAACGGGCGAAGTCGCAGAAGTTGAGGATCAGCGTGCCGTAGATCGACAGCCACAACGCACCACCGGCAAAGATGTTGCGCCACATCTCGCCGCCGGTCAGCGGTTCGCGGATCGACCAGGCGATGGTCGCGTTGGCCTGAAAGTACATCCACCCGGCGAGGGCGGCGACGGTCAGCAGAATCACTGGCCCGGCGAACGCCTCGTAGCGCCGCACCATTTCCATGCCATAGGCGAGAATCGCCAGTTGCACGAACCAGATCGCCACGAAGCACACCCAGCCCAGACTCGATAGACCGAGGATCGAATTGTGGTCGTAGTCGGCGAAGCCGGGATGCACCGCTGTCAGCAATACGCGAAAGACCACCGAGGCCAGGTAGGTTTGAATTCCGAACCAGGCGATGGCGATAACGGCGCGGATCAATGCAGGAATTTGCGCCCCGTGAATGCCGAAACTGATCCGGCTGATGACAGGAAACGGCACGCCGGTCTTTTGCCCCATGTAGCCGGAGAGGTTCATGAAGCAATATACCAACGCCGCGCCGATCCCCAGGGACAGCAGGATTTGCCAGCCGCCCAGTCCGAGGGCATACAGCCCGATGGCGAATGAGTAATTGGCGATGTTGTGAACGTCGTTGGTCCACAGGGCGAAGATGCTGTAGCGGCCCCAGCGTCGACCTTCGGCCTTGGTCGGCGCCAGGTCCTTGTTGTGCAGGCGAGGGCTGAGTACGACGGGTTCTTGAAACGTTTGGTCGTGAGGGGGTGAAGTGGGTGGGAAGGAGGGCAGATCCAGCGCGATGTTGTTATTGGAGAGGCTAGTACGCATTCCGGCAGGCTCCGAGCTTGGCGTCGCGATGACTGTGCATGAGCGTTGGCTCGACAAATCTTCGTCGCGGGCAGTCAGCATCATTGGTTACGGGGCATCTGCAGCCTGTACGGGATAGGGCGCTTCAGGCTTGCGGATCTAAAGTGTGTGTATGTTTTGATGTGATTGTATACAAAACATGTATGCACTTAAGCCAGATCCATGCCAGTCAGCGATCTATGAATTCTGCCGCCAATTTCGTTTTGTTATTTGTTCGCGATAAATGACTGAAATAAAAACGATATAAATTGACTGTTTGAACAGGTATTTATTTTTCAGAGGGATGTGTATGAAAGGTCGACTGAGGGAGTCAGGGCAGGGGCGTGTAACTTTTTGGGGCGCTTAAATTAAAAGTGCACACACAAATGGCACCTATGGTGACATTCGTGTGTACACATTTTTGGAGCCGATCATAGAACCTGTGGGAGCGGGCTTGCTCGCGAAAGCGTTGTGTCAGTCGACATCAATGTTGGATGTCAGTCCGCTTTCGCGAGCAAGCCCGCTCCCACATTGGATCTCACAAGGCTCAAGATTACGCCTTGGATTTGCTGATGATGTTGCCCGCATGCAGCCCGCATTCTTTCTGCGTCGCTTCTTCCCACCACCAACGACCTTCGCGCTCGTGCTGGTTCGGCAACACCGGACGGGTGCAGGGTTCGCAGCCGATGCTGATGAACCCGCGCTCATGCAGGCTGTTGTACGGCAGCTCGAGCATGCGGATGTAGCCCCAGATCTCTTCACTGGTCATTTGCGCCAGTGGGTTGAATTTGTACAGGGTGCGTTCCGGGGTGGAGAACGCGGTGTCGATTTCCAGCACTGCGACGGCGCTGCGAGTTCCAGGACTCTGATCCCGACGCTGACCGGTGGCCCAGGCCGTCACACCCGAGAGCTTGCGACGTAGTGGCTCGATCTTGCGGATGCCGCAGCATTCGCCATGGCCGTCCTTGTAGAAACTGAACAGGCCTTTTTCCTTCACGAAAGGTTCGAGCTTGGTGTAGTCCGGCGACACCAGTTCGATGTCGATCTTGTAGTGCTCACGCACCTGATCGATGAAGCGATAGGTCTCGGGGTGCAAACGGCCGGTATCGAGGCTGAACACTTTGACGTTCTTGTTCAGCTTCCAGGCCATGTCTACCAGCACCACGTCTTCGGCGCCGCTGAAAGATATCCACAGGTCATCGCCAAACTCGGCGAACGCGAGTTTCAGGATGTCCTGGGCGGATTTGTTGGCATAGGTCGTGGCGAGTTCCACGACATCGAACGATGGGCTCATCAGGGCGGCTTCCTACAGGTCGGTGGCGCTGGGCGCTCTATATGTGGCTGATGGTAACAAAATCCTGCAGCGACTGGCGCGCCCTATGCGTTGCACCGGTCAGCCTGAGTCGCTAGAGTTCGGCAGTCTTTTTGGCTCGCTCGACTCAATAATCAATACAAATGGGAGTGTCTTGTGGAAATTGCCTGTCTGGATCTTGAAGGTGTACTGGTCCCGGAAATCTGGATCGCATTCGCCGAAAAAACCGGGATCGAGTCCCTCAGGGCTACCACCCGGGACATCCCCGACTACGACGTGCTAATGAAGCAGCGTCTGCGGATTCTCGACGAGCACGGCTTGAAACTCACCGACATCCAGGAAGTGATCGCCACGCTCAAGCCGCTGGATGGCGCCATCGAGTTCGTCAACTGGCTGCGTGAGCGCTTTCAGGTGGTGATTCTGTCGGACACATTCTATGAGTTCTCCCAGCCGTTGATGCGTCAACTGGGCTTCCCGACCTTGCTCTGCCATCGTCTGATTACTGACGATTCCGGTCGGGTGACGAGCTATCAGTTGCGTCAGAAAGATCCCAAGCGCCAGTCGGTTTTGGCCTTCAAGAGCCTTTACTACCGGGTGATCGCGGCGGGGGATTCCTACAACGACACCACGATGTTGGGTGAGGCAGATGCGGGGATTCTGTTCCATGCGCCGGACAATGTGATTCGCGAGTTTCCGCAGTTCCCGGCGGTGCATAGTTTTGAAGAGCTGAAGCAGGAATTCATCAAGGCTTCGAATCGGGCGTTGAGTTTGTAGTCGTCTGGGAGGACGTCATCGCGAGCAAGCTCGCTCCCACAGGGATCGGTGATCACCTGTGGGAGCGAGCTTGCTCCGGGCGGCGTTCCGACGATGCTTTTAAAGGCTCTGCAAGGTATCGAGCAGTACTTTTACCTTGGTAATCGATTCCTGATACTCGGCCTGCCACTCGGAATCCGCGACGATCCCGCCACCGCCCCAGCAACACACCTGCCCATCCTTGACCAGCAAACTGCGAATCGCGATGGAGCTGTCCATCTCGCCGCGCACGTCCAGATACAGCAAAGACCCGCAGTACAACCCGCGACGCGTCGGCTCCAGCTCGTCGATGATCTGCATCGCGCGAATTTTCGGTGCGCCGGTAATCGAGCCGCCAGGGAAGCTGCCAGCGATCAGGTCCAGCGCGTCCCGGTCATCCGCCAGTTCTCCGGTGACACTGCTCACCAAGTGATGCACGTTCGGGTAGCTTTCCAGGCTGAACAACTCCGGCACCCGCACCGAACCGATACGGCACGTACGGCCGAGGTCGTTGCGCAGCAGGTCAACGATCATCAGGTTTTCCGCGCGGTCCTTGGGGCTGGCCAGCAGTTCGGCGGCGTTTGCCGCATCTTCGGCAGCGGTCAGTCCGCGAGGGCGGGTGCCTTTGATCGGGCGGGTTTCCACATGGCGTTCGCTGACTTTGACGAAGCGTTCTGGCGACAGGCTCAACACCGCACCGCCGTCGGGCAAGCTTTGAAAACCGGAAAACGGCGTCGGGCACGCCGCCCGCAGCGCGCAATACGCGGCCCATGGATCGCCCTGGCACTGCGCGCGGAAACGCTGGGCGAAGTTGACCTGGTAACAGTCGCCGGCCTGGATGTAATGCTGAATGCGTTCTAGCGCGTGGCGATACTCGTCAGCGCTAAGGTCTGCCTTCATCGGGGCTTTCAACTTGAAAGACTCGACTGCTTCAGCCTTCGGCTCACTGAATAGCGTGATCAGACGCTGACGTTCGCTGTCGATCAGCGACGGGTGGAAGACCAACTGACTTGTACTCAGTTGGTGATCGCTGATCAGCGCCCAGTCATACAGCCCGAAATGTGCGTCGGGCAATTGCAGATCGTCCTGCGCCTGACTCGGAAGATTCTCCAGATGCCGACCGAAGTCGTAGCTCAGGTAACCGATGAGGCCGCCAGCGAAGGGCAAGTCGCAAGGAACAGCCGCTTCACCGAGTCGTGTCAGATTGTCGCGAAGGCGTTGCAGGAAATCGCCGCCACTTTCGTCAGGCAGTACCGCTATTTGCTCCAGTGGCCAGGCACTGAGCAAGTCGTAGCGGCCGCGATCGGCGGTTGGTCGACCACTGTCGAGCAGCACGGCACCGGGGGCATGACGAGTCGCCGCGAAGTACTCGGCGGGGTTGGCGCGATAGGGAAGCGGGTGTACGGAACAGGTCAACATGGGCGGGGCAGATCAGCCATCGAGGCGGGGTGGCGATTGTAGTCCCCTCGGGGAATTGCTCCTAGAGGGGATGTCGGGGATTGGTAGATTGGGGGCAATGGGTGAGAGACAGGTCAGCCCTCAACGGCCGGAATATGCCCAAACATCTCCTGAACAAACTCCACTCGCTCCCTCACCGTCTCAGTAATCCCGCGAGCCTTCATCTCCTCCAGGCGCGCTTCGACCGCATGGGTGCGCAACGTCAGCCCGCAATCATTGGCAATCTGAATGTTCAGCCCAGGCCGGGCGTTGAGCTCAAGAATCAGCGGCCCTTTCTCCTGGTCCAACACCATGTCGACACCGATATAACCCAGCCCGCACAGCTCGTAGCAGCCGGCGGCGAGCTTCATGAAACCGTCCCAGTAGGGCAGTTGCACGCCGTCCACCGCGTTGGTGGTGTCCGGGTGTTTGTTGATGATGTTGTTCAGCCAGGTGCCGCGCAACGTCTGCCCGGTCGCGAGGTCAACACCGACGCCGATGGCGCCCTGGTGCAGGTTGGCCTTGCCGCCGGACTGGCGCGTCGGCAAGCGCAGCATGGCCATCACCGGGTAACCCAACAGCACGATGATGCGGATGTCCGGCACGCCTTCATAGCTGATGCTTTTGAAAATCTGGTCCGGGATCACCCGGTATTCGATCAGCGCGCGGTCGCGGTGCCCGCCCAGGGAATACAGGCCGGTGAGGATGCTCGAGATATGGTGCTCGAGCTCCTCATGGTCGATGATCTTGCCGGACACTGTGCGATAGCGCCCCTCGAACCGGTCGGCCACCACAATGATGCCGTCACCGCCCGCGCCCTGGGCCGGTTTGATCACGAAGTCGTTGCGCCCGCCGATGATGTCGTCGAGGTTGTCGATTTCTTTCTCGGTGGAGATCACGCCATACAGTTCCGGCACATGAATGCCGGCGGCGATCGCGCGTTCCTTGGTGATGATCTTGTCATCGACGATCGGGTACAGACTGCGCTTGTTGTACTTGAGCACGTAGTCTGCGTTACGCCGATTGATTCCCATGATGCCCCGGGCTTCCAGGGCCTTCCAGGTTTTCCAGAAGCCGAACATCAGGCGTCAGCCTTCTTCAGGAAAGCCTTGAAACGCACCAGTTCGGTCAGGCGGTAGCCGCGATAGCGACCCATGGCCAGCATGAAGCCCACCAGAATCAGCAGGATCGCCGGGAAGGTGAACACGAAGTAAATTAGCTCTGGCACGGTCATGATCAGGTGCGCCAGAGACGCAGCGGACAGCGTACCGATCGCCACTTTCATGGCATGGCCGGAACCGCGTTCTTCCCAGGTAATCGACAGGCGTTCGATGGTCATCGTCAGAATTACCATCGGGAACAGCGCTACCGACAACCCGCGTTCCAGGCCGAGTTTATGGCTGAGCAGGCTGATCGTCGCGATCAGCACCACCACGAAGGTCAGTACCACCGACAGTCTCGGCAGCATTTGCAGCTTCAAGTGTTCAAGGTAGGAGCGCAGCGACAGGCCCAACGCAGTGATGATCGTAAACAGCGCGATACCGAAGCCGAGCTGGGTTTCCCGGAACGCCAGGGCGATCAGCACCGGAGTAAAGGTGCCGAGGGTCTGAATGCCGATCAGGTTGCGCAGGATCAGGATCACCAGCACACCGATCGGGATCATCACCATGATCATGAAGGTCTGCTGGGTTTGCAGCGGCAGGCCGTACAGCGAGTATTCGAGGAAGTTGGCGTCGGTGTTTTCGTCGGTCAGCTTGGCCAGGCGAATCGCGTTCATTTCGCTGTTGTTCAGGCTAAATGTCACGTTGGCCTTCTTGCCACCATCGACGGTGATCAGGTTTTCGTCGCCGGTCCACCACAGCAGGCGGTCGGTCGGCAGGCCCTGTTCACCGGTTTCCGGGTTGAAGTACAGCCAGTCGGTGCCGTTGAAGCTGCGCAGCCAGAGTTCAGGTATTTGCGGTTGGTCGGCCACCAGGCGAATGGTGTGGACCTTTTCTATCGGCACGTGGGCGATGGACAGTACCAGCTCGACGATTTTGGCTTTGTTCGCGGCGGATGGATCGCCACCCAGCAGCAGTTTCACATTGTCGTCGCTAAGGTTGTTGACGCGCTTGATGGCTTCGCCGATGAAGGTTTCAACGTCGGCCGAGTGCTGGCGGATCGGTGCGAGCAGGGCTTCGGCGGCGATTTTTTCCGCGCCTTCGACGGCGATGCTGTCGCGGAAGGTTGGCCCTTTGATCTTGGATTTTTCACCGGTGTAGCGCTTGGTCAGCACCAGGCGGTAATAAAGGGTCTGGTTGCCCTTGGCCCGACGCGCCGACCAGGTGACTTTGCGGTTGCCGTCGGCACGGTTCACGGCCACGCCGTAGTTATTGGAAATGAAGCTCTCGTTGAGGCTGACGTAATCGCGGCTCAGCGGCGGCACGAACATCTGGATCTTGACCGGGTCCTTGGCACTGGCGACGAACTCGACTTTGGCGTCGATGTTCCACAAGTCGTCGGTGGCGTCTTCGGTCACGGGGATGCCGAGCACGAAGATCTGATAGGCCGTGACTGAAATACCCAGCACCACCAGGATGGCGATCAGGAATTTCAGGTGAAGGGTAAGAGAGCGCATTGGAATTACTCTGCGGTATGAGCGTCGGTGGCGCAGGCGGGTTTGCCAGCAGCGTATTTAAGACTGGGGTCGACCAGCGCATCGAAGCGTTTCAGCGCTTCGGAGCCGATCAGGAGCGGGTATTGGAAGGCGCTGCGGTCGGTCAAGTTCACTTCGATGCTACGTAAAGCCGAACCCATGCAGATATTCAGCTCGATCACCGGACGGGCGGTGTATTTCTTGCCTTCTTCCGGGTCGTAGTCGCCGGCCCGGCGCTTGATCTTGCTGACGCGGGCCAGTGGCCGTTCGATCGGGTGCGAGTGAGCGGTGTCGATGGCCAGGTAAAAACGCACCCAGGACTCGCCATTGCGTTTGAAGCGTTTGATGTCTCGGGCGCTCAGGGACGCGGTTTTCGCCCCGGTGTCGAGTTTGGCGGCGACCTCCAGGTTGATACCGTCCAGGGAGGCGTACTCATTGAGGCCGTACACGGTCTTTTCCCCCGCCGCGGCGAAACCGGGCAGGCAAATAAGGTAAAGGAACGTCGGGAAGGGCTTGAGTCTCATAAATCCTGGTGCGCAGCGGTCCGTACTTCGATTCAAGGCCCTGGCATCGCTGCGCAAGCTCCCTCGTATGCCTATCAGCTGTTTATGACAAGCAGTGCAGATGTCACAAACAAATGCGGGCGGCATTCTAGCACGGTGGTTTTATGGCGCCAGCGCCGGGGGGCGGCTATAAACAGGGGGGGTGCGTCGTTATGGTGCAGTCGGTTATTAGACGATTGTCGACAATACCTATTTATCCTTTGACTAAAAGGTCTGTATTCGCTAGTTTTTGCGGCATCAGCTTTCAAGGTGTCGACAATATGTTGGATCAACTCGATCCCCCGGTCATTGCCCAAGACGATTCAGAGACACTTTCCGAGAACGTCTTCCGGCGCATTCAGGCGGCCATCGTCAAGGGCGAGATCGCCCCGGGCAGCAAGATCTCCGAGCCGGAACTGGCGCGCACCTATGGCATCAGCCGCGGGCCGTTGCGTGAGGCGATCCACCGTCTGGAAGGCCAGCGCCTGCTGGTTCGCGTGCCGCACGTCGGCGCGCGGGTGGTTTCGTTGAGCCATGCCGAGCTGCTGGAACTCTACGAAATCCGCGAATCTCTCGAAGGTATGGCCTGCCGTCTGGCGGCCGAGCGCATGACCCTCGAAGAAATCGACGAACTGCGCCGGGTTCTCGAAACCCATGAGCGCGATGCGGCGTTTCAGGCCGGAGTCGGCTACTACCAGCAGGAAGGCGATTTCGACTTCCATTACCGAATCATCCAGGGCAGCGGCAACCGCACCCTGACTCAGATGCTCTGCGGCGAGCTCTATCAACTGGTGCGCATGTACCGCATCCAGTTTTCCACCACGCCCAATCGCCCGCGTCAGGCCTTTGCCGAGCACCACCGAATTCTCGACGCCATCGCCGACCGTGACGGTGAACTGGCCGAGTTGTTGATGCGCCGCCACATCGGCGCCTCCAAACGCAATATCGCTCGTCACTACCAGGACGGCGCAAACCAGACAGCCACTGAACGAGGTGAGTCATGAGTTCCAACAAGAGCACTCCAGGCCAGCGATTCCGCGATGCGGTCGCCAGCGAACATCCGCTGCAAGTGGTCGGCGCGATCAACGCCAATCACGCGCTGCTGGCCAAGCGCGCCGGTTTCAAGGCTATTTATCTGTCGGGTGGCGGGGTGGCTGCCGGCTCCCTCGGCGTGCCGGACCTGGGCATCACCGGCCTGGACGACGTGCTGACCGACGTGCGCCGCATCACTGACGTCTGCGACCTGCCGCTGTTGGTGGACGTGGACACCGGTTTCGGTTCTTCGGCGTTCAACGTCGCGCGTACCGTCAAGTCGATGATCAAGTTCGGCGCGGCGGCGATTCACATCGAAGACCAGGTCGGCGCCAAGCGCTGCGGTCACCGTCCTAATAAAGAGATCGTGTCCCTGCAGGAAATGGTCGATCGGATCAAGGCAGCCGTCGATGCGCGCACCGATGACAGCTTCGTGATCATGGCCCGTACCGACGCCCTGGCGGTGGAAGGTCTGGAATCTGCGCTGGATCGCGCCGCCGCGTGTATCGAGGCTGGCGCCGACATGATCTTCCCGGAAGCCATCACCGAACTGGACATGTACAAGCTGTTCGCCAGCCGCGTGAAAGCGCCAATCCTGGCCAACATCACCGAATTCGGCGCGACGCCGCTGTACACCACCGAGCAACTCGCCGCTGCTGATGTGTCGCTGGTGCTGTACCCGCTGTCGGCGTTCCGCGCGATGAACAAAGCCGCAGAAAACGTCTACACCGCAATCCGTCGTGACGGCACGCAACAGAACGTCATCGACACCATGCAGACCCGCATGGAGCTTTACGATCGCATCGACTACCACACCTTCGAGCAGAAGCTCGATGCGTTGTTTGCGGCGAAGAAATAAAGATCAAAAGATCGCAGCCTCGTTTCACTCGACAGCTCCTACAGGGTTGTTGTCGAACGCGGTCGATGTAGGAGCTGCCGAAGGCTGCGATCTTTTCGGCAACACCCAAAAGACCTGATGAATCACAACTTGCCGATTCCCTAACAAATTCAAGATTGGAGACAGCAATGGCCGAAGCAAAAGTACTCAGTGGCGCCGGGCTCCGTGGCCAGGTTGCCGGGCAAACCGCACTGTCCACCGTGGGCCAGTCGGGCGCAGGCCTGACCTATCGTGGCTACGACGTTCGCGAACTGGCGGCTGACGCACAATTCGAAGAAGTGGCCTACCTGCTGCTGTACGGCGAACTGCCGACCAAAACACAACTCGCCGCTTACATCAGCAAACTGAGCAAGCTGCGCGACCTGCCGCAAGCGCTCAAAGAAGTGCTGGAGCGCATCCCCGTCGACGCCCACCCGATGGACGTGATGCGCACCGGTTGCTCGTTCCTGGGCAACATCGAGCCGGAGCAAGACTTCTGCGAACAACACGACGTGACTGACCGTTTGCTGGCCGCGTTCCCGGCGATCATGTGCTACTGGTATCGCTTCAGCCATGACGGCAAACGCATCAGCTGCGTGAGCGACGAACAATCCATCGGCGGCCACTTCCTGCACCTGCTGCACGACAAGAAGCCGAGCGAGTTGCACGTCAAAGTGATGAACGTTTCGCTGATCCTCTACGCGGAACACGAGTTCAACGCCTCGACGTTCACCGCACGGGTTTGCGCCTCGACCCTGTCGGACATGTATTCCTGCGTCACGGCGGCTATTGGCTCGCTGCGCGGTCCGCTGCATGGTGGCGCCAACGAAGCGGCGATGGAAATGATCGAGCGCTTCAGCTCGCCGGAAGAGGCGATCAAAGGCACCCTCGGCATGCTCGAGCGCAAGGACAAGATCATGGGCTTCGGTCACGCGATCTATAAGGACAACGATCCGCGCAACGAGGTGATCAAGGGCTGGTCGAAAAAACTCGCTGACGAAGTGGGCGACACCGTGTTGTTCCCGGTTTCCGAAGCCATCGACAAGACCATGTGGGAACAGAAGAAGCTGTTCCCGAACGCCGACTTCTACCATGCGTCGACGTACCACTTCATGGGCATCCCGACCAAGTTGTTCACACCGATTTTCGTTTGCTCGCGCCTGACCGGCTGGGCGGCGCACGTGTTCGAACAACGCGCCAACAACCGCATCATCCGCCCGAGCGCCGAGTACGTCGGCGTCGAACAGCGCAAGTTCGTGCCAATCGAACAACGCTGAATGGTGGGGGCTGACCACGCAGGTTGCTGAATGAACCGGGAACCATTGTGGGAGCGGGCTTGCTCGCGAAGACGGACTGACATTCAACATTGATGTCGACTGATACACCGCATTCGCGAGCAAGCCCGCTCCCACATTTGACCGAGTTCATTTCAGCGTCGGCGAAAGGCCCCACCTTTTGAAACTACCGTGACCGAGTCCTGACGATGAACACTGAATTCCGTAAACCGCTGCCCGGCAGCCATCTGGATTACTTCGACGTCCGTGCGGCTGTCGAAGCCATCCAGCCCGGCGCCTACGACACCCTGCCGTACACCTCCCGCGTGCTGGCGGAAAACCTGGTGCGTCGCTGCGACCCGGCCACGCTCACCGAATCCCTGAAGCAATTCATCGAGCGCAAACGCGACCTCGACTTCCCATGGTTCCCGGCCCGCGTGGTGTGCCACGACATTCTCGGCCAGACCGCGCTGGTCGACCTCGCCGGCCTGCGTGACGCCATCGCCCTGCAAGGTGGCGACCCGGCGCAAGTGAACCCGGTGGTACCAACACAATTGATCGTCGATCACTCCCTGGCCGTCGAGCGCGGTGGCTTCGATCCGGAGGCGTTCGAGAAGAACCGCGCCATCGAAGACCGTCGCAACGAAGACCGTTTCCACTTCATCAACTGGACCAAAAAAGCCTTCAAGAACGTTGATGTGATCCCGCCGGGCAACGGGATCATGCACCAGATCAACCTGGAGAAAATGTCTCCGGTGATCCAGGTGCGTGACGGTGTGGCGTTCCCCGACACCTGCGTCGGCACCGACAGCCACACCCCGCACGTCGATGCGCTGGGCGTGATCGCCATCGGCGTCGGTGGCCTGGAAGCTGAAAGCGTGATGCTTGGCCGCGCGTCGTGGATGCGTCTGCCGGAAAGCGTCGGCGTCGAATTGACGGGCAAGCTGCAACCGGGCATCACCGCCACCGACATGGTGCTGGCGCTGACCGAGTTCCTGCGTCAACAAAAAGTCGTCGGTGCGTGGCTGGAGTTCTTCGGCGAAGGCGCAGCCGCGCTGACCCTCGGCGACCGTGCGACCATCTCCAACATGGCCCCGGAATACGGCGCCACCGCAGCGATGTTCTACATCGACCAGCAGACCATCGACTACCTCAAACTTACTGGCCGTGAAGACGAACAGGTGCAGTTGGTCGAGAACTATGCCAAGCAAACCGGCCTCTGGGCTGACAGCTTGAAGAATGCGCAATACGAGCGCGGGTTGACCTTCAACCTGTCCTCGGTGGTGCGCAACATGGCTGGCCCGAGCAACCCGCACGCACGCGTTGCCACCTCGGATCTCGCGGCTCAAGGCATCTCCGGTCAGTGGACCGAAGTGCCCGGCCAGATGCCGGACGGCGCAGTGATCATCGCCGCCATCACCAGTTGCACCAACACCAGCAACCCGCGCAACGTCATCGCCGCCGGCCTGCTGGCGCGCAATGCCAACAAGCTCGGGCTGACCCGCAAGCCGTGGGTCAAATCGTCCCTGGCGCCGGGTTCGAAAACCGTCGCGCTGTACCTGGACGAAGCCGGCCTGACCAGTGAGCTGGAACAACTCGGTTTCGGCATCGTCGCCTTCGCCTGCACTACCTGCAACGGCATGTCCGGCGCGCTGGATCCGATGATTCAGCAAGAGATCATTGACCGCGACCTGTACGCCACTGCCGTGTTGTCCGGTAACCGCAACTTCGACGGCCGGATCCACCCGTACGCCAAGAACGCGTTCCTCGCGTCGCCGCCGTTGGTTGTGGCTTACGCCATCGCCGGCACCATCCGTTTCGACATCGAAAAAGATGTGCTGGGCCTGGATGCAAACGGCAAAGAAATCCGCCTGAAAGACATCTGGCCGAGCGACGAAGAGATCGACGCGGTGGTGAAAGCGTCGGTCAAGCCGGAGCAGTTCCGTCAGGTCTACATCCCGATGTTCGCCATCCACGAAGACACCGGCCCGAAAGTGACGCCGCTGTACGACTGGCGCGAGATGAGCACCTACATCCGCCGTCCGCCGTACTGGGAAGGCGCGCTGGCCGGTGCACGTCCGCTCAAGGGCATGCGCCCGCTGGCAGTGCTGCCGGACAATATCACCACCGATCACCTGTCGCCGTCGAACGCGATCATGCTCGACAGCGCCGCCGGCGAATACCTGGCGAAAATGGGCCTGCCGGAAGAGGACTTCAACTCTTACGCAACTCATAGGGGCGACCATTTGACTGCGCAGCGCGCCACCTTCGCCAACCCGAAACTGTTCAACGAAATGGTTCAGGAAAACGGCAAGGTCAAACAGGGTTCGCTGGCTCGCGTCGAGCCGGAAGGGCAGGTTATGCGCATGTGGGAAGCCATCGAAACCTACATGGAACGCAAGCAGCCGCTGATCATCATCGCCGGCGCCGACTACGGTCAGGGTTCGTCCCGCGACTGGGCGGCCAAAGGTGTGCGTCTGGCGGGTGTGGAAGCGATTGCAGCCGAAGGCTTCGAGCGCATTCACCGCACCAACCTGGTGGGCATGGGTGTGCTGCCGCTGGAGTTCAAACCGGGCACCGACCGCAAAACCTTGGGCATCGATGGCAGCGAAACCTACGACGTGATCGGTGAGCGCACCCCGCGTGCCGAGCTGACGCTGGTGATCAACCGCAAGAACGGCGAACGCATCGAAGTGCCGGTGACCTGCCGCCTCGACACCGCCGAAGAAGTGTCGATCTATGAGGCCGGCGGCGTGCTGCAACGCTTCGCTCAGGACTTCCTGGAATCGGCCGTCGCCGTTTAAAACTTAGAGCCACAGGGGGTTTCGAATCCCCTGTTGGCCAATAGAGGAATGACATGGCTCACGCACCTCAAATCGCCCCTCAAATTAAAATCGCCGCCACCTACATGCGCGGCGGCACCAGTAAAGGCGTGTTCTTCAGCCTGAAAGACCTGCCCGAAGCGGCACAGATTCCAGGGCCTGCTCGCGATGCCTTGTTGCTGCGCGTGATCGGCAGCCCCGACCCGTATGACAAGCAAATCGACGGCATGGGCGGCGCGACCTCCAGCACCAGCAAAACCGTGATCCTGTCCAAAAGCATCAAGGCCGATCACGACGTCGATTACCTGTTCGGTCAGGTGTCCATCGACAAGCCTTTCGTCGACTGGAGCGGCAACTGCGGCAACCTGTCGGCGGCGGTCGGTTCGTTCGCCATCAGCAATGGTTTGGTGGACGCCAGCCGCATCCCGCACAACGGCGTTGCTGTGGTTCGCGTGTGGCAGGCCAACATCGGCAAGACCATCATCGCCCACGTGCCGATCACCAATGGTGAAGTGCAGGAAACCGGTGATTTCGAACTCGACGGCGTGACCTTTCCGGCCGCTGAAGTGCAGGTCGAATTCATGGACCCGGCGGCGGAAGAAGAGGGCGGCGGTGGTTCGATGTTCCCTACCGGCAACCTGGTGGATGACCTCGAAGTGCCCGGCGTCGGAACCTTCAAGGCGACCATGATCAATGCCGGTATTCCGACGATTTTCGTCAGCGCCGAAGACATCGGTTACACCGGCACTGAGCTGCAAGGCGCGATCAACAGTGATCCGAAAGCGCTGCTGATGTTTGAAACCATTCGGGCTTACGGCGCATTGCGCATGGGCCTTATCAAGGATCTGGACGAAGCGGCCAAGCGTCAGCACACGCCTAAGGTTGCCTTTGTGGCCAAGCCTGCGGACTACGTTGCTTCGAGTGGTAAAGCGATTGCGGCGGGTGATGTCGATCTGCTGGTGCGGGCGCTGTCCATGGGCAAATTGCACCACGCGATGATGGGCACGGCGGCGGTGGCTATCGGTACGGCGGCGGCGATTTCCGGCACGTTGGTGAATCTTGCAGCGGGCGGTATCGAACGCAATGCCGTGCGCTTTGGGCATCCGTCCGGCACCTTGCGCGTGGGTGCTGAAGCCAGCCAGGTGAACGGCGAGTGGACCGTGAACAAAGCCATCATGAGCCGCAGTGCGCGGGTGTTGATGGAAGGCTTTGTCCGTATTCCGGGCGACTCTTTCTAACCGATGCATACCTTGTAGGAGCTGCCGAAGGCTGCGATCTTTTGATCTTGCCTATTAAAAGCAAAATCAAAAGATCGCAGCCTTCGGCAGCTCCTACATTTGATCCCGTTGCCAAAATAAGAAAGTAGTAACTGACTGAGATTGCCCCCTGAACCGAGGTCCCATTAACGAACCACTTCAAGAGTGAATCGAACATGAGCGCCAACGTCGACCTGAACAACCGCCCCGACTACGACACGGTCCTGCAGGACATCGCCGACTACGTCCTCAACTTCAAGATCCAATCCGCCGAAGCCCTCGACACCGCGCGCAACTGCCTGATGGACACGTTGGGCTGTGGCCTGCTGGCCCTGCGCTTTCCCGAATGCACCAAACACCTTGGCCCCATGGTGGAAGGCACCGTCGTCCCGTTCGGCGCTCGCGTCCCCGGCACCAGTTATCGCCTCGACCCGGTCAAGGCAGCGTGGGACATTGGCTGCATCGTTCGCTGGCTCGATTACAACGACACCTGGCTCGCCGCCGAATGGGGCCATCCGTCCGATAACCTCGGCGGCATTCTCGCGGTGGCCGATCATCTTTCGCAAAAACGCGTGGCCAATGGCGACGCGCCGCTGACCGTTCGCGTGGTACTCGAAGCCATGATCATGGCTCACGAAATCCAGGGCGTGATCGCGCTGGAAAACTCATTCAATCGCGTAGGCCTTGATCACGTCATCCTGGTGAAAGTCGCCTCGACTGCTGTCACCGCCAAGCTGATGGGCGCCAATCGAGAGCAACTGTTGTCCGCGTTGTCTCACGCCTTCGCCGACGGACAGGCGCTGCGCACTTACCGTCATGCACCCAATGCCGGGTCACGAAAATCCTGGGCCGCAGGCGATGCGTCCAGCCGTGGCGTGCGTCTGGCGGACATCGCAATGCGTGGCGAGATGGGCATCCCCGGCGTACTGACCGCCAAACAGTGGGGCTTCTACGACGTGTTGTTCAGCCACACCAACAACGACCTGGCGCTCAAGCCCGAAGACAAGCGCGCGTTCAGCTTCTCCCGACCATACGGCAGCTACGTGATGGAAAACGTGCTGTTCAAAATCAGCTTCCCTGCCGAATTCCACGCGCAAACGGCCTGCGAAGCGGCCGTGACGTTGCATCCGCAAGTCAGAAATCGCCTGCACGAAATCGACAAAATCGTCATCACCACCCACGAATCGGCGATCCGTATCATCTCCAAGGTCGGCCCGCTGGCCAACGCTGCGGACCGTGACCATTGCATTCAGTACATGACAGCCGTGCCGCTGGCGTTCGGCAATCTGGTGGCCGAACAGTACGAGGACGACTTCCACGCGGCGCACCCGATCATCGATGTGCTGCGCGAAAAAATGGTCATCGTCGAAGACCCACGCTACACCCGCGAGTACCTGGAGGCCGACAAACGCTCCATCGCCAATGCGATACAGGTGTTCTTCAAGGACGGCTCCAGCACCGAGAACGTGTTGGTGGAGTACCCGATCGGCCATCGCCGTCGTCGCACCGACGGCATTCCGTTGCTGGAAGACAAGTTCAAGGCCAACCTGGCGACCCGCTTCAACGCCCAACGCAGCGCCGAGATTTTTGCGTTGTGCAAGGATCAGGCTGCGCTTGAGGCGACACCGGTGAACCGGTTTGTCGACCTGTTCGTCATTTGATCGGATAAACACCAATCCCCCCGTAGGAGCTGCCGAAGGCTGCGATCTTTTGATCTTCGCTTTTAAAAGCAGAATCAAGAGATCGCAGCCTTCGGCAGCTCCTACGCGTGCCCGTGTTTATCCGTTGAGCCATTTTTCGATGGGCAATTTGGTGATCGCAAACCCCGTCAGCAAAATCGCCGAGTACATCATCAGTTCCCGGGACAAGGTTTGCCCCTCGTACCAGGCACCGATGATCACCGCGAACACTGGAAAAATGATGAACACAAACGACAGGATGATCGGGCTCAGCCGCTTGAGCAGCACGAAGTAAACGATAAACCCGCCCACCGACGCCACCAGCCCCAGATAGAGCAGGGCGCTCCACGAACGCGCGGTGATGGCATCGAACACCGGTGCTTCGACATTCAATCCGGCGACAAACAGCATCACCCCGGCAATGCCAATCGGCAGCGTGTTGTAGGTAATCACGCTGATCGCCGTGCCGTGTTTTTTCGTCACCACGTAACACAGCGCATGCATCACCGCGGCGCAGAGGATCGCCAATACCCCAAACATTTCGGCATGGTCCAGATGCAGCCCTTGGCTGCGGATGATCATGAACAGGCTGCCGAAACCGATGGCGATGCCTAGCATTTGCGAGGGGTAGACTCTCTCCCGCAAAAACAGCGCGGAAAACAGCAGGATGAACACCGGCATGCAGCTGAACAGCAGCGCGGTCAGGCCGGACGAAGCGTGCATCTCGCCGTAGTTGAGCAAGTAATACGGCAGGCTGAAATACGTCAACGTGACGAAGACAAAGAACCAGCGACTTTCTCTGGGAAACAGCAGCGGTTCACGACGGATCAGGGCGAAGCCGAGAAATAGCGGGAAGGCGATGAGGAACCGCAGGCCGGCGGCGGTCAGTGGCGGCACGCTTTCAACGGCAATCTTGATCCCCAGCCACGTGGTGCCCCAGCTCAGGCACACGATCAGGAACAGCACGCTGGTGACCAAGGCGGCGAGCCAGGGTTTTGCGGTACATGAAGGTGCATTGACGGCAATGGACATGAGCGAGCTCCTTTTATGTTCGGAGTTGACCTTCATCTGCAAAAGGTCTATCCCTGATTGAACCTGTTTAAAGCACGCTATTCGGGGCTGGAATGACTGTCAAAACTAGTATTGCCATGGTGTCAATCCTGCGCGACGGCCTGGCGAACGGTCTGGGGGTGAAATACAAACGCCTCGCCGACGCGATTGAAAAAGGCATCGCTGAAGGGCTGATCGAGCCAGGCTGCAAATTGCCGCCTCATCGGTTGTTGGCGGATAGCCTCGGCGTGACCATCGGCACCATCAGTCGCGCTTACGGTGAACTCGAACGTGTGGGATTGGTGATCGCGCGGGTGGGCGACGGCACGTATGTACGTCAGCGCGGAATGGAACGACCGCGGGATGGTGGCTTTCGCAATGTCAGCGATGAACCGCGGGCGTTTTTTGACATGAGCCGCAATCAACCGATTCCGGGGCAGGAAGCGCTTTTTTTGAGTCAGAGCCTGCAAGCGTTGTCCCTTGATCCTGAGGCCTTGCAACACCTCGGGGGCTACAGCGCCGAGGCTGGATTGGTACGCTACCGTGCGGCGGGCGCGCACTGGCTCAAGCATAAAGAGTTTGTCCCGAGCGCCGAGCATATCGTTTGCGTGAACGGCGGCCAGCACGGTCTGTTGTGTGCCTTGATGGGATTGCTCAAGGCGGGCGATATGTTGGTGACGGAGCACATGACCTACCCGGGGTTGATCAGCGTCGCACGCCAGCTCGGGATAAAACTGATCGGCGTCGGGATGGATGATGAAGGACTGATGCCCGATGCCCTGGCGGAGGTTTGCCGCAACCATCGAGTGTCGGCGCTGTATTGCACACCGACGATCCAGAATCCTACGGCTGCAGTGATGTCCGTCGCACGGCGCGAGGCGATTGCAGAGGTCTGTCGGCAGCACAATCTGTTGATCTTTGAAGACGAAGCCCACGCGGTATTGGCTCAACAGCGGCCGTTACCCTTGAGCCATTTCGCCCCGGAGCGCTCAGTGCTGATCGGCAGCCTGAGCAAGGCGGTTTCGGCGGGTTTGCGAGTCGGTTACCTGCATGCGCCGCAACCGTTGATCGGACGCTTGAGCGCAGCAGTGCGCGGGACGTGCTGGATGGCCAGCCCGTTGTCGCTGGAGGTGGCGAGTCTGTGGATAGAAAACGGCATTGCCGAGCAGTTGCTGGGCCAGCAGATTGCCGAGATCGGTCGGCGCAAGGCGTTGGTAAGTGGTGTGCTGGAGGGCTTGGTGTACAAAACTCATTCCCATAGCCCGCACTTCTGGATCGAAGTGCCCGAGCCGTGGCGGGCCTCGCAGATTTCTGAGGAGCTTAAGGAAAAAAATTATCTGGTGGCTACTGCCGAGATGTTTGCGGTCGGGCATGGGGCGGTG
>NZ_SOPU01000024.1:177441-186636 GCF_004402115.1 Pseudomonas sp. F01002 | reverse complement strand
GCTTGCTCGCGATAGCGGTGTTGCTGTCGCCGAAAACCTACTTGAAGCGCCGCTCCACACCTTTCTCCACCAAAATCTTCGCGGAAATTTCTTCAACGGAGAAGTGCGTGGAATTGATGTGCGGAATGTTCTCGCGGCGGAACAGATTCTCCACCTCGCGCACTTCGAATTCGCACTGGGCGTAGCTCGAATAGCGGCTGTTGGGCTTGCGTTCGTTGCGGATCGCGGTGAGGCGATCCGGGTCGATGGTCAGGCCGAACAGCTTGTGCTGGTGGGCGCGCAGGGTGGCAGGCAGTTGCAGGCGCTCCATGTCGTCTTCGGTCAGCGGGTAGTTGGCCGCGCGGATGCCGAATTGCATGGCCATGTACAGGCACGTCGGCGTCTTACCACAACGCGACACGCCCACTAGGATCAGGTCCGCCTTGTCGTAATAATGCGTGCGCGCACCGTCGTCGTTGTCGAGGGCGAAGTTCACCGCCTCGATCCGCTCCATGTAATTGGAGTTGCTGCCAATGGAGTGGGACTTGCCGACGGTGTAGGAAGAATGCTCGGTCAATTCCTGTTCAAGAGGCGCCAGGAAGGTCGAGAAAATGTCGATCATGAAACCATTGGACGTTGCGAGGATCTCACGGATGTCCTGATTGACAATGGTGTCGAAGATGATCGGCCGAAAACCATCGTTTTCAGCGGCTTTGTTGATTTGTTGTACCATGACCCGCGCTTTATCCGCGTTGTCGATATAGGGCCGCGTGATTTTGCTGAAGGTAATGTTTTCGAACTGCGCCAACAGGCTTTGACCGAGCGTTTCGGCCGTAATGCCGGTGCCATCGGAGATAAAGAAAGCAGATCGTTTCATTTGCACCTTGGGCCTTAAGCTAGTGACGATTCTTGGATATAGTAGGCGCGATTTGCCGGCCGCCAGTGGCCCGCATTCTCACTTATTTTCCAGGTCCAGGCCATACAGCTGGCAAACGCTCTAATGAGCAGCCGGCTTCTGAGCTTTTCCAACACAGTTAGTGGAGAGATCACCTTGGTAGAGTACGTAGTTTCCCTCGATAAGCTCGGCGTCCATGATGTAGAGCACGTAGGGGGCAAGAACGCATCCCTGGGCGAGATGATCAGTAACCTTGCAGGTGCCGGTGTATCGGTGCCCGGTGGCTTCGCCACGACAGCTCAGGCTTATCGTGATTTTCTCGAGCTGAGCGGCCTGAACGATCAGATCCACGCCGCCCTCGACGCCCTGGACGTCGACGATGTCAATGCCCTGGCCAAGACCGGCGCCCAGATCCGTCAATGGATCATGGAAGCCGAATTCCCCGAGAAGCTCAACGCCGAGATCCGCATCGCGTTCGCCACGCTGTCGGCCGGCAACCCTGACATGGCCGTGGCCGTGCGCTCTTCCGCTACCGCCGAAGACCTGCCGGACGCTTCCTTCGCCGGTCAGCAGGAAACCTTCCTGAACATCCGTGGTGTCGAAAACGTAATTCGCGCCGCCAAAGAGGTGTTCGCTTCGCTGTTTAACGACCGCGCGATTTCCTACCGCGTCCACCAGGGCTTCGACCACAAGCTGGTAGCCCTGTCGGCCGGCGTGCAGCGCATGGTCCGCTCCGAAACCGGCACCGCCGGCGTGATGTTCACCCTCGATACCGAATCGGGCTTCCGTGACGTGGTGTTCATCACCGGCGCCTACGGCCTGGGTGAAACCGTCGTACAAGGCGCGGTGAACCCGGATGAGTTCTACGTCCACAAAGGCACGCTGGCAGCCGGTCGTCCGGCCATCCTGCGTCGCAACCTGGGCAGCAAAGCCATCAAGATGATCTACGGCGAAGTGGCCACGGCCGGTAAATCGGTCAAGACCATCGACGTGGACAAGGCTGATCGCGCACGTTTCTGCCTGAGCGACGCCGAAGTCAGCGAACTGGCCAAGCAAGCAATGATCATCGAGAAGCACTACAAGTGCCCGATGGACATCGAATGGGCCAAAGACGGCGACGACGGCAAGCTCTACATCGTTCAGGCCCGTCCTGAAACCGTGAAGAGCCGTACCTCGGCCAACGTCATGGAACGCTACCTGTTGAAAGAAACCGGCACCGTGCTGGTTGAAGGTCGCGCCATCGGCCAGCGTATCGGCGCCGGCAAGGTCCGCATCATCAAGGACGTGTCCGAGATGGACAAAGTCCAGCCAGGCGACGTACTGGTCTCCGACATGACCGACCCGGACTGGGAACCGGTCATGAAGCGCGCCAGCGCCATCGTCACCAACCGTGGCGGCCGTACCTGCCACGCGGCGATCATCGCTCGCGAACTGGGCATCCCGGCCGTAGTCGGTTGCGGCAACGCCACCCAGCTGTTGAAAGACGGCCAGGGCGTGACCGTTTCCTGCGCTGAAGGCGACACCGGTTACATCTTCGAAGGCGAACTGGGCTTCGATATCAAGAAAAACTCCGTCGATGCCATGCCGGATCTGCCGTTCAAGATCATGATGAACGTCGGCAACCCGGACCGCGCCTTCGATTTCGCGCAACTGCCGAACGCCGGTGTGGGCCTGGCCCGTCTGGAGTTCATCATCAACCGCATGATCGGTGTTCACCCCAAAGCGCTGTTGAACTACGACGGTCTGCCGCAGGACATCAAGGACAGCGTCGACAAGCGCATCGCCGGTTACGACGATCCGGTTGGCTTCTATGTCGACAAACTGGTTGAAGGCATCAGCACCCTGGCCGCTGCGTTCACCCCGAAAAAGGTCATCGTGCGTCTGTCGGACTTCAAGTCCAACGAATACGCGAACCTGATCGGCGGCAAGCTCTACGAGCCGGAAGAAGAAAACCCGATGCTGGGCTTCCGCGGTGCTTCGCGTTACATCAGCGAAGCGTTCCGTGACTGCTTCGAACTCGAGTGCCGCGCCCTCAAGCGTGTGCGCAACGAGATGGGCCTGACCAACGTTGAAATCATGGTGCCATTCGTCCGTACATTGGGCGAAGCTAGCCAAGTGATCGATCTGTTGGCCGAGAATGGCCTGGCCCGCGGCGAGAATGGTCTGCGCATCATCATGATGTGCGAGCTGCCGTCCAACGCGATCCTTGCCGAAGAGTTCCTCGAATTCTTCGACGGCTTCTCTATCGGTTCCAACGACCTGACCCAGCTGACGCTGGGCCTGGACCGTGACTCCGGGATCATCGCGCACCTGTTTGACGAGCGTAATCCGGCGGTCAAGAAGCTGCTGGCCAACGCGATTCAGGCCTGCAACAAGGCTGGCAAGTACATCGGCATTTGCGGTCAGGGCCCTTCGGACCACCCTGATCTGGCCAAATGGCTGATGGAGCAGGGCATCGAAAGCGTTTCGTTGAACCCCGATTCCGTGCTGGAAACCTGGTTCTTCCTGGCTGAAGGTCAAGCTTCGGCTTGATGTGAATGAAGCCTCGGTCATGTGGCCGAGGCTTTAAGAATCTGTGTCCTATCTCGGCAATGCGTTCAATTTTGACGTGTGGATTTTGCTGGCAGGCAAGGCGCCGCGACGAGTCATAGCTTGCTATGGCGAGGAGCGGCAACGCAGCATGCCAGCAAAAGACGCCGTCAAAATTGAACAGTCATTGTCGAGATAGGACTCATGGGCGGGCTCCTCTGGAAGCCGCCCTTTTTTGTGCAAGAGCATTATGCAAAGCAGCAGCAACCTATTTCCTGTCGCCCTGATCAGCGCCGAGCGGCGCGGCGATCTGAGCGAAGACGTCTATCGTCTGAAACCCGGCAACAGCCCTGACGGCACCGTCGAACTGGCTGTGACGCGCCTGGGCATGGCGGATGGCTCAGACGCGCGTGGCGTTCCGGTTATTTTGCTTCACGGCAGCTTTTCCAATCGCCGGTTCTGGTTTTCCCCGAAGGGGCTTGGACTGGGCGCCTATCTGACGCGTCTGGGATTCGATGTATGGATTCCCGAAATGCGTGGACACGGCCTGTCCCAGCGTAACCAGAACTACCGCAAGAACCGCGTCGCCGACTACGCCCGTTACGATTTGCCGGCCATTGGCGCGTTCGTTCGCGAGCAGAGCGGCCAGATCCCGCACTGGATCGGTCACTCGCTGGGCGGGATTACCCTGGCGGCGGCGCTGGGTGGTGAGTACATCGGCGAGCCGGTGGTGGCCTCTGCGGCGTTTTTCGGTACGCAAGTCAGCCGCACCTACTGGCCGCTGAAGATTCCACCGGTGGAGTGGAGCGGGCGCTTCATTCTCAAACGTTTTGCCCAGCTGTCCGGTTCACGGCTCAAGCGCGGCCCGGAGGACGAGCCCATTGGCCTGGCCCTGGAAAGCATGCGCTGGTATGGCCTGTTCGGGCGCTTCGGCGATGCCGACAAGGATTGGTGGGCCGGATTGGCCGACGTTCAGTTACCGGTATTGGCCGTGAGTGCCGCAGGTGACCATCAGGACCCGACCTGGGCTTGTCGCAAGCTGTTCGATCAGGTGGGTTCCGAGCATAAGCAATTCATCAGCCTGGGTCGCGAGCAGGGTTTCGCCGATAATTTCGGTCACGTTGAAATGCTGGTCAGCAAAGCCGCGCAGGTTGAAGTCTGGCCGTTGGTGGCGCGCTGGTTGGCAGATCAGCAAACGCCATTGCTGGGTGAAAAACCGGATCTGACTGCGGCGGTCTGAGCCTGATGCTCTAACAAGGGCATTTCGCTCTGTTCGGCTTGCGGCTAAGATATGACGCATTGAGCTGTTCTGGTCACGTTTCGACACCCTCGATTGTCTTCCTCTTTACAGGAGTTTCTCGATGAATCATTACCTCACGCCTGACCTGTGCGACGCCTACCCGGAGCTGGTGCAGGTGCTGGAACCGATGTTCAGCAATTTCGGTGGCCGTGATTCTTTCGGCGGGGAAATCGTGACCATCAAGTGCTTCGAAGATAACTCGCTGGTCAAGGAACAAGCCGAGCTCAAGGGCAATGGCAAGGTGTTGGTGGTCGACGGTGGCGGTTCCCTGCGTCGTGCGCTGCTGGGCGACATGATCGCCGAGAAAGCCGCGAAAAATGGTTGGGAAGGGCTGGTGATCTACGGTTGCATCCGCGACGTCGACGTCATCGCGCAAACCGATTTGGGGGTTCAGGCCCTGGCCAGCCACCCGATGAAAACCGACAAGCGCGGCATCGGCGATCTCAACGTAGCGGTGACCTTTGCCGGCGTGACGTTCCATCCTGGCCATTACATCTATGCGGACAACAACGGCGTGATCATCTCGCCAAGCCCGCTGAAAATGCCTGAATAAACAGAAACCAACAAAGGGATGCGGATGTTCGAGGAAGAAAACGCGCAGTGGGGGCTGGTGCATGCCCTGGTGCTGGACGGTAAAGGCGGTGCGCGTTCGATAGCCCGGACTGAACTCGATGACTTGCAGTTGCAGGCCCATGAAAGCCTGTGGCTGCACTGGGATCGCAGTCACCCGCAAACCCAGACCTGGTTGCGAACATCCAGCGGTCTGAGCGAATTCAGCTGTGATCTGTTACTTGAAGAAAACACCCGGCCGCGTCTTTTACAGCTTTCGGACAGCGAACTGCTGCTATTTTTGCGTGGGGTCAACCTGAACCCGGGCGCCGAGCCGGAAGACATGGTCTCGGTGCGGATTTTTGCGTCGGCCCAGCGTGTTATTTCTCTGCGTTTGCGTCCGTTGCGCGCCACCGATGATTTGCTGGTGCAGCTCGCCGAAGGCAAAGGACCGAAAACTGCGTCAGAACTCATCCTTTATATGGCGCAATACCTCACCAATAAGGTGCAGGATCTGGTCAGTTGCCTCTCGGAAGTGGTCGATGAGGAAGAAGAAAAGCTGGATGCCGACGAACGGTATACACCCGAGCACGGAGCCGTTTTGCAGATCCGTCGCAGGGCCGCTGCGCTGAAACGTTTTCTTGCGCCGCAGCGGGAAATATTCGGTCAGCTGACACGGATAAAACTGCCTTGGTTCGTCGAAGGCGACGGTGATTACTGGAACGAATTGAACAACAGCCTGACCCGGTATCTCGAGGAGCTGGAATTGACCCGGGAGCGGGTGGGGTTGGTCCTTGAGGCCGAAGATAGACGTTTGAGCGTGCGAATGAACCGCACGATGTACCGTTTCGGGATCATCACCGGGATCTTTTTGCCGATGAGTTTTCTGACGGGTCTTTTAGGTATCAATGTCGGCGGGATTCCGTTTTCTGCAAGCCCCTATGGCTTCCTGATTGCGTGCGTGATGATGATCTCGGTGGCGTTGGGGCAGTGGTGGTTATTCCGACGTTTGCGCTGGGTCTGAGGGTGAAGCATGTGACCCGAGCAAATTTGACCGCGTCTTTCACTGACATCACGAGAGGTGCGTATGCACGATCCGTTTGAACAGTCTTTGCGTGACATGCTCAATGCATCACCGTCCACCCGGGACGACGATGCGTGCCTTGGGCGTGTACTGAAAACCGCCAACCGCCAGGTCGGCGCCGGTGATCTGTTCAGCCTGCTGGGCCGCTGGCTGCCCGCGCTGATGATCGCCCTGAATAACGGATCGGCCCATGTCGCTCCGGTTTCCCGTCACCGTAAACCTACCGTTCGCACTGCTGATAAGGCTGATTGAATATGGAACTTGATCTCTGGACTCAGAGCCTCGTCACTGCAATGACTGCGTTATGGACCAAGGTTGCAAATTTCATCCCGAACCTGTTCGGCGCACTGGTTGTGTTGCTGTTGGGTTTCGTCGTTGCGAAACTTTTGGATACTTTGTTGTCCAAGTTGCTCGCCAAGCTGGGGCTCGATCGCCTGATGGGCGGCACCGGACTGACCAAATTGCTGTCCCGGGCCGGCCTTCAAGTACCGATCTCGACCTTAATCGGCAAGATTGTCTATTGGTTCGTTCTGCTGATTTTTCTGGTTTCTGCCGCAGAATCCCTTGGACTTGAGCGAGTTTCGGCTACGCTGGACATGCTTGCGCTGTATTTGCCGAAAGTATTCGGCGCCGCGCTGGTGCTGCTGGTGGGTGTATTGCTCGCGCAACTGGCCAATGGGCTGGTGCGGGGTGCGGCAGAGGGCGTAGGGCTGGATTACGCTGCGGGCCTGGGGCGAATTGCCCAGGGCCTGGTGATTATCATCAGTATTTCGGTCGCAATCAGCCAGTTGGAGGTCAAGACTGACCTGCTCAACCATGTGATTGTGATCGTATTGATTACCGTTGGTCTGGCGGTTGCGCTGGCCATGGGGTTGGGAAGCCGGGAAATTGCCGGTCAGATTCTTGCGGGAATCTATGTGCGTGAGTTGTATCAGGTTGGGCAACAAGTGCGTGTTGGCGAGGTCGAAGGCCAGATCGAAGAGATCGGCACGGTTAAAACCACATTGCTGACCGATGAGGGTGAGCTAGTCTCTCTCTCCAATCGGATTCTCCTGGAGCAGCATGTGAGTAGCCGCTAACCCGGCAAACCCTGCTAATGTATGCCGCCGCAAAATGCCCTGTAAGGGCTGCGGCGGACATTGACCTGACTGTCGGCCCGACTTGTTTTGAATAAAGCTCAATCGCTGTCCACGCGCTACGACCCCCGCGAGCTCTCTGATGAGGAGTTGGTCGCGCGCTCGCATACCGAGCTGTTTCACGTAACTCGCGCCTATGAAGAACTGATGCGGCGTTACCAGCGAACATTATTTAACGTCTGTGCACGGTATCTTGGGAACGATCGAGACGCAGACGATGTCTGTCAGGAAGTGATGTTGAAGGTGCTGTATGGCCTGAAGAACTTCGAGGGCAAATCGAAGTTCAAGACATGGCTATATAGCATCACGTACAACGAGTGCATCACGCAGTATCGGAAAGAACGGCGAAAGCGTCGCTTGATGGATGCTTTGAGTCTGGACCCCCTCGAGGAAGCGTCTGAAGAAAAGGCGCCGAAACCTGAAGATAAGGGTGGACTCGATCGCTGGTTAGTGTATGTGAACCCGATTGACCGTGAAATTCTGGTGCTACGATTTGTCGCAGAGCTGGAATTTCAAGAGATCGCGGATATCATGCACATGGGTTTGAGTGCGACAAAAATGCGTTACAAACGTGCTCTAGATAAATTGCGTGAGAAATTTGCAGGCATTGCTGAAACTTAGTTCGGCGCAAATATCTCTTACGTGTAGGCAAGTTCTGATAGACTTGCCGCCGAGTTGTCCCCCGGTTTGCGGGACTGCTTCACAATCACCAGATGGGGATTTAACGGATGAAACTGAAAAACACCTTGGGCTTGGCCATTGGTTCTTTGATTGCCGCCACTTCGTTCGGCGCTCTGGCACAAGGCCAAGGCGCAGTTGAAATCGAAGGCTTCGCGAAGAAAGAGCAGTACGACAGCGATCGTAACTTCAAGAACAACGGCAACCTGTTCGGCGGTTCGGTTGGTTACTTCCTGACCGACGACGTTGAACTGCGTCTGGCTTACGACGAAGTGCACAACGTACGTTCCGATGACGGTCGTAACGTTAAGGGCGCTGATACCGCTCTGGACGCTCTGTACCACTTCAACAACCCAGGCGACATGCTCCGTCCATACGTTTCTGCCGGTTTCTCGGACCAGAGCATTGGCCAGAACGGCGGTGGCGGTCGTAACCGTTCCACTTTCGCCAACGTTGGCGGCGGTGCCAAGCTGTACTTCACCGAGAACTTCTACGCCCGTGCTGGCGTTGAAGCTCAATACAATATCGACCAGGGCGACACCGAGTGGGCTCCAAGCGTCGGTATCGGTGTGAACTTCGGTGGCGGCTCCAAGCCTGCTGCTGCTCCAGTTCAAGCACCCGCTGAAGTCTGCTCCGACAGCGACAACGATGGCGTTTGCGACAACGTTGACAAGTGCCCGGACACTCCAGCCAACGTAACTGTTGACGCTGATGGCTGCCCAGCAGTTGCTGAAGTTGTTCGTGTTGAGCTGGACGTGAAATTCGACTTCGACAAGTCGGTAGTCAAGCCTAACAGCTACGGCGACATCAAAAACCTCGCTGACTTCATGAAGCAGTACCCATCCACCAGCACTACTGTTGAAGGTCACACTGACTCCGTCGGTCCTGACGCTTACAACCAGAAACTGTCCGAGCGTCGTGCAAGCGCCGTTAAGCAAGTTCTGACCAACCAGTACGGTGTTGAATCGTCCCGCGTTCAGTCTGTTGGCTACGGCGAATCCCGCCCAGTTGCTGACAACAAAACTGAAGCTGGTCGCGCTGTAAA
>NZ_SOPU01000024.1:177191-177411 GCF_004402115.1 Pseudomonas sp. F01002 | reverse complement strand
CCGTCGCGTAGAAGCGCAGGTTGAAGCTAAAGCTAAGTAATTAGCTCGTAGCTCTGAAAAGCCCGGCTTAGGCCGGGCTTTTCTTTGTCTGCGATTTGGGTTTTAGCGGGAGATTTGCGTTGCGGCGAAAAGATCGTCCGAACGCGGCCCGAGCCTTCGGCAGCTCCTACGGGATTGGATTTGCACACGGTCAATGTAGGAGCTGCCGAAGGCTCGGGCC
>NZ_SOPU01000024.1:108076-177184 GCF_004402115.1 Pseudomonas sp. F01002 | reverse complement strand
GCGTTCGGACGATCTTTTGATCTCATCACACCCCGCGACGGCACCGATCACCAGGATCGCCGGGCTTTTGAGCTCGAAGCTGCAGGCGTCTTCTTCCATTGCCGTCAGGTCGCTCCGACATTCCCGCTGGTGTGGCAGGGAAGCGTTTTCAATCATTGCCACCGGTGTATCCGCCGCCATTCCTCCGGCGAGCAACTGCTCACGAATCTCGCTCAGTTTTGCGACCCCCATATACACCACCAGCGTCGTGCCACCTTGGGCCAGGGCTTGCCAGTTCAGACTGCTGCCATCCTGAGTGTGGGCGGTGACCAGCGTCACGCCACGAGCAATACCCCGCAGGGTCAACGGAATATCGCATTGCGTTGCGCCAGCAAGCCCGGCAGTGATGCCGTTGACCAGTTCCACTTCGACCCCATGTTCACGCAGCCACTGCGCCTCTTCGCCGCCCCGGCCAAAAATGCACGGGTCGCCACCCTTGAGCCGCACCACGCATTTACCGTGGCGGGAATAACGCAGCATCAGGCGATGAATGAACGCCTGAGGTGTGGAGCGACAGCCGCCGCGCTTGCCCACGGGAATGATCCGCGCCTGCGGGCAATGTTCCAGCACCGCGTCGTTGACCAGGTCATCGATCAGCACCACATCCGCTTCGCTCAGCGCCCGCACGGCCTTGAGGGTCAACAATTCCGGATCGCCAGGACCCGCACCCACCAGCCAGACTTTTGCGCTCATAGTGTTTTTCCTCACGAGGTGACGGCGACCGGCTGCGCAGTGGCGGCCAGCAAGCGCTTGATTTCCGGGACGCAGGAGCCGCATTGCGTGCCGCAGCCCAATTCTTGTTTCAAACCCTGCAGGTCCAGGCCGCGGCTAATGCCGGCGCAGACCGCGCTTTGGCTGACGTTTTTGCAGTTGCACAGGGTTTTGTTACCGGCGGTCGGCGTATTGGCGTTGCCCGGTGGGGCGCTCAGAGGTGCCAGCAGCCAGCGCCGCAGTTGTTCGTCAGCGCGACCTTCCAGCCACAGGTTTTGCAGCCAGTGTTGGGCAAGGGTTTCACCGGCCAGGCGAATTGCAGTGATCCGGCCGTTCTCGATCCGCACCCGTTTACCGATGGAGCGCCGTGGGTCGTCGTAGGCCAAAACCGGGCCATCGTTGAGTCCCAGGCATTGATCGATATCACGCAGCAATTGCGGGTCGGGCGCGACGGCGCTGGCAGCGCGTATCAGCAGCGCGGGGCGTTCGCGGCCGGCCAGGCTGAGGCTGACGTAGGAAAACGCCTCACAGAGCGGTCGTAGCGTCTCAAAATTCTGTTGAACATTGCCCTCGATCAGGGCGAACAGGTTCCACGGCAGTTGCACCGGTTCCAGGCGTACGCCGCTGTGCTTGAGTTCGGGTTGTTTCGACAAAGGGTCGAAAGCCGGTTGGGTGAGCGCATTTACGCCGCCCTTGAGGAAGCGGTCACCCCAATGCATGGGCAGAAAGGCCTGACCAGGTCGCACGCTGTCGTCACTGCCAACGGCGACAATCACTGCGCCACGGCGACTTTTCAGGCTGACCAGGTCGCCCGATTGCAGCCGATGCCGACGCAGTTCATCCGGGTGCAAACTCAACACGGCTTCGCTGACGTGGCCGAACAATTGCGCGGTGGTGCCGGTGCGGCTCATGCCGTGCCATTGATCCCGCAGGCGGCCGGTGATCAGGGTCAGCGGGAAGCGCGCGTCGCGTTGTTCCTTGGCGGCGCGATACGGGTCGGCCACGAATTGCGCGCGTCCACTGGCCGTCGGGAAAATACCGTCCAGGTACAGCCGGGCCGTGCCTTCACTGGCGCCAGTGGGGAAGGGCCATTGCTGCGGGCCGAGGCGATCGATCAGTTCATGACTGATGCCGGACAAGTCCAGATCACGCGCGCGGGTCAATTGCTTGTACTCGTCGAAGACCTGCGCCGGGTTTTCAAAGGCAAACAGGCTGGTTTGCCCGGGGCGCAGATGTTTTTCCAGGCGCTGTGCGAAATCCACCGTGATCGCCCAGTCAGAGCGGGCTTCACCGGGTGCGATGATCGCCCGGCGAACGTGGGAAATGCGACGTTCAGAGTTGGTCACCGTGCCGTCCTTTTCGCCCCAACTGGCTGCAGGCAGCAGCAGGTCAGCGAAGGCCGCGGTTTCTGTGGTCCGGAACGCTTCCTGCAACACCACGAACGGGCAGGCTTCCAGTGCCGCGCGCACTGCGGTTTGATCCGGCATTGATTGCGCCGGGTTGGTGCAGGCGATCCACAGCGCCTTGATCTTGCCGCTGCGCACCTGCTCAAACAATTCGATTGCGGTGAGCCCGGTGTTTGCAGGCAGTTGATCCACGCCCCAATACGCCGCCACTTCCGCGCGATGTTCGGCATTGGCGACTTCGCGATGGCCTGGCAGCAGGTTCGACAAGCTGCCGGTTTCGCGGCCACCCATGGCATTTGGCTGACCGGTCAGGGAGAAAGGTCCTGCACCGGGGCGGCCGATTTGCCCGGTGGCCAGGTGCAGGTTGATCAGTGCGCTGTTTTTCGCGCTGCCGGCGGTGGACTGGTTCAAGCCCATGCACCACAGCGACAGGAAGCTGGGTGAAGTGCCCACCCATTCAGCGCATTGCTGCAGTTGCTCGACACTGATCCCGCAGAGCTGCGAAACCATCTGCGGCGTGTAATCACGCACCAGGTTTTTCAGTTCGGCCAAGCCTTCGGTGTGGGCCTTGATGAAGTCGCGGTCAACCCAGTCTTCCCACAGCAGCAGGTGCAAAATCCCATGGAACAACGCGACATCGGTGCCTGGCAGAATCGCCAGGTGCAGGTCAGCCAAATCGCAGGTGTCGGTACGACGCGGGTCGATGACGATGACTTTCATCTGCGGCCGGCGGGATTTCGCTTCCTCCAGGCGGCGGAAAAGTATCGGGTGGGCGTAGGCCATGTTGCTGCCGACGATCATCACGCAGTCGCTCAATTCCAGGTCTTCGTAGCTGCACGGCGGTGCGTCGGCGCCCAGGCTGCGCTTGTAACCGACTACTGCCGAAGACATGCACAGGCGCGAATTGCTGTCGATGTTGTTGGTGCCCACCAGCGCTCTCGCCAGTTTGTTGAAGGCGTAGTAATCCTCGGTCAGTAATTGCCCGGAGATATAGAACGCCACGCTGTCCGGGCCGTGTTCGGCGATGGTCTCGGCAAAAACGCTGGCGGCATGATCGAGGGCGGTGTCCCAGTCGGTGCGGCTGCGGGCCAAGTCTTTGCCCAGGCGCAGTTCGGGATACAACGCCCTGGCTGCGAGGTCGCCGGTGAGGTGCAAGGTGGAACCTTTACTGCACAGTTTGCCGAAGTTGGCCGGGTGGGCCGGATCGCCGCTGACGCCGAGAATGCGCTCGCCGTCATGCTCGATCAGCACGCCACAGCCGACCCCGCAATAGCAGCAGGTGGAAGCGGTGATCTGGTTCATCAGCTTGCTTCCCGCAGGGCCAGCAACACCCGGCCATTCTCGACCCGTGCTGAATGGTGGTGAGCGCAACCGATGTCCGGAGCCTGGGCTTCACCGGTCTGAAGGTCGATCTGCCAGTTATGCAGCGGGCAGGCGACCCGTTTGCCGTAGATCAAACCTTGGGACAGCGGCCCGCCCTTGTGCGGGCAACGGTCGTCGAGTGCGAAAACCTCATCGTCGCTGGTACGAAAAATCGCGATGTCACCTTTCGGGCCGGCGATGATCCGCGAGCCCAGGGCATTGATTTCTTCCAGTGCGCAGATATCCAGCCAGTTCATGCCGGCACCTCCAGGTTCTTCACTGTGATGACGTCGAATTCTTTCTTCAGCAGCGGTTGTTCCAGGCGTTCCTTCCACGGGTCCTGTTCGAACGACAAGGAGAATTGCAAGCGATCGTTGAGCGCCTTGCGCCGCTCCGGGTCTTCCAGCACGGCTTTCTTGATGTGTTCCATGCCGACCCGTTGCAGGTAGTGCACCGTGCGTTCGAGGTAGAAAGCTTCTTCGCGATAGAGCTGCAGGAACGCGCCGTTGTATTCACGCACTTCTTCGGCGGTCTTGAGCTTGACGAAGAATTCCGCGACTTCGGTTTTGATCCCGCCGTTGCCACCGATGTACATCTCCCAGCCCGAATCCACGCCGATAATTCCGACGTCCTTGATGCCCGCTTCCGAACAGTTGCGAGGGCAACCGGAGACGGCCAGTTTCACTTTGTGCGGCGACCACATGTTGAACAGGTCATGCTCAAGCTCAATGCCCAGTTGGGTGGAGTTCTGGGTACCGAAGCGGCAGAACTCACTGCCAACGCAAGTCTTCACGGTGCGGATGGATTTGCCGTAGGCGTGTCCGGACGGCATGTCGAGATCCTTCCAGACGCCCGGCAGGTCCTGCTTCTTGATCCCCAGCAAATCGATACGCTGGCCTCCGGTCACCTTGACCATCGGCACGTTGTATTTGTCGGCCACGTCGGCAATGCGTCGCAGCTCCGAAGGATTGGTCACACCGCCCCACATCCGTGGGACTACAGAGTAAGTGCCGTCTTTCTGAATGTTGGCGTGGGCACGTTCGTTGATCAGGCGCGATTGCGGATCGTCCTTGGCTTCGCCCGGCCAGGTGGAAATCAGGTAGTAGTTGAGCGCCGGGCGGCACGTGGCGCAGCCGTTCGGCGTGCGCCAGTTCAGATAGCTCATGGTGCCGGCAATGGTCAGCAAATGCTGCTCGCGGATGGCCTGACGAATTTGCCCGTGATTCAAGTCGCTGCAACCGCAAATGGCTTTTTCGCTTTTCGGTTTAACGTCTGCTGCGCCGCCCACGGTGTTGATCAGGATCTGTTCCACCAACCCGGCGCAGGAGCCGCAGGAGCTGGCAGCCTTGGTGTGTTTCTTGACGTCGTCGACGCTGAACAACCCGTGTTCCTGAATCGCCTTGACGATGGTGCCTTTGCACACGCCGTTGCAACCGCAGACTTCGGCGGTGTCGGCCATGCTCATGGCTTTGTCCTGGCCCTGATGTCCTACATCGCCCAGGGCCAGCTCCATGGATGAAGAGCCGCCGAACATCAGGTGATCGCGGATCTGCGCGATGTCGTGGTTCTCACGGATCTGCCGGAAATACCAGCCGCCGTCTGCCGTATCGCCGTACAGACAGGCCCCGACCAACACGTCATCCTTGATCACCAGTTTTTTGTAGACCCCGCCGATGGGGTCGGAGAGGGTGATGGTTTCGGTGCCTTCGCCACCCATGAAGTCGCCGGCGGAGAACAGGTCGATGCCGGTGACTTTCAATTTGGTCGACGTCACCGAGCCCTTATAGGTGGCGAAGCCCAGTTGGGCGAGGTGGTTGGCGCAGACCTTGGCCTGTTCGAACAGCGGCGCCACCAGGCCGTAAGCGATGCCGCGGTGGCTGGCGCATTCGCCGATGGCGTAGATGCGTGGGTCGTAGGTTTGCAGGGTGTCGTTGACCAGGATCCCGCGGTTACAGGGAATGCCGGATTTTTCCGCGAGCTCGGTGTTAGGTCGAATACCGGCGGCCATCACCACCAGGTCGGCGGGGATGATGTCGCCGTTCTTGAACTCAACCGAGCCGACCCGGCCATTGCCTGCATCGTGCAGGGCCTGGGTTTGCTCGCAAAGACGAAAGTGCAAGCCGCGGGCTTCCAGGGCAGTTTGCAGCAACTGGCCGCTGGTTTTATCCAGTTGCCGTTCCAGCAGCCATTCCCCGATGTGCACCACGGTGACGTGCATGCCGCGCAGCATCAGGCCGTTGGCGGCTTCCAGGCCGAGCAGGCCGCCACCGATCACCACGGCGTGCTTGTGGGTTTTCGCGGTGTCGATCATTGCCTGGGTGTCGGCGATGTCGCGGTAGCCGATCACGCCGTGCAAGGTGTTGCCGGGGATCGGCAGGATGAACGGAGTCGAGCCGGTGGCGATCAGCAGGCGATCGTATTCGGCCTCGCTGCCGTCTTCGGCGATCACGCGGCGTTTGACCCGGTCAATCTCCACCACTTTGCGGTTGAGCAGCAGCTTGATGTTGTTGTCCAGGTACCAGTCCAGATCGTTGAGCACGATCTCTTCGAAGGTCTGTTCACCGGCCAGCACCGGTGACAGCAGGATGCGGTTGTAGTTGGTATGGGGTTCGGCGCCGAAGACCGTGATGTCGTACAGCTCATTGCTCAGCTTGAGCAGTTCTTCCAGGGTGCGAACCCCGGCCATGCCGTTGCCGATCATCACCAGTTTTAGTTTTTTCATCAGGTTCTCCGGGGAGCTCGGACCCGCCTCATCAGGGCTTACAGGTCTTGCTCGACAAAATTTGCGCAAACAAAAAAAGGCGTCCCGCTAGTTGCCTAGCGAGGACGCCTTTGTCCTGGTCCCGTTCTCTCGGGCAGCGCATCCTTCGTCGTTGAAGGCTGGGCTTTATGTATGGTAAGAAAGGTAATGCAGTGGTTGTGCCAAGTCGCACAAATGCCGAATTTATGGGCTCTTGTCATGGGAGGAGGTATTTCCGTGCACCGGTTCAATGCGCGATGCCCGGTTTTGAAGCAGAAAAGTCAAAAGATCGCAGCCTACGGCAGCTCCACAGGAGATCGTGGGCACCCGTAGGAGCTGCCGCAGGCTGCGATCTTTTGATCTTTTGGGTGCAGTGAAAAACTCAGCCATGAAACAGTAAAAACAGCAGCACCAGATTCACCAGCAACGACACCAGCGCCAAGGTTCGCCAGACCTTCAACGGTTCGCGCTCCAGCAACGGTCTGGGTCGCACGCTCAAACTGCGCCGCTCGCCCTGTTCCAGTAGCAGCAACCATTCTTCCGCCGTTTCAAAACGTTGACCCGGATCCGCCGCCACGGCGCGCTCCAGACTTTGCGCAATCCATTCCGGCAGGTCGGGTCGATAGCGACTGGCGCTGACAGAAACCCCGAACCGTGGGCGCTGGAAGGCTTCGATTTCGCCGTAGGGATAATGCCCGGTGAGCAGGAAATACAGGGTCACGCCGACGGCATACAAATCCTGTTGCGGTGTCGGTGCTTCCCCGCGAAAGGCTTCCGGCGCGATATAGGTGGGCGTTCCAGGCAGGGCAGAAGGCTGATCTTCAGACAGGCCAGGGCAGTAGGCGAGTCCGAAGTCCAGCAGGCGTAATTCGCCGTCGTCCCCCAGCAGCAGGTTCTCCGGTTTGATGTCTCGATGGAGAATCTGCCGTCGATGCAGTATGCCAACGGCGCGCAGCAGGCGTTCGGCCAGATCCTGCCATTGGGGCAGAGGCAGCGGTCCGACATCGGCGTGCAGCTCCGCCAAGGTAGATCCGGAATATTCCCGCATCACGTAGTACAAATGCTGACGCTGACTGGTGGCATGGACTTCAGGGAAATGCCGCCCGGCCACGCGCTTGAGAAACCATTCTTCCGACAGCAACGCCTGCCCGGCCAAGTGATCGTCGCGCAGCGCGCCTGGCAAGGTTTTCAGTAGCCAGGGTTGTTGTTGCCCATCGCGCACCCGATAGAGCAGCGACTGCTGGCTCCGGCCGAGTATCCCTTCGACCTGCCAACCTTCGAAAGTCTGGCCTGGTTTCAAGGCTGGCGGCAGCGGCCATTGCTGCAAATGAATCAATGCATCGGCGATGCTCGTTTCACCGAGGGCATCGACCCGCACCAACAAGGCGCTGGCGTTGTCCTGGCTGCCGGCCAGATGCGCCGCGTTGACCAAGGTCTGCGCAGCGCTGTTCAAATCCGGTTGATCGCGCAGAATTGCCGCAATCGCGGTGTCGCCCAGCACGGCCCAAATGCCGTCGCTGAGCAGTACGAAACTTTCGTTCAACCGCAGTTCGCCATCGAGAAAATCCAGCACCAAATGCTGATCGAGCCCAAGTGCCCGTTTGAGCACATGCTGCATGCCCGGCTGGTCCCAGACGTGATCTTCGCTGACCCGTTGCAAGGTGTCAGCGTGCCAGCGATAAACACGGCAATCGCCGACATGGGCCAAGGTAAATCGCCTACCGCGCATGACCAAAGCACTGACAGTGGTGAGCAACGGTTGCCCACCGCCATTGGCCTGCAACCAGCGATTTTGTGCCAGTAGCAGGCGATCCAGTGCCTGCGCGACGCCCCAGGTTTCCGGCGTGGCGTAGTAATCCAGCGCCAGAGCCTGCAGCGTCGAGCGGGCGGCGAGGCCACCATCGGCGCACTGGCTGACGCCATCGGCGATGGCGAACAGGTAACCCTTGCTCGCCGCCAGCGCCGGGGCCGGAGTCACCAGACGCAGGGCGTCCTGATTCTCCTCGCGAGGGCCAATGGCGCTCGCTTCGGCAAAACTCAGTTGCAGGCTCATTGAGGCGTCAGACCCGAGCAGCGGTCACGGCTGCCGAACCCCAGGTGGTTCTCCAGCGACGCTTCACGCCGTGCAGACCGAACCAGGCCAGAACGCCAAGACTGGCGAACAACCACAAGGCCAGTTGATAGCTGCCAGTGCTTTGCTTGATTGCGCCCATGCCCGCAGCCAGTGCAAATCCACCGATACCGCCGGCCATGCCGATCAAACCGGTCATCACACCGATCTCCCGACGAAAACGCTGCGGCACCAATTGGAAAACAGCGCCGTTACCGGCACCCAAACCGAGCATGGTGCAGACGAAAAGTGCCAGTGCCGCGTAGGAACTCGGCAGATTGAAACCCACCGCTGCGATGCAGACCGCCGCCACCGTGTACATCCCCAAGAGGGTGCGAATGCCACCGAAACGATCGGCCAGAGCGCCGCCCAACGGACGCATCAAACTGCCACCGAACACACAGGCGGCGGTGTAGTAACCGGCGGTCACCGGGCTCAGGCCATATTGGTCGTTGAAATAGCCGGGCAGGGCGCTGGCCAGGCCGATGAAGCCGCCGAAGGTCACGCTGTAGAAAAACATGAACCACCAGCTGTCGCGGTCGCCCAAGGCCTTGAAGTAGTCGGACACGGACTTGGCTTTCGGCCGCTCAGGCGCGTTTTTGGCCAACCAGGCGAAGACGATGATGGTCAGAATCAGCGGGATCAGGGCGAAGCCGAACACGTTGCTCCAGCCAAACGCAGCCGCCAGCACCGGGGCGATCAGTGCCGCGAGCACGGTGCCCGAGTTACCGGCACCGGCGATACCCATGGCTTTGCCTTGGTGTTGTGGTGGATACCATTGCGACGCCAGCGGCAGGGCGACGGCGAAGGATGCGCCGGCCATGCCGAGGAACAGGCCCAGCACCAACGCTTGTTCATAGCTGTGGATGCCGAGTTTCCAGGCGCCGAACAGGGCGCAGATGACGATCACCTGGCCAATCAGCCCGGCGGTTTTCGGCGACAGGCGATCAGCCAGCAAGCCCATTACAAAGCGCAATACCGCCCCGGCCAGAATCGGCGTGGCCACCACCAGCCCGCGCTGCTGGGTGGTCAGGTGCAGGTCGGCGGCGATCTGCACCGCCAGTGGGCCGAGCAGGTACCAGACCATGAAACTCAGGTCGAAATAGAGGAAGGCCGCGAACAATGTCGGGGTATGGCCAGATTTCCAGAAGCTTGAATTCATCGCGCACCTCAGCTGTTAGGAGTCTCGAGAAGGAGTCATGAGCTTGCAGGTGGGGCGCCGCATCGGCCGCACCACCGGCCCCGGTCTATGGGGCCAAAACAAAAAAACGCCGCCACCGGATTCGCCAAAGGGCAAATGAGGTGAGCGACGTCTTTGTCGTAGGTGGGGCAACCGCCGTTGGTTACCTGTAGTGATTACCTAGCGAGATCTGTGCCACATCTAGAGTTTGTGCCGAGACGAAAAGATCGCAGCCTTCGCCAGCTACAGGTGTACGCGATACCAAGTAGGAGCTGCCGAAGGCTGCGATCTTTTTGCTCTTCAGCCGAGCAACTCGCTCATGGCGATGATCTGTTCCGCCACCTGAATCAGCTTCTGCTGACGGCTCATGGCCTGGCGGCGCATCAGGGTGTAGGCCTCTTCCTCGTTGCAGTCCTTCATTTTCATCAGCAGCCCTTTGGCCAGCTCGATGCGTTTGCGCTCGGCCAGTTGCTGGTCGCGGGCATTGAGTTGGGCGCGCAGGGCCTGGTCGCTTTCAAAACGCGCCATGGCCACGTCGAGAATCGGCTGCAAGCGCTGTGCGTGGATGCCTTCGACGATGTAGGCACTGACGCCGGACTTGATCGCCTGACGCATCACATCGGGGTCATGTTCATCGGTAAACATCACGATTGGCCGCGGTTGGTCGCGGCTCACCAGCACCACTTGTTCCATCACATCGCGGCTCGGTGACTCGGTATCGATCAAAATCACGTCCGGACGCACCGTTTCGACGCGCGCGGGCAGGTCGATGGTCAGGCCCGACTCGTCGATCACCTCGAACCCGGCTTCGGTCAGGGCCGCCTTCAGGCGACCGACTTTCTTCGCGGTGTCGTTGATCAGCAGGATACGCAACATATTCGCAGTCTCCTGTCAGCGGCTGGCGAGAAGGGGCGAGCTGTCGCTCATGGCGTGCAGCTTGAAACTGCGGGCATAGCCGGCGGGGTCCAGTGCATCCCAGACCTTGCCGTCGATCAACTGGCTGCTGCGCATTGGCTGATCACTCGCGGCCACACCTACAGCGGCGGCGGCCTCTCGATACAAGTCTAGTTGCTGGACCTGACGGGCCACGCCCAGGTAGTCCGGGTCGTCGCGCAACAAACCCCAACGGCGGAACTGGGTCATGAACCACATGCCATCGGACAGGTACGGCAGATTGACCTCGCCATCACCATGGAAGCGCAGTGCGTGCGGGTCCTGCCAGCGATTACCCAGACCATCGGCGTAGTCGCCGAGCAACCTCGGCTCGATGCAATCGAGTGGCGCGTCGAGGTATTGCGGGGCACTCAACAGCTTTGCGGTGCTGCGGCGATTTTCCGTGCTTTCTTCGATGAAGCGGCTGGCCTCCAGAATCGCCATCACCAGCGCCCTTGCGGTGTTGGGGTATTGCTCGACAAAGGCGCGGGTGCAACCGAGGACTTTTTCCGGGTGATCGGGCCAGATGGTCTGGGTGGTTGCCATCGTGAATCCCAGGTTCTGCTGCACCGCGCTGGCGGACCATGGCTCACCGACACAGAAGCCGTCAATGCGCCCGGCTTGCAGGTGCGCGACCATTTGTGGCGGCGGCACCACCACACTGTCGACGTCCTGCAACGGATGAATACCCTGACTCGCGAGCCAGTAATACAGCCACATGGCGTGAGTGCTCGTAGGAAATGTCTGTGCGAAGGTGAGTTTTGGGCGACTTTGGTGCACGTGCCGTTCCAGTGCTTCAGGACTGGTCACGCCCAGCGCCTGTAAGCCATGGGAGAGGTTGATGCTCTGGCCATTCTGATTCAGGCCCATGAGCACCGCCATGTCGGTCGACGCGACACCGCCGATGCCCAAATGCACGGCGTAGATCAAACCGTACAGACTGTGGGCGGCGTCGAGTTCGCCACTGACCAGTTTGTCCCGCAGGTTGGCCCAGGACGACTGGCGCTTGAGGTTCAGCGTCAGGCCATAAGGTTGGGCAAAGCCCTGCGTGGCCGCGACCACTACCGAGGCGCAGTCACTCAGGGCCATGAAGCCGAGGTTGATTTCGGTCTTTTCCGGGGCATCGCTGCCGTTGACCCAGGCCAGAGGGTTGGCTGGAACTTCAATCATCAGTAAACACCTTCCATAAAAAAGCGCCGGACCGGCTGCTTGCCAGGGCAAGGCCAAGTGACGACGCCTTTGTCTTTCGACTCATCCCGCCGTTGGCATGAGTGCTTATGTGAGTGACGGTGCAAGGCATATGCCATCGCTCGCTGATTTTGTCGTGCGCCTCGCCTGCAACCCCGATGCCCGGCTATAATCGCCGCCACTTTTCGTAGCCCAGAGTCAAACCCGCCCATGTACACCCTGGCCCGTCAGCTGTTGTTCAAACTTTCCCCGGAAACCTCCCACGATCTGTCCCTGGACCTGATCGGCGCGGGCGGGCGTTTGGGCCTCAACGGCTTGCTGTGCAAGGCACCGGCGAAAATGCCGGTGACCGTCATGGGGCTGGACTTCCCGAACCCGGTGGGGCTGGCGGCCGGTCTGGACAAGAACGGCGCGGCCATCGACGGTTTTGCGCAACTGGGTTTTGGTTTTGTCGAAATCGGCACCATCACCCCGCGTCCACAGCCGGGCAACCCGAAGCCACGCATTTTCCGTCTGCCGGAAGCCGAGGCGATCATCAATCGCATGGGGTTCAACAACCTCGGCGTCGATCACCTGCTGGCTCGAGTGGCGGCGGCCAAGTTCAAGGGCGTGCTGGGCATCAATATCGGCAAAAACTTCGATACCCCGGTTGAGCGGGCGGTCGATGACTACCTGATCTGCCTGGACAAGGTCTACGCCCACGCCAGCTACGTGACGGTCAACGTCAGCTCGCCGAACACCCCGGGCCTGCGCAGCCTGCAATTCGGCGATTCGCTGAAGCAATTGTTGGCCGACCTGGCGACGCGCCGCGCAGAACTGGCGCTGCGTCATGGCAAACATGTACCACTGGCGATCAAGATTGCGCCGGACATGACCGACGAAGAAACCGCTCAGGTCGCGCAAGCGCTGATCGAAACCGGGATGGACGCGGTGATCGCCACCAACACCACCCTGAGCCGCGTCGGCGTAGAAGGCATGGAGCATGGTGACGAGGCGGGCGGTCTGTCCGGCGCACCGGTTCGTGACAAGAGCACCCACACCGTGAAGGTGCTGGCGGCCGAGTTGGCCGGTCGCTTGCCGATAATCGCCGTGGGCGGCATCACCGAAGGCAAGCACGCGGCTGAGAAAATCGCTGCGGGTGCGAGCCTGGTGCAGCTCTATTCCGGCTTCATCTATAAAGGCCCGGCGCTGATTCGTGAATCCGTAGACGCCATCGCCGCCCTGCGCTGATCCCCCGTAGGAGCTGCCGAAGGCTGCGATCTTTTGATATTGATCTGATTACCAGGAAGCAAGATCAAAAGATCGCAGCCTTCGGCAGCTCCTACAGTGAGAGGGTGTTTAGTCAGTGCCGCAGGCATGAAGTTGTGTTTAGCCAGAGAGCAGGCATAAAAAAGGGCTCCTCGAAGGAGCCCCTGGGCCGAAGCCCGCCGCCCGGATGGGGCGTGCGTGGTAAGTCGTTACGTAATCAGATTGTCGTGTCGGAGTGTGTGCCCTGTGTTAGCCGACGGCGTGAAGTTCGTTGAGTCTATGGATTCCCGCAGTGCCGGTCATACCGTCCCAGTTGTCGCCGCGTCCTTCTCGCCAGCCGTTAATCCAGGCTTGGCGTACCGACGGTAGAGTAAATGGGCAAAGCTCACGGGATTTGCCACCAACGCCATATTGATATCCGCGCAAAAATGCTCTTTCCAACGGATCACGCTTAAGTCTTCTCATAGGGTGTTGCCCTCACTTGTTGACTGTATTAATCGTGTCGACCTCAATCGAGGTCTGGCAGAAAAACTCCTGCCGTTGGGGCTCGCTGCCGGCGTCGCGAGCCAAGGTGTTGACGTCATTGCGGCGTCAACCTGTATTGAGTTCTAACCAATGCGTCACATCGAGGGAATGATCGTTTTGTCATAAGGACGTAACGATAAAGATGGTATGGCGATAAGTAACACGATGTTGTCCCGTGTCTATTGGCAAAACCCCGGTATGATCAGCCCCGCGCTGCATGATGGGGTTAATCCTTTAGTGAGAATGTCTCCTGTTGAGCAGGGGGACTATTCGACGAAGGGTCGACTTATGACATTTTGTTGCATCAACTTTTTTATCTGTCTTTGCATCTAAGCTCTTTTAACCCGAGCTTGCAGGGGTGGGACGGCACACCTTCGTGCCACGCGGGCGCTCTTTTAGAAAAGCGCCTGATTGAAAACCGGGCCGGCAATGCGTTGCCGGTTCACTTAGCTAAAGGCTCTGGAATTACCATGTCCGATCGTTTCGAACTCTTCCTCACTTGCCCCAAAGGCCTTGAAGGCCTGCTCATCGAGGAAGCCATCGGGCTTGGCCTTGAGGAAGCGCGTGAGCACACCTCTGCCGTGCGCGGCATGGCCACCATGGAAACCGCTTATCGCCTGTGCCTGTGGTCGCGTCTGGCGAACCGGGTGCTGCTGGTACTCAAGCGTTTCCCGATGAAGGACGCCGAAGACCTGTACCACGGCGTGCTGGACATCGAGTGGCAAGACCACATGCTCAACGATGGCACCTTGGCCGTCGAGTTCAGCGGTCATGGCTCGGGCATCGACAACACCCACTTCGGCGCCTTGAAGGTCAAGGACGCCATCGTCGACAAACTGCGCACGCCGCAGGGCGATCGTCCTTCCATCGACAAGCTCAACCCGGATCTGCGCATTCACCTGCGCCTGGACCGTGGCGAAGCCATCCTGTCCCTCGACCTCTCCGGCCACAGCCTGCACCAGCGCGGCTATCGCTTGCAGCAGGGCGCGGCGCCGCTGAAGGAAAACCTCGCGGCCGCCATCCTGATCCGTTCCGGCTGGCCACGCATTGCGGCCGATGGCGGCGCGCTGGCTGACCCGATGTGCGGTGTCGGTACGTTCCTCGTCGAAGCCGCGATGATTGCCGCCGACATGGCGCCGAACCTGCGTCGCGAGCAGTGGGGCTTCACCGCCTGGCTCGGTCACGTCCCGGCGCTGTGGAAAAAACTTCACGAAGAAGCCACCGAGCGTTGCGCGGCCGGTCTGGCCAAGCCACCGCTGTGGATTCGCGGTTACGAAGCCGATCCGCGCCTGATTCAACCGGGCCGCAACAACGTCGAGCGTGCCGGCCTGAGCGAGTGGATCAAGATCTACCAGGGCGAAGTCGGGACGTTCGAGCCGCGCCCAGACCAGAACCAGAAAGGTCTGGTCATCTGCAACCCGCCGTACGGCGAGCGTCTGGGTGACGAGGCGAGCTTGCTCTATCTCTACCAGAACCTCGGCGAACGTCTGCGTCAGGCCTGCCTGAACTGGGAAGCCGCGGTGTTCACTGGTGCCCCGGACCTGGGCAAGCGCATGGGCATCCGCAGCCACAAACAGTATTCGTTCTGGAACGGCGCGTTGCCGTGCAAGTTGCTGCTGATCAAGGTCACGCCAGATCAGTTCGTCACTGGCGAACGCCGCACCCCGGAACAGCGTCAGGTCGAGCGTGAACAAGTTCAAGCCGAAGTCGAAGTCGCAGACAACGACGTAGCACCCGGCAAGTACGAGAAGTACAACAAGAACGGCAACCCGATCAAACCGGCGCCGGTGGTGATCGAACAGCCGCGCTTGAGCGAAGGCGGGCAGATGTTTGCCAACCGTCTGCAAAAGAACCTCAAGGCCCTCGGCAAGTGGGTCAAGCGTGAAGGCATCGACTGCTACCGCGTCTACGATGCCGACATGCCGGAATACTCGATGGCCATCGACCTGTATCAGGATTGGGTCCACGTCCAGGAATACGCCGCGCCGAAGTCCATCGACCCGGAAAAAGCCTCGGCGCGTATGTTCGATGCCCTGGCGGCCATTCCGCAGGCCTTGAACATCGACAAGAGCCGCGTGGTGGTCAAGCGTCGCGAGCGTCAGAGCGGCACCAAGCAGTACGAGCGCCAAGCGGCACAGGGCAAGTTCGTCGAGGTCAACGAAGGCGGTGTGAAGCTGCTGGTGAACCTCACGGATTACCTCGACACCGGGCTGTTCCTCGATCACCGGCCGATGCGCATGCGGATCCAGAAAGAGGCGGCCGGCAAGCGCTTCCTCAACCTGTATAGCTACACCGCAACCGCCAGTGTTCACGCAGCCAAGGGCGGCGCGCGCAGCACCACCAGCGTCGACCTGTCGAAAACCTATCTGGACTGGGCGCGTCGCAACTTGTCGCTGAACGGTTTCTCCGAGAAGAACCGTCTGGAGCAGGGCGACGTGATGGCCTGGCTCGATGCCTGCCGTGACGAGTACGACCTGATCTTCATCGATCCGCCGACGTTCTCTAACTCCAAGCGCATGGAAGGGATCTTCGACGTGCAGCGTGACCAGGTGCAATTGATCGACCTGGCCATGGCGCGTCTGGCCCCGGGCGGCGTGTTGTACTTCTCCAACAACTTCCGCAAGTTCCAGCTTGAGGAAAACCTCACCGAGCGTTATGCGGTCGAGGAAATCACCGCCCAGACCATCGATCCGGATTTCGCTCGTAATGGCAAAATCCACCGTGCCTGGAAAATCACGGCTCGTTGACGCTCGAAGGGATTGGATCCACAGAGCCTTGATTTTTAAAGGCTCTTGGCTTCTTTCTGTGCTGGTCAAATTGATGGCTAATAGCTATAACTCAACGCATGGCCAATGGGCTTTCCCGCACCTGGCGATGTGAGTTGCGTCTATGTCGTTGCACGCCGTGCGCCCGAAGATCCTGGGTTTTATCAGTGAAGATGTCTCGGCCTGGCTGGTCGCACTGCTGGTATTGGTCGTCGGCGGGATTCTCACGGGATTGCTGGCGTGGTCGACGCTGAATCTGTTCCACCATCAATTGCGGCAACGTTTCCAACTGCTGGCCAGTGAACGTTACAGCCGTATCGAAGAACGCTTCGAAGATCAGGAGCAGCGCCTCGATGGCCTGCGCCGGTTCTTTGCCAATTCCGATTCGGTCTCCCGAGCGCAGTTCGACGGTTACACCCAACCGCTGCTGCACCGGACTCAGGCCTACTCCTTCGCCAAGCGGGTAACCGGTGCCGAGCGGGCGGTATTTGAACGCCAGGTGCGTGCAGAGGGTTTACCCGAGTTCACCCTGCGCGAAATCAATGCCGACGGCCAACTGCAACTGGCGGCCGAACGGGATGAGTACGTGGCGGTGCTGTATAGCCAGACCCAAAGCAAACTGGGTTCGCCGCTGGGCTACGACTTGTGGGCTCAACCCTTGCGCCGTTCCACCCTTGAACGGGCCGATCAGCACGGCGGCCTGGCGGTATCGCAGCCGATGCATCTGGTCAGTATCGAACCGGCCTATGCGCGCGGCGTGCTGCTGGTCGCACCGGTGTTGCTGCGCAATAGTCCGGCTACGGCGGGGGTGAAATCGTACGGTTATGTCATGGCCGTGATCAGCATGCATCAGTTGCTGGCGGACGGGCTGCCGGAGGCTGGCCGTGACTATCTTTCGGTGCGCATCCTCGACTTATCCACAGACGATCAGCACGAAGTGCTTTATGAGTCCCCCAACACGCCGGCGCCCAGTGAGTTGTCCGCGACCCAGTTGTTGCGGCTTGCCGACCATGACTATCAAGTCGACATTCAGCCCAGCGATGCCTTCCTGCGAGCCAATCACTCTTCGGTGACCACCTTGGTGGTGCTGGGCGGCTTGCTCAGTCTGTTGCTCAGTGCCCTGCTCTATGTGCTGGTCAGTCAGCGTCGACGGGCGCTGAAAATGGTCGAGCAACGGACCCAGGAACTGCGCGCCCGTGAGCAGGAGTTGCGCGGCACCCATGGTCAGTTGCGCGGCGTGCTGAATGCCGCGACCCAAGTGGCGATCATCGCCACTGACCTGCGCGGGGTTATCCGCACCTTTAATGCCGGTGCCGAGCAAATGCTCGGTTATGCCGGCGCTGAGGTGGTGGGCCACATGACCCTGGAAAACCTGCACCTGCCCCGAGAGCTCCTGGCACGTTCGGCGGAGTTGAGCGCGCGTTATGGCAAACCGATTCCGACCTGCCAGGCGATGTTGGTCGAGGGCGGCGAGGAGGGCGGTCACGAAGCGCGGGAATGGACGCTGCTGCGTAGCGACGGCAGCCATTTGACGGTGAACATGCTGGCGACCCCGGTCCTCGACGAGCAAGGCTTGTGGGTCGGGCACCTGGCGATCTGTATCGACATCACTGAACGTAAGCGGGTCCACGAGGCCCTGGCGGCACGGGACCTGTTGTTGAAGAAACTCAGCGCCCATGTGCCCGGCGGGATCTACCAATTCAAAATGGAATTCGATGGGCGCTTCAGTGTGATCTACGCCAGCGACGGTATTCGCGAAATCTACGAACTTGAACCGGATGTGCTGTTGTTCAACGCCGAAGCGATTTTCACGCGGATTCATCCGCAGGACACCACCCGGGTTCGCGCCTCGATCCGGGCGTCGGCGGACACCCTCAGCCCTTGGCGCGAGGAGTACCGCGTGCAGCTGCCCCTGCGCGGCCTGCGTTGGGTTCGTGGCGAGGCGACGCCGGAGGAATTGCCCGGTGGCGGCGTGCTCTGGCACGGCTATGTCTCGGACATCTCCGATTTGAAACGGGTGGAAGAAGAACTGCGGGCGCTATCGATCACCGACTCGCTGACCGGGATTCACAACCGCCGCTATTTCCAGGAACGCCTGACCACCGAAATGGTCCGGGTCGAACGCGGTGGCGGCGAGCTGTCGGTGATCATGCTCGATATCGACCATTTCAAACGCATCAATGATCAGCATGGCCACGCGGTTGGCGATCGGGTGTTGCAGATCGTGTGCGAACGCATCGGCCATCGGCTGCGCCGCACCGATGTGTTCTGTCGCCTGGGTGGCGAGGAGTTCATGGTGCTTTGCCCGGATATCAACGGCGAGCACGCCCATGTCCTGGCCTTGCAGCTATGGCAAGGGTTGCGCAGTTCGCCGATTGAAGGCGTCGGGACAGTGACCGCCAGTTTCGGGATTGCCAGTTGGCGAGTCGGGGAGGGCGCGGATGCGCTGCTGCTGCGGGCGGATTCGGGGGTGTATGCGGCGAAACTGGCAGGACGGGATCGGGTAGAAGGGGAGATGAACTAGGCGATTCTGCGGTGAATTGAAAAGATCGCAGCCTTCGGCAGCTCCTACGGGGTCATGTGTACACCTGTAGGAGCTGCCGAAGGCTGCGATCTTTTGATTTTAAAGGTTAGAGCACCGAAGCCGTTTCCGGCAGTTTCGGCTGGCGATACAGGTCCAGCAGCACCTGATCCAGCACCGACGACGCGCCAAACGGTGCCTTGTCGTTGAGGATCGCCACTACCGCCCAGGTATTGCCGTTGATGTCACGGCTGAAACCGGCAATTGCCCGCACCGTATTCAGGGTGCCGGTCTTGATGTGCGCTTCACCGCGCATCGCCGTGGTCTTCAGGCGTTTGCGCATGGTGCCGTCGGTGCCGGCAATCGGCATCGAGCTGATGAACTCGGCTGAATACGGGCTTTTCCAGGCCGCTTGCAGCATGCCGGCCATTTCACGCGCACTCACCCGTTCGGCACGGGACAGGCCGGAACCGTTTTCCATCACCAGGTGCGGCGCGGTGATGCCTTTCTTCGCCAGCCACTGACGCACCACACGCTGTGCAGCCTTGGCATCGTCACCGTCGGCCTCAGTGCGGAACTGCGCACCCAGGCTCAGGAACAGCTGCTGGGCCATGGTGTTGTTACTGTATTTGTTGATGTCGCGGATGATTTCCGCCAGGTCCGGCGAGAAGGCTCGAGCCAGGACCTTGGCATCTTTAGGTGTTGGCGCCAGACGGTCCACGCCCTGAATGCTGCCGCCCAGTTCTTTCCAGATCGCTCGCACGGCGCCTGCGGTGTAGGTCGCGTGGTCGAGCAGCGACAGGTAAGTCTGGGAGCTGCAACCCTCGCCCAACTGGCCGCCGACCGTCACGGTCACGCTGCCATCGGCCTGGGTCACCGGGTTGTAACGCACGCCACCGGTGCATTGCTTGGAGTTGACGGCTTTGACCTGGTTTTCGATGCGAATGGTGGCAATCGGCGGTTCCACCGACACCAGCACCCGGCCGTTGTCGTTACGCGCCACAAAGCGCAAGGCCTTGAGGTTGACCATCAGCGCGTCGGGTTTGACCAGGAACGGCTTGTTATCGTCATTGCCGTCGTCGTTGAACTGCGGCAATTGCGGTTGTACGAAGAAATTGCGGTCCAGCACCAGGTCGCCGGTGATTTGCGTCACACCGTTGGCAAGCAGGTCACGCATCAGCAACCAGAGCTTTTCCATGTTCAGCTTCGGATCGCCGCCACCCTTGAGGTAGAGGTTACCGTTGAGGATGCCGCCGCTGAGGGTGCCGTCGGTGTAGAACTCGGTTTTCCACTGGTGGTTCGGGCCGAGCATTTCCAGCGCCGCGTATGTGGTGACCAGTTTCATGGTCGAGGCCGGATTGACCGAGACGTCAGCGTTGAAAATCGTCGGGGTGCCAGGGCCGTTGAGCGGGATCATCACCAGCGACAGGGCGTTGTCCTGCATCTTGCTGGCCTTGAGGGCTTTTTCAACGTTTGGCGACAGCGCGGTGTTGATCGGGGCGGCGGAAACAGAGAAGGCCAGAGGGAGCAGAAAACCGGCCAGTAACAATGGACGCAAAGATTTGATCATGTGAAATAAAACCCTACAGCCGAGGGGAAAAAAGACGAGGGCATGAAGATAAATTCCCTCAGTGGTCATGAAAGTGTCGGCATTATGCCCCAAGGTGTAGCGGCTTGTGCCGTACCCTGGTCCTCTAATCCGCTATTTTTTTACCGACGGTAGGGCCTGCAACCCAGAGAGACGGGCAATCGGCGCCTTAAACTGCTAAAGTGCCGCCCGTTATTACTTATGAGGATTGTTCCAATGGCGACTAACCGTTCCCAGCGTCTGCGCAAAAAACTGTGCGTCGATGAATTTCAAGAGCTGGGTTTCGAACTGAACCTGGATTTCAAAGAAGATTTGGCTGATGAAGCCATTGATGCTTTCCTCGACGCGTTCCTGAAAGAAGCCATGGAAGCCAACGGTCTGGGTTATGTTGGCGGCGACGACTTCGGTCTGGTTTGCCTGCAGAAGCGTGGCTCGGTGTCCGAAGAGCAGCGTGCCGCTGTTGAAGCCTGGCTCAAAGGCCGCAGCGAACTGACTGAAGCAACCGTCAGCCCGCTGATCGACGTCTGGTACCCGGAAAAGCCGATCAATCCGGTAGCTTGATGTTGTAAAAAACGGCGACCCAAAGGTCGCCGTTTTTTTTGTGAAGATCAAAGGAGCGCAGCCTCGTTTCACTCGACAGCTCCTACAGGATGAACGCAATCGATGCGGGAGCTGTGTAGGAGCTGTCGAGTGAAACGAGGCTGCGATCTTTTGCTTTTCAGGCTTTACGCCAGTTCAGAATCACTAGCGTCAACACCCCCGCCACAATCCCCCAGAACGCCGAACCGATGGAAAACAGTGTCAACCCCGACGCCGTGACCATAAAGGTAATCAGCGCCGCTTCACGCTCCTTCACTTCGCTCATGGCGATGCTCAAGCCGTTGATGATCGAGCCGAACAACGCCAGCGCCGCAATCGACAGCACCAACTCTTTCGGCAGCGCGGCAAACAGCGCTGCCAGTGTCGCGCCGAACACCCCGGCAATCCCGTAGAAGATCCCGCACCAGACGGCCGCCGTGTAGCGCTTGTTGCGATCTTCATGGGCATGCGGCCCGGTGCAAATCGCTGCGCTGATGGCTGCCAGGTTGATCCCGTGGGAACCGAACGGCGCCAGCAGCAACGAAGCGATGCCGGTGGTGGTGATCAGCGGCGAGGCCGGCACGGTGTAACCGTCGGCGCGCAGCACGGCGATGCCGGGCATGTTCTGCGAGGTCATCGCCACGACAAACAGCGGGATGCCGATGCTGATGGTCGCAGCCAGGGAGAAGTGCGGCGTGGTCCAGACCGGCGTCGCCACTTCCAGATGGAAACCGCTGAAGTCCAGCAGGCCCATGAACCCTGACAGCGCCGTGCCGATCAACAGCGCGGCCAGTACGGCATAACGCGGCGACAGGCGTTTGACCACCAGATAAGTGAAGAACATGCCCAATACCAGGGCGGTGCGATGCTGCGCGGCGACGAAGATTTCGCTGCCGATCTTGAACAGAATCCCCGCCAGCAGAGCTGCGGCCAATGACGCCGGAATCTTTTTCACCAGCCGCTCGAAGCTGCCGGTCAAACCACAAATCGTCACCAGCACCGCGCAGGTAATGTAGGCGCCAATGGCTTCGCCGTAGGTCACGCCGCCCAGACTGGTAATCAGCAACGCCGCGCCGGGTGTCGACCAGGCGATGGTGATCGGCGTGCGGTAACGCAAAGACAGGCCAATCGAACACACCGCCATGCCAATCGAGATCGCCCAGATCCACGAGGAAATCTGCCCGCTGGTCAGACCCGCCGCTTGCCCGGCCTGAAACATCAGGACCAGCGAGCTGGTGTAACCGGTCATCATCGCGATGAAGCCGGCGACGATCGCAGAAGGCGACGTATCGGCAAAAGGGCGGAGCTGCGTGTGCGTGACGTCGTTCATGACAGCGGTGTTCCTTGTTCTGATGAAGATGTCCGAAACGCCGCTGAACTCTGTGGGAGCGGGCTTGCTCGCGAAGGCGGTGTGTCAGTCAAAGCAGATGTCGACTGATACACCGCCTTCGCGAGCAAGCCCGCTCCCACAGGGCGGCGGATTCTGCGTTCAAGCCTAAACTCAAAAGTAACCAGTCGTTGCAATACAGCGGAAGTGACAAACAGCCGTACAGTCGTGTTGCCACCCTCCATTGTGTACAATCGCAGTGTTTTTTACGCGATACTTGCCAGCGACCCACTGTGCCGTATTACAGTCACGGTCAATTCGCCGCAGTTCTTCCGACTCGAGTGCCCATGAACGAACAGTTGCAACCCCTAAAGAAACAACCGCGAGCAGGCAAAGCCGGCCGCAGCGGTACCCAGGACGATATTGTCTATGCGCATATCTTCGAGGCCATCCTCGAACAGCGTCTGGCGCCCGGTACCAAGTTGAGCGAAGAAGCGCTGGGGGAAATTTTCGGGGTCAGTCGCACCATCATTCGCCGCGCGCTGTCGCGCCTGGCCCATGAAGGCGTCGTGCTTCTGCGGCCGAACCGTGGCGCTGTCGTCGCCAGCCCGAGTGTCGAAGAGGCTCGCCAGGTGTTCATGGCCCGGCGTCTGGTGGAGCGAGCGATCACTGAATTGGCGGTGCAGCACGCCACTGCCGAGCAGATTGCCGAGTTGCGCCAGATGGTCAACGACGAGCGCGACAGCTTCTCCCGTGGCGATCGCGGCGCCGGTATTCGTCTGTCGGGCGAGTTCCACTTGAAACTGGCTGAAGCGGCGAAAAATGCGCCGCTGATCAGCTTCCAGCGCAGCCTGGTGTCCCAGACTTCGTTGATCATTGCCCAGTATGAAAGCGGCAATCGCTCCCACTGTTCCTACGACGAGCACACCCAGCTGATCGACGCCATCGAAGCGCGTAACGCTGAACTGGCGGTGGACCTGATGATGCATCACATGGATCACATCGACAGCAAACTCAACCTCGACGAGGAAAGCGCGTCGGATGATTTGCATGCGGTGTTCTCGCATTTGTTGCAGACCAAGAAGCCAGGGCGGCCGGTCGCCAAGTTATAAGTGACACCGCGGCGCGCCCTTCGCGAGCAAGCCCGCTCCCACAGGGGATTTGTGAACGACACAGATCAAATGTGGGAGCGGGCTTGCTCGCGAAGGCGATAGGACAGGCAATAAAAATCCCCCGGGCGGTATAGCGACGGGGGATTTTTTTATGCCTGAAAAACCTTAGCGCTGATGCACCTGATTCCCCGCCGCATACGTCTGCAACACCGTCCGGTCATCCCCCAGCGTCATCAATACAAACAACGTCTCGGCAATGTTATTGGCCTGCTTCAAGCGATAGCTGAGCAGCGGTGTGGCGTTGTAGTCCAGCACCAGGAAGTCCGCATCTGTGCCCGGTTGCAGGGTGCCGATCTTGTCTTCCAGACGCAGCGCGCGAGCGCCACCGAGGGTGGCCAGGTACAGCGATTTGAACGGGCTCAACCGTGCGCCTTGCATCTGCATGACCTTGTACGCTTCGTTCAAGGTTTGCAGCAGTGAGAAACTGGTGCCGCCACCAACGTCCGTACCGAGGCCGACATTCAACTTGTGCTTCTCGGCCATCGGCAGGTTGAACAAACCGCTGCCGAGGAAGAAGTTCGATGTCGGGCAGAAGGCGATCGCCGAGCCGGTTTCTGCCAGTCGCGCGCATTCGTCGTCGCACAGGTGCACGCCATGGGCGAATACCGAGCGCTCGCCGAGCAGCTTGTAATGGTCGTAGACGTCCAGGTAGCCCTTGCGCTCCGGGAACAGCTCCTTGACCCACTCGACTTCCTTGAGGTTTTCGCTGATGTGGGTCTGCATGTACACGTCAGGAAATTCGCTGAGCAACTGACCCGCGAGAGTCAGCTGTTCCGGGGTGCTGGTCGGGGCAAAGCGCGGGGTGACCGCGTAGTGCAGGCGACCCTTGCCGTGCCAGCGCTCGATCAGCGCCTTGCTTTCGACGTAGCTGGATTCGGCGGTGTCGGTCAGGTAGTCCGGCGCGTTGCGGTCCATCATCACCTTGCCGGCGATCATCCGCAGGTCCAGCTGCTCGGCGGCTTCGAAGAACGAGTTCACTGATTGCGGGTGCACGCTGCCGAACACCAGCGCGGTGGTGGTGCCGTTGCGCAGCAGTTCCTTGATGAAAATGCCCGCGACTTCGTCAGCGTGAGCCTTGTCGGCGAACTGGCTTTCGCACGGGAAGGTGTAGGTGTTGAGCCAGTCCAGCAGCTGCTCGCCGTAGGCGCCGACCATGCCGGTTTGCGGCAAGTGAATGTGGGTGTCGATGAAGCCCGGAGTGATCAGCGCGTCTTGGTAATGGGTGATCTCGATGTCGGCCGGCAGGGTCGGCAGCAAGTCGCTGGCGTGACCAAGGGCGCTGATCTGGCCGTTATCGACCACCAGCAGGCCATCTTCGAAATACTCATAAGAAGCTTCGATGCCCACTTCGGCGGGGTCGGCGATGCTGTGCAGAATGGCGGCGCGGTAGGCTTTGCGAGTCAAAGGCATTGTCGTTCTCAATTCGTGGCTTTTTAGTTCGAAGCGTGGCTGCGGCGTGAAGCAGGCAACAGTTTGGCGATCGATGATCCGGCGCTGGCGGTGTGCTGGCCGAAATTGGCGTTATAGGTGGCGATGATTTCGCCGGCGATGGAGATGGCGATTTCCACAGGCAACTTGCCTTTGACTTCGCCGATGCCCATCGGGCAGCGCATGCGTTGCAGCACCGCGCTGTCGAAACCACGATCACGCAAGCGGTGTTCGAACTTCACCCGTTTGGTCTTCGAACCGATCAGGCCGAAGTAGGCGAAGTCGTTGCGCTTAAGGATCGCGGCGGTGAGTTCGAGGTCGAGTTGGTGATTGTGGGTCATGACGATGCAGTAGCTGCCGACGGGCAGGTCGTCGATTTCGTCCACCGGTTCTTCGGCGACGATTTTGCGTACGCCGTGGGGGATTTGTTCGGGGAATTCTGCTTCCCGCGAATCGATCCAGCGCACCCGGCAGGGCAGGCTGGCGAGCAGCGGCACCAGCGCCCGACCGACATGGCCGGCACCGAACACGGCAATCTGCGCCTGGACCTGGCCCATCGGTTCGAACAGCAACACCGTCACGCCGCCGCAGCACTGGCCCAGGCTGGCGCCGAGGCTGAAGCGCTCCAGGTGCGTGTCCTGCTTGCCGCTGGCCAGCATCTCGCGGCCGATTTGCATGGCCTTGTATTCCAGATGCCCGCCACCGATGGTGTCGAAGGTCTGGCTGGCGCTGATGACCATCTTCGAGCCGGCGTTACGCGGCGTCGAGCCGAGCTCTTCGATGATGGTGACCAACACGCAGGGTTCACCCTGGGATTGCAGGTCGGCGAGGGCGTCGATCCAGTTGTACATGTTTCACCTCGACATCTGTGTTGTCTGTTCGGCCGCCTTCGCGAGCAAGTCCGCTCCCACATTTTGAATGCATTTCAATGTGGGAGCGGGCTTGCTCGCGAAGGCCGCGCCTCGGTCTAAAGCGAAGCCAGCTCGGTTTCAGCTTCCACGGCTTTCGCCACCTTCAACTGGCGCATCTGCTCACAGCCCCACAACACCCGCTCCGGGGTCGCCGGTGCGTCGATTTTCGGTTGATGCTTGTAGTCGCCAAGGCTCGCCACGGCGTCCTTGATCGCACACCACGACGCGATGCCGAGCATGAACGGCGGCTCGCCCACGGCCTTGGAGTGGAACACCGTGTCTTCCGGATTTTTACGGTTTTCCACCAGCTTCACCCGCAGGTCCAGCGGCATGTCCGCCACCGCCGGGATCTTGTAGCTGGCCGGGCCGTTGGTCATCAGTTTGCCTTTGTTGTTCCACACCAGTTCTTCCATGGTCAGCCACCCCATGCCCTGGATGAAACCGCCCTCGACCTGGCCGATGTCGATCGCCGGGTTCAGTGAGTCGCCGACGTCGTGGAGGATGTCGGTGCGCAGCATTTTGTACTCGCCGGTCAGGGTGTCGATGATCACCTCGCAGCACGCTGCGCCGAAGGCGTAGTAATAGAACGGCCGACCACGTGCCTGGCTACGGTCGTAGAAGATTTTCGGGGTCTTGTAGAACCCGGTGCTCGACAGCGAAACCTGAGCGAAATACGCCTGCTGGATCAGCGATTCGAAGGTCAGGATATGATCGCGAACCCGCACGTGCCCGTTGTGGAATTCCACGTCTTCTTCGCTGACTTTGTACTGCCGCGCGGCAAATTCAACCAAGCGTTTCTTGATGATTTCCGCTGCGTTCTGTGCGGCTTTACCATTCAGGTCGGCACCGCTGGAAGCGGCGGTCGGCGAGGTGTTCGGCACCTTGTCGGTGTTGGTCGCGGTGATCTGCACGCGGTCCATTTCCACCTGGAACACTTCAGCCACGACCTGCGCGACTTTGGTGTTCAGGCCCTGGCCCATTTCGGTGCCGCCATGGTTCAGGTGGATGCTGCCATCGGTGTAGATATGGATCAGCGCACCGGCCTGGTTGAGGAAGCTGGCAGTGAAGGAAATCCCGAATTTCACCGGGGTCAGCGCCAGGCCTTTTTTCAGGATCGGGCTGTTGGCGTTGTAGCGACGAATCGCTTCGCGGCGCTCGGCGTACTGGCTGCTTTCTTCGAGTTCGGCGGTCATTTCCTCGAGCATGTTGTGCTCGACGGTCTGGTAGTAATGGGTGACGTTGCGCTCGGTCTTGCCGTAGTAGTTGGCCTTGCGCACCGCCAGCGGATCGAGGGTCAGATGGCGGGCGATCGCGTCCATCACTTCTTCGATAGCGACCATGCCTTGCGGGCCACCGAAACCACGGTAAGCAGTGTTCGATGCGGTGTTGGTTTTGCAGCGATGACCATTGATGGTCGCATCGCCGAGGTAGTACGAGTTGTCGGCGTGGAACATCGCACGGTCGACAATCGACGCCGAGAGGTCCGGCGAGCAGCCGCAGTTACCGGCCAGTTCCAGGGCGATGCCGTGCAGCCGACCGGTGCTGTCGAAGCCCACGTCGTATTCGACGTAGAACGGGTGACGCTTGCCGGTCATCAGCATGTCTTCGACGCGCGGCAGGCGCATTTTGGTCGGCTGGCCGGTGAGGTGCGCGATCACTGCGCACAGGCACGCCGGGCTGGCGGCCTGGGTTTCCTTGCCGCCGAAACCACCGCCCATGCGGCGCATGTCGACCACGATTTTGTTCATCGACACATCGAGCACTTCGGCGACGAGCTTCTGCACTTCGGTGGGGTTCTGCGTCGAGCAGTAGACGATCATCCCGCCATCTTCAGTCGGCATCACCGAAGAGATTTGGGTTTCTAGATAGAAGTGTTCCTGGCCGCCGATGTGCAACGTGCCCTGGATACGATGCTCGGCGGTTGCCAAGGCGCCGGCCGAATCGCCGCGTTGGTGAGTGTGGCTGTCGAGCACAAAGTGGCGTTTGCGAAGGGCTTCGACCACGTCCAGCACCGGCTCCAGATCTTCGTATTCGATGATCGCGGCCATGGCGGCTTTGCGTGCGGTTTCCAGATCTTTCGCAGCGACGGCGAGCACCGGTTGGCCGACGAATTGCACGTCGTCGATGGCCAGCAGCGGGTCACCCGGCAGCAATGGGCCGATGTCTTTCAGACCCGGCACGTCTTCGTGCGTAATGGCGATGCGTACGCCTTCGAAGGCGTAACAAGGCTTGGTATCGATGCTGATGATTTTCGCGTGGGCGCGGTCCGACAGCCGGGCGTAAACGTGCAACTGGTTCGGAAATTCCAGGCGGTCATCGATGTACTGCGCTTCACCGGACACGTGCTTGGTGGCGCTGTCGTGCTTGACGCTGCGGCCGACACCGGTGGTCAGGTCCTTGGCGAACAGTTCAGCCAGTTCGGCCTGGGTCTTCTCTACGGCGTGATGATTAGACATAAGCGGTCACCCGAGTCTCGATGTGCGGTGTTTGCAGTTCGATGAAGTATTTACGAAGCAGGTTTTGCGCGCTGAGCAGGCGGTATTCCTTGCTGGCGCGGAAGTCCGAGAGCGGCGTGAAATCTTCGGCCAGCGCAGCGCAGGCACGTTCGACGGTGTCGTTGTTCCAGGTGGCGCCGAGCAATACGGCTTCGCAGCTTTTGGCACGTTTTGGTGTAGCAGCCATGCCGCCGAAGGCGACGCGGGCGACGGCGATCACGCCGTTGTCGATGCGCAGGTTGAACGCGGCGCAGACGGCGGAAATGTCATCGTCCAGACGTTTGGAAACCTTGTACGCGCGGAACAGTTGTTCGGCGCTGGCACGCGGCACGATGATCTTTTCGATGAACTCGCTTTCCTGACGCGCGGTGACCCGGTAATCGATGAAGTAATCTTCCAGCAACAGGGTGCGGCGGGTTTCGCCTTTGCACAAAACGATCTGCGCGCCGAGTGCAATCAGCAGAGGCGGGGAGTCACCGATCGGCGAAGCGTTGCCGATGTTGCCGCCGAGGGTGCCCTGGTTGCGGATCTGCAGGGAAGCAAAGCGTTGCAGCAATTCGCCGAAGTCCGGGTACTCGGCTTTCAAGGCATCGTAGCAATCGGAGAGGGCGGTCGCGGCGCCGATTTCCAGGCGATCGTCGAAACGCTCGATGCGCTTCATTTCGGCGACATTGCCGACGTAGATCATTACCGGCAGGGTGCGGTGGAACTGGGTGACTTCCAGCGCCAGATCCGTACCGCCGGCCAGCAGGCGGGCTTGTGGATAAGCATCGTAAAGGTCAGCCAGATCGGCGACGGTCAGCGGCACCAGGCAGCGCTTGTCGCCACTGTTGAGTTCGCCGATGTCGGTAGGGGCGATGGACTTCAGGCGAGCGATGGTGTCGGCTTCACGGGCGTCGAACTGGTCCGTTTGCTTGCCGCAGCAGGATTGTTCGGCGGCAGCCAGAATCGGCCGATAGCCGGTGCAGCGGCAGAGATTGCCGGCCAGCGCTTCGTGAGCTTTGTGAGCATCCGGTTGATCGCTGTTCTTTTGCAGCGCAAACAGCGACATCACGAAGCCCGGTGTGCAGAAACCGCATTGCGACCCGTGGCACTCGACCATGGCTTTTTGCACGCTGTGCAGCTCGCCTTGGTGCTTGAGGTCTTCGACGCTGATCAGTTGTTTGCCGTGCAGTGACGAAACGAACGTCAGGCACGAGTTGAGGCTGCGATAGCGAATGTGTTCGCGGCCATCGTCATCCGTTTGCAGCTCGCCGACCACCACGGTGCAGGCGCCGCAGTCACCGCTGGCGCAGCCTTCTTTGGTGCCGGGTTTGCCCACATGGTCGCGCAGATAATTGAGCACGGTCAGGTTTGGGTCCAGGGCGTGCTCGCTACGGAGTTCCTGGTTAAGTAAAAACTGGATCACGGAAGGCCTCGCAGACTCATTATTGTTGTTAACCGACTTGAACCGAATTTATCAGGTCTGACTTTGCGGTCAATGGTTTTCTGACTTAAAGGTCAGGAAATAGCATTTTGTCGATCAACGACTCGTTCCTTTATTATTGACCCTCACGGGATAGCCTGCTTTTTGCTTGAATCGTGCCAAAAACCGCCGAGTGGGCACTCCGCCATGACCCTTCATGTGCGCTACACTGCGCCGCTTGTGCAAATCGAAGAGTTTGAAGGACAACCATGACGTTCAAGGCGCCGGACAGCCTCGCCGAGCAAATTGCTCACCACCTCGCCGAGCGCATCATTCGTGGCGAAATGAAGCCCGGGGAGCGCATCCAGGAACAGAAGGTCACGCTGGCCCTCAATGTCAGCCGCGGTTCGGTCCGTGAAGCCTTGCTGATCCTCGAGCGCCGCCACTTGATCGCGATCCTGCCGCGACGCGGCGCCCACGTGACCGAGCTCACGGTTCACAAGGTCCAGAGCCTGTGCACGCTGATGAGCGAGCTTTACATCCTGCTGGGCAATGCAGTGGCCAGCGGCTGGCAAGTCCAGGCCGACATGGCGCCGTTCGTGCAAATCCAGCAGCGTCTGACCGCCAGCTACGAGCGCCAGGACATTCGCACCTTTGTCGACGACAGCTTCAGTGTGATGCGAGCTGCGTATCCGTTCGCCAACAACCCGTACTTGCAGGAAACCGTCGAGAATCTGCAACCGGCCATGAGCCGCGCGTATTTCCTCGCCCTGGAGCAGCGCAAGGCCTCGATGAGCGAGTTCCTCGAACTGTTCGAACGCTTGCTCGCCGCCGTGCTGGCCCGTGATTTTCCGCAGATCCGCATTGTGCTGACGGCGTATGCCCAGCGCAGCTGCGATCTGGTGGTTTCCGCCCTGACGGACGCTTAAGCGTGCGGCTAAAGTGCATCAAGCTGGCGGGGTTCAAATCCTTCGTCGATCCGACCACGGTGAACTTCCCCAGTAACATGGCGGCGGTGGTCGGGCCCAATGGTTGCGGCAAGTCGAACATCATCGACGCCGTGCGCTGGGTGATGGGCGAGAGTTCGGCCAAGAACCTGCGCGGCGAGTCGATGACCGACGTCATCTTCAACGGTTCTACCAGCCGTAAACCGGTGAGCCAGGCCAGCATCGAGCTGGTGTTCGATAACTCCGACGGCACCCTGCTCGGCGAATACGCGGCCTACGCGGAAATTTCCATTCGCCGCAAAGTGACCCGTGACAGCCAGACCACTTACTACCTCAACGGCACCAAGTGCCGCCGTCGCGATATCACCGACATCTTTCTAGGTACAGGTCTGGGCCCGCGCAGCTACTCGATTATCGAGCAGGGGATGATCTCCAAGCTGATCGAGTCAAAGCCCGAAGACTTGCGCAACTTCATTGAAGAAGCGGCGGGCATCTCCAAGTACAAGGAGCGTCGGCGCGAGACCGAAAACCGCATTCGCCGCACCCACGAGAACCTTGCCCGCCTGACCGACCTGCGCGAAGAGCTCGAGCGTCAGCTTGAACGCTTGTACCGCCAGGCCGAGGCCGCCAAGAAGTATCAGGAATACAAGGGCGAGGAGCGTCAGCTCAAGGCCCAACTGTCGGCCCTGCGCTGGCAGGCGTTGAACGAGCAGGTTGGTCAGCGCGAAGCGATCATCGGCAATCAGGAAGTCACCTTCGAAGCGCTGGTGGCCGAGCAGCGCAATGCCGATGCGGCTATCGAACGCTTGCGTGACGGGCACCACGACCTGTCCGAACGCTTCAATCTGGTGCAGGGGCGCTTCTATTCGGTCGGCGGCGACATCGCCCGGGTCGAGCAGAGTATCCAGCACGGTCAGCAGCGTTTGCGCCAATTGCAGGACGACCTGAAAGAAGCCGAGCGCGCGCGACTGGAAACCGAGTCTCACTTGGGCCACGACCGCACCTTGCTGCTCACCCTCGGCGAAGAGCTCGACATGCTCACCCCCGAGCAGGAAGTCACCAGCGCCGCCGCCGAAGAAGCTGCCGCCGCGCTGGAAGAATCCGAAACCACCATGCACGCCTGGCAAGAGCAATGGGACACCTTCAACCTGACGGCCGCCGAGCCGCGTCGCCAATCCGAAGTTCAGCAGTCACGGATCCAGCAGCTGGAAACCAGCATGGAGCGCCTGGCCGATCGCCAGAAGCGTCTCGGTGAAGAGCGCGCCTTGCTCTCGGCGGACCCGGAAGACGCGGCGATCATGGAACTCAGTGAGCAATTGGCTGCGAGTGAAGCGACGCTGGAAGATTTGCAGGCCAGCGAAGAAGCCCAGGTCGAACGCCTTGAGCAACTGCGTCAGGAATTGCAATTAGCGCTGCAAAATCAGCAGCAGGCTCAGGGCGATTTGCAGCGTCTGAACGGTCGTCTCGCCTCCCTTGAAGCCTTGCAGCAAGCCGCACTCGATCCGGGCACCGGCACCGCTGAATGGCTGCGCGAACAGCATTTGGCGGACCGTCCGCGTCTGGCTGAAGGCTTGAAAGTTGAAGCCGGTTGGGAGCTGGCGGTAGAAACCGTGCTCGGCGCCGACCTGCAAGCGGTGCTGGTGGATGACTTTGGCGAGTTCGATCTGGCCGGTTTTGCCCAAGGCGATTTGCGCTTGCTCAGCCCGGCCACTGATGGCGTGCGCGTGCCCGGCAGCTTGCTCGATAAAGTTGAAGCGCAGATCGATCTGGCGCCATGGTTGGGGCTGGTTAAACCGGTCGACAGCCTCGAACAGGCGTTGGCCCTGCGCAACCAATTGACCGCCGGCCAGAGCCTGATCAGCCGCGATGGTTACTGGGTCGGTCGACACTTTCTGCGTGTGCGCCGGGCCAGCGAAGCAGAGAGCGGTGTGCTCGCCCGTGGTCAGGAAATCCAGCGTCTGGGCCTTGAGCGCGAAGAGCGCGAAGCCACGGTCGAAACCCTGGAAACCCAGCTTCAGAATCTCAGGGCGCAACAGCGTCAGCAGGAAAACGGTCGCGAACATCTGCGCCGTCTGCTGCAAGACGAAGCGCGTCAGCAAGGTGAGTTGAAAGCGCAATTGTCCGCCGGCAAAGCCAAGGCCGAACAACTGACCTTGCGCCGTACACGCCTGGACGAAGAACTCACCGAGTTGGCTGAGCAGCGCGCTCTGGAACACGAAAACATCGGCGAGGCGCGCCTGCAATTGCAGGAAGCCCTCGACAGCATGGCGCTGGACACCGAGCAGCGCGAGTTGCTGCTGGCTCAGCGCGACAGCTTGCGCGAGCGACTTGATCGGGTGCGGCAGGAAGCCCGGCAGCACAAGGATCACGCGCATCAACTGGCGGTGCGTCTGGGTTCGCTCAAGGCACAACACGACTCGACGCGTCAGGCGCTGGAACGTCTGGAAATGCAGTCCGAGCGCCTGACCGAGAAGCGCGAACAGCTCAGCCTCAATCTGGAGGAGGGCGAGGCGCCACTTGAAGAGTTGCGCCTCAAACTCGAAGAGTTGCTCGACAAGCGCATGACCGTCGACGAAGAACTCAAGACTGCGCAGATCGCTCTGGAAGACGCTGACCGTGAATTGCGTGATGCGGAAAAACGTCGCAACCAGGCCGAGCAGCAATCGCAATTGATTCGCGGCCAGATGGAAACCCAGCGCATGGAATGGCAAGCCCTGACCGTGCGCCGCAAGGCGCTCGAAGATCAGTTGCTGGAAGACGGCTACGATCTCCACGGCGTACTCGCCACGCTGGTGGCCGAGGCCAACGAGAAGGACGCCGAAGAAGAACTCGAACGCATTGCTGCGCGGATTCAGCGCCTCGGTGCGATCAACCTGGCGGCCATCGACGAATACCAGCAACAATCCGAGCGTAAACGTTATCTGGATGCGCAGAACGACGATTTGGTCGAGGCGCTGGATACGCTCGAGAACGTGATTCGCAAGATCGACAAGGAAACCCGAAACCGCTTCAAAGATACCTTTGATCAGATCAATGGTGGTTTACAGGCCCTTTTCCCAAAAGTTTTCGGTGGAGGACGCGCCTATTTGGAACTGACGGGCGAAGATCTACTCGATACTGGGGTAACGATCATGGCGCAGCCGCCAGGAAAGAAGAACAGCACCATCCATTTGCTCTCCGGTGGCGAAAAAGCCCTGACCGCCTTGGCTCTGGTTTTTGCCATCTTCAAGTTGAATCCGGCGCCGTTCTGCATGCTCGATGAAGTTGACGCGCCATTGGATGACGCTAACGTTGGACGCTACGCACGGCTGGTCAAAGAGATGTCGCAGACGGTGCAGTTCATCTATATCACCCACAATAAGATCGCCATGGAAATGGCCGAGCAACTGATGGGGGTGACTATGCACGAGCCGGGTTGTTCGCGTCTGGTGGCAGTGGATGTCGAGGAGGCGATGGCGATGGTGGATGCCTGAGTCGGCGCTTGTAGGAGAGGTATTTTTGAGTTGTAGGACTTATTTACCTGCCCTGACTTGCTGGCCAATCGACATATTCGCGCAAGCCGTTGTGACAGACGGTGTAAAGTTGCCTTTGGTCGTGCTAGTTTAATGTCAATTTTTCGTATACGTGGGCAAAACGCCTGTCAGAACATAGAGTTGGCGCCACGTTTTAAAGCGGTTTACGAGTTGTAAGCCTCTTATTTTTCAGCATTTTTTATAGAGGCACGGGATTACATGGAAATCGGTCTGCGCGAGTGGCTGATCGTCATCGGCATTATTGTCATTGCCGGTATTCTTTTCGATGGCTGGCGTCGCATGCGCGGCGGCAAGGGGAAACTGAAATTCCGTCTCGACCGAAGTTTGTCCAACTTGCCGGACGAGGACACCGGCGCCGAGTTGTTGGGCCCGCCCCGCGTGCTGGATACGCATAAAGAACCGCAACTGGACGAGCACGATCTGCCGTCGGTGAGCATGCCTGCCCGTGAGTCGCGTGAATCGGGTTCCAAGCGCGGCAAGCGTGGCCATGGCGAGCCTTCCCAGGGCGACATGAACCTCAGCCTGGACCTGGACGGTGGCCCGAGCTTCAGCAGCCGTGACGACGATTTCCCGGATGACACCAAGGCTTCGAGTTCGGCCAGCGACAAGGAACAACCGCAAGCCGAAGAAGTGCTGGTTATCAGCGTGATCTGCCGCGACGCCGCCGGCTTCAAAGGCCCGGCGCTGTTGCAGAACATTCTGGAAAGCGGTCTGCGTTTCGGCGAGATGGACATCTTCCACCGCCACGAAAGCATGGCCGGCAACGGCGAAGTCCTGTTCTCGATGGCCAATGCGGTCAAGCCAGGTGTCTTCGATCTGGACGACATCGACCACTTCAGCACACCGGCAGTGAGCTTCTTCCTCGGCCTGCCAGGCCCGCGTCATCCGAAGCAAGCCTTCGATGTGATGGTGGCCGCGGCGCGCAAACTGTCCCAGGAGCTGAACGGCGAACTGAAAGACGACCAGCGCAGCGTGCTGACTGCCCAGACGATTGAGCATTACCGTCAGCGCATCGTTGAATTCGAACGTCGCGCCCTGACCCAGAAGCGCTAAGGTCAAAAGATCGCAGCCTCGTTTCACTCGACAGCTCCTACAGGGGTCGCGATTTTCTGTAGGAGCTGTCGAGTGAAACGAGGCTGCGATCTCTTGACCCTGATGATATGAGATTGAGCAGCCTCGGCTGCTCTTTTGCTTTATGAGAGAACACCCATGACCGCCGTCAAAAACCGCATTCTAGAGCTGCGCGCTGAGCTGGATCAGCACAACTATCGCTACCACGTGCTGGACGAACCGAGCATTCCGGACGCCGAATACGATCGGTTGTTCCACGAGCTCAAAGCCCTCGAAGCGGCCAATCCCGAACTGATCACCAGCGACTCGCCAACCCAGCGTGTCGGCAGCGCGGCGCTGTCGGCGTTCACTCAGGTGCGTCACGAAGTACCGATGCTCAGCCTCGGCAACGCCTTCGAAGAAACCGACATGCGCGAGTTCGATCGCCGGGTAACTGAAGGCCTCGACTTGCCGGCTGGCGACTTGTTTGGCGGCGGTGCGGCGGTGGAATACAGCTGCGAACCCAAACTCGATGGCCTGGCGGTCAGCTTGCTGTATCAGGACGGCGTGCTGGTGCGCGGCGCGACTCGCGGCGATGGCACCACCGGCGAAGACATCAGCGTCAACGTCCGTACCGTGCGCAACATTCCGCTCAAGCTGCACGGTACCGGCTGGCCGGCGACCCTGGAAGTGCGCGGCGAAGTGTTCATGTCCAAAGCCGGTTTCGAACGCCTCAACGCCACGCAGCTGGAAGTCGGCGGCAAGACCTTCGCTAACCCGCGCAACGCGGCGGCAGGCAGTTTGCGCCAGCTCGATTCGAAGATCACCGCCAACCGTCCGTTGGAATTTTGCTGCTACGGCATCGGCCAGATTTCGGCCGATATTGCTGATACGCACATTGGCAATCTCAAGCAGCTCAAGGCTTGGGGCATGCCGATCAGTCATGAGTTGAAACTGGCTCACGGCATCGTTGAATGCCTGGATTACTACCGCGACATCGGTGAGCGCCGCAATGCGCTGCCCTACGAAATCGACGGCGTGGTGTTCAAGGTCAACAGCATCGCCTCTCAGCGTGAGCTGGGCTTCCGTGCTCGTGAACCGCGCTGGGCGATCGCGCACAAATTCCCGGCCATGGAAGAACTCACTGAATTGCTCGACGTGGAATTCCAGGTCGGTCGCACCGGCGCGGTGACGCCCGTGGCGCGCTTGAAACCAGTCAAGGTAGCCGGTGTCACCGTGGCCAACGCAACGCTGCACAACATGGACGAAGTGGCGCGTCTGGGCCTGATGATCGGCGACACCGTGATCATTCGCCGCGCTGGCGACGTGATTCCGCAAGTGGTGCAGGTGGTCATGGAGCGTCGCCCGGAAACCGCGCGAGCCGTGCAGATTCCTGAGAAGTGCCCGGTCTGTGGCTCTCATGTGGAGCGCACGCAACTGGTCAAACGCAGCAAAGGTCGCGAGACCGTCAGCGAAGGCGCGGTGTACCGCTGCGTCGGTCGACTGGCCTGCGGTGCGCAACTCAAGCAGGCGATCATTCACTTCGTCTCCCGTCGCGCCATGGACATCGAAGGCCTGGGCGAGAAGAGCGTCGAGCAATTGGTGGATGAAGGCCTGGTGAATTCGCCGGCCGATCTGTACGCCCTGACGTTTGAGCAAATCGTCGATCTGGAAGGCTTTGCCGAGCTGTCGAGCAAGAACCTGCTCGGCGCCATCGAAGACAGCAAGCAGCCGAGCCTGGCACGCTTCATCTACGCCCTCGGGATTCCCGATGTCGGCGAAGAGACGGCCAAAGTGCTGGCGCGTTCTCTCGGCTCGCTGGAGCGGGTTCAGCAGGCGTTGCCGCAAGTGCTCACGTACTTGCCGGATGTCGGCCTGGAAGTGGCTCACGAGATTCACAGCTTCTTTGAAGATGCGCATAACCAGCAGGTGATCAAGGATCTGCTCAAGCACGGTATGCAGATTCAGGATCAGGGCGAGCTGGGTGCCGAGTTTGCTGCCAGCACCACGTTGGGTGGTTTCCTCGACAAGTTGCACATCCCTTCGGTGGGGCCGGGAGGGGCGCAGAAACTGGCGGACAAGTTTGGTTCGCTTGAAGGGGTTTTCAGCGCCGACTGGCTGGATATGCGCCAGGCGCTGCCGGAGAAACAGGCCACTTCAGTTCGCGAGTTCTTTGCGGTTGCGCAGCATCGTCAAATTGCTGAAGCCGCCGAGAAACAGCTGCGTGAATTCGGCATGCACTGGCAGAGCGAGAAGAAAGTCGTTGAAGGATTGCCGCTGGCTGGGCAGACCTGGGTGCTGACCGGTTCTCTGGAGTTGATGAGCCGCGACATCGCCAAGGACAAACTTGAAAGCCTCGGTGCCAAGGTGGCGGGCTCGGTATCGGCCAAGACCCATTGTGTGGTCGCTGGACCGGGTGCAGGTTCCAAGTTGGCGAAGGCCAATGAGCTGGGGTTGAAGGTTCTGGATGAAGAGGCGTTTGTCGACTTCCTGAGTAAGCACGATATTTCGGTGTGATGCCATTCGCGAGCAAGCCCGCTCCCACATTCGACCGCATTCCCTTGGGAGAACCGGGTTAAATGTGGGAGCGGGCTTGCTCGCGAAGGCGATAGTTGCCGTTGCGCTAAAAGCAGGAACGATCTTCGCGCAGGGATGATCTAGTCTTGGCAAGCCCAGGGAGAGATCGCCATGTACCGCTTCTTCGAACAGCTCAGTACACGCATCGCCGCGCCCTTCATCGGCGAAAGCTCGCGTAACAGCAAGGTCTGGCGGTGTCGCTGCGGGCAGTCGCTGTTTTTTCGCAACAGCCAGTGCCTGGCGTGTTCGGCGGCGTTGGGTTATCAGCCGGAGCAGAGTCGCCTATCGTCGCTGCAGCCCGGCATGCAGGCTGATACCTGGTTACTCGACGCCGATCCCGAAGCCGATCCCGAAGCCGGTGTCTTGCGCCGCTGCGCCAACCTCGATTCCCCGGCCGCGTGCAACTGGCTGTTGCCCGCCAATGACCATGATGCGTTATGCATCGCCTGTAGCCTGAACCACACCATCCCCGACCTGTCGATTGCCGAAAACCACGAACGCTGGCGCAAGGTCGAAATGGCCAAGCGGCGTCTGGTCGCACAGTTGGTCAGCCTGGGTTTGCAGGTGATTCCCAAAACCGTGGACGAAGAGACGGGGCTGGCTTTCGATTTCATTGGTGTCGACCTCGAAGGCAAACCGCCAACCACCGGTCACTCTAACGGTCTGATCACCCTCGATATCAAAGAAGCCGACGACGCCCATCGCGAGCAGATTCGGGTGCAGATGCACGAACCTTACCGCACGCTGCTCGGGCATTTTCGTCATGAGGTCGGGCATTATTACTGGGACCGTCTGATCGCCAACAGCCATTGGCTGGAACCGTTCCGCGGCCTGTTCGGCGACGAGCGCGCCAGCTACACTGACGCCCTCGAACGGCATTACCAGCAAGGCGCGCCGCTCGACTGGCAGCAACATTACGTCAGCGCCTACGCGACCATGCACCCGTGGGAGGATTGGGCCGAAACCTGGGCTCACTACCTGCACATGATGGACGCGGTGGATACGGCGTTGGGGTTCGGAATGAGTGCCAGGGAGATGGACTTCGACTATCAGCCGTTTCCCCCAAGCAGCCTCTACGATCCACAACATCCCGGTGGCGCGGCGTTCCTGTCGTTCGTCAATGCGTGGATCGAACTGGCGGGCATGCTCAATGAACTGTCTCGCAGTATGGGGCAGCCGGATTTCTATCCGTTCGTCCTGCCGCCTGCAGTAATCGCCAAGCTGCACTTCATCCACCTGGTGATCCAGCAGGAGGGCGGCCGGGCGGATGAGGTGTTGCAAGACCTGTAGCCGCCTGCGTCCGCTTGTAGCAGCTGTCGAGCCTGCGAGGCTGCGTTCGGCTGCGAAGCAGTCGTGAAATCAGGCAACGCGGTTTGTCAGGTAAACCGCGTGCGACGGGTTTACGACTGCTGCGCAGCCGAACGCAGGCTTCGCCAGCTGCTACAGGTCGCGATCATTTCCAGGATCTGCATGTCCTTGAAGCAGCACATATTTTTTAATCCGCCCGAACGGTTGTAACTTCGTCTCAGATAGGTACAATGGCGCGGCTCGCCGTCAGGCGGGCGTCGTTATGGTGACCCCATCGGTCCCCCCGCAACGATTACCCGTGAACCTGGTCAGATCCGGAAGGAAGCAGCCACAGCGGGAACATTGTGTGCCGGGGTGTGGCTGGTGGGGTTGCCTCCTATCTCTAAGTCCTTGAATTCTCAAGGATTTCTCAGTCAAAAATCTCGAAGTGTGACAGCGTTTAGTGACACCCAGGTGGTGCACTGTAAGCGGCATGTTATCGCCTGCCTGTCGTTTCTCCAACCCTTCTCCTAGCTAACCATCCTCTGCATCTGCAACCGGCGTCAACGCGTTGCTGGTCCCTTAGCCATGGCGGTCATTACTATCACTGAACTTTTCGGTGAGACGTAAACATGAGCGATGACGTAGAGAAGACTTGGCAACAGTTTGCCTCTGAGTACCAGCCGCCCTCCGAGGCCGCTTGGATCAACAACTTCGCGATCAGGAGCTTCAGGGATACGGGCGACGGTGATTACATTGCTGCGAGGTTGGCCATAAAGGCCGGTCTGGCTACCCAAGCAGTCTGGTCTGGGTTGCAAGCTGTAGAAAAGTACCTGAAGTGCATGCTGCTTCTTCGCCGGGTTAACTCCAAGGACGTAGGCCACAAGATCGTAGAGGGCCTTAGGTTGGTAAATGAGCGCTTGGGCTACGACATCGTTTTGCCCGATGCTGAGAAGGCGGTCTTCAATCACCTTGCCGAGTCTTGTGGTGATCGATATCTAGTCGCATCACTCCACCTATTCGATCACGAGCTATCAGGGTTAGATGCACTGGTATGGCGCCTCCGCCAGTACTGCGATGTGCTTGATGTCGAGCACTATAACGACAAGCCGTCTGAAGAGGTTTTGTCTAGGAACCTGGATAAGATAAAGGCAAGGCTGGACGGAGAGTCTGTCGGTGGGCACCTAGAGCGCGGCGCTCTTGAGAAGATCCTGGCTGACCAGCATCACCGGGCCCGTGAAGGTCTTGTCTGGCGTAACGCAATGTTCGGTGGGGGGCTGCCTTTCAGCGCCTCTGAGAATTTCAACTTCGTTGCGACCAACTCGCCATTGTACTTGAACCCTCAAATCGCCAGAGCGGTGAGTAAGCTGGTGCAGCTACCTTACGGGGCCCTGGAGGCATTCGAAGAACTCGCGATAGAGCAAGGGAAAGTCTGACGAGTCATAGGCTATTCGCCGCCATAACGTTCCTGTGGTGGTCTTGCCATCCATCAGCCACGGATTGAAGTGATCAGTCTGTCAGGATACTGTTTTCATATACAGTATTTGGTGCGTGCGTGATGAAAGGCGATTTGATCGATGACAAGGGGTTTGAACTGGGATTGCCCTCACGCGAGGAAATGCTCAAGCACCAGTGTGATTTGCTGTGCTCTGAGTTGGACGTTACGCGGCGAGACCTTCGGCAGGCTCACAAGAACATCGCCGGACTGATCGTCATGTACCGGGAAAGCTCGACGGAGCTGGCCGCCCTGAAGGTTGAACACGAGCGGCTGAAGTGGACCCTGAGTGACATGTATCGGCGTGAGAGCGAGCGGGAAACGGCGGGGATGGGCTACCAGTATGGCGACTACTCGAAAGGCGAGAAACCTTGAGTCCCAGGGCGAACGCGTGACTTATGCAAGCCTCGACTCCCGGCTGTTGCGAAGGTAGGCAATGCGAGCGACCACGCGGGCATCTTCATTGGCGAAACTCTCCAACCCCAGAATCTCCATGTCCATCCAGAACAAGACGATGGCATCAACGAAGGCAGCCAACAGCCCCACACTGATCTGAACAGACTGGATCGACGTATCACGCAACACAGGATGCGGCGTTTGCGACGTGTCGTGCTGGGGCCACAGCTCTGGGTGCAACTTGAGCAGTTGCCTTAAGGACTTTCCAGCACCGTGCCGACACGCATTGCCCAAAAGCTGCAACTTGTTCAGGGCGACGTAGGAATCGAAGGCAGTCAGGTCAGTGCCACGGATGTACTGGAACAGCTTGTTAGTCTTCTCGCCCCAAGTCATATGCTCCAGTTCGTCGGCTGTCACACCCTCGATTCCCAAGGAGCCAACACAGTGACCAAGGTAGCGGCGAAGCTGTTGCTCCCAGAGGGATTGGATTGACAGACAGAACGCCATGTTCGTCTTGTCGATCAGGTCGCGATGGTCGCTAGCTGCGAAACCGGCAATCGCTAAGTTGTCACTGCTCGCCAGCTCCAGATGCTTCCGCTCCAGTGCAGCCACTGACGGCCTCACCACTAGATCAAGAAACTCTTCAGCAATGGCGCCGTTACGGTAGGTATAGGCGTCGGCCAAACCGTGTTTCCATTTGTGAGGCGCTGTCATTGCAGATCCTTGATCGTGAACGAGCAGCAATGCTATCAGCCAAAACCGCTTGCCGTAGATATCAAACCCTTCCAGTCAGTGCCTACTCTCTATCGAACCGGGAAACGCTCTCCGGGAGGCGTGATGGCAGCCGGCCATTGCACCCGGTACCATGTCCACCATCACTCAGATGGATTTCAACATGAAGGCTTGGATCGGAGCTGTGGCACTGTTGGCACTGGCTGGATGTGCGAAAGACGAGGAAAGGCATGAGTGACTCAAGCGGTGAAGAGATTTCTCAGTGGATGGTAAGGGAAACGCTGGCGGAGCATCTGGCGCCGCTGCTTGCGCATTATGACGTCAAGTGGCGTGGGCATGGGGTCATCTATGTTGACCATGAGCAATACAACATCAACACTGCCCACAGGGTCCTTGCGGACTTGAGTGCCAGTCTCGGTGTGCCTATCCCACTGGTCCGCTCTAGGTTGGTCGATTTGGGTTGGTTCAACGATGTCCGCAGTATCCTGCCGGTCCGAGATGGCGTCGCGCCCGTCATTGATAAGCTGGCATCATGGGAGGCGGATGATCGCGAAACTGATGAAGAGTATGGCCAGGATTGACCCCGTGGCGTGTCGTCCCCTAGTTGCGAGTTTATATGCATCCGGAACATTTTGATTTATCTAGCCCTGTGTTCTTGCCCGTTACAGATGAAACCTGTGCGGGCTTGTTGCTTGCCGATGGTGCAAAAGCGCTTGGCGTCCTGACGGATCCAGAGCTGGCGGCGGTGTTGGTTATCCAGAATCTGGCTCAAGCAGCAGAAAAAGATCTTAATGCAGGTGCGGCAGAGATCGTTCTGTCCAAACTCATTGCGTGGGCCGTCGATTCCCGACAGTCAGCGGCAGTAGGGTTGTTGTCAGAGGCGCAGCGGCTGTTCGATCCACGGAAGTTGTACTTCGGTCTAAACGTCATCAAAAGCTTGAATCTGCGTTTTCTTCTAGCCGATGAAGTTTCGGCGCGGGATTACCTGCTACCCGATGGCAAGTGGGATGTCGGGTACAAGGTTCGCCACCATTTGAGCAACAACCCGTTCAGCCAACAGATGGTGACGCCCAAGCACCGCGAGCACTGGTTGACCGCTGCACAAGACAAGCTGGTCAGAACCTTTCGCGCCAATCTGGACGAAGATCTGCATGTTCAAGGTTACGCGGGGATAGGCAAGAGTCACTTGATAGGTGCCTTGATGGAGTGTCTGCGACCCGGAGGGGCGCTGGTGCTGGCATACACGTCTGAAAAGCTGGCGACTCTTCAAAAGCGCATCGGGGTTGCGCGCGACAGGAACACAGGTACGACCTTCGAGGCCTTTGCGAGGGCCCTATTGCACGGTCCTAGGCATCAACTCGCGACTAAGCCGGTCTGGGGGCCGAGCAAGCAGGCCCTGTCGCAGGAGTTGAATATCCTCGGTTTTCGTGGCCACGATGCGCAGACGACATTTGAAGCCTGTCTTAGGGTGCTCAAGCGGTATTGCCATTCCAGGGATCACAGCTTATCGGCCAAGCATCTACCTCATTTCAAGCAAGCCTTGTCCAACCTGGACGCCAGGGTGCTTCTTGAGTATTCGAGTCGACTGTGGTCTTACCTTGAGGTAAACCCGGCATGGGGTAGTCGGACTGGGTTCGAAGAGTTATTGATTATAAAGCGGGCATGTCTGGCGGGTTGCGTCGTGCCTGCTCGTTATACGCACGTCCTCATTGACGAAAGCCAGGATGTTCCCCCGTCGCTGCTACAGATCATCGAGAGGGGCCGCCAGGTGTTGATTACCCTGGGTGATGAGTATCAGCAGGCTAGTGGCGCGATTGTCAAAAGAAAGCGTGCGGTACGGCAAAGTGATGTTAGCTACTCCGTTCGTTCAGGCCGCAATATTGAGCGTCTGGTCAACCCGTTGATCTGCCTGCACTCGGAGAAGAGCAAAGTCCCGTTCGAAGGTGCTCGTGATGCAGACGTCGGTATCGAGCACTATCCGGAGGGCTTCGTTCCGCCCGAGGGCTGCGTGGTCCTGACTGCGTCCCGCTGGGACACGATGAAGTGGATGATCGAGTTGCAAGCTGCCAGCTGTCCGTTCAGTTTCTCGGACAAAAAGGCGGAGTCGGATCTCAAGCGCTTCATGACCACTGCCATCGCGCTTTTCAAACCAGAATACTATGGAGCCGAGAACACCGCGGATGGGTCGCATCCGTATTTCATCGAGATGGCCGACTGGCAACAGGTGCGTGATGCCAATCAGTTCGATGAGTCGTTTCTCTGGGTTGAATCCGAGTTGGGAAAAGGCTTCAAGATTGCCGATGTGACCCGGTTGAACAGTATGATTGGTAGCCCTGGCAAGAGCTGCATGCTCATGATGGCAGAAGATGCGGGGGGGATGGAGTTCGACCGCGTGCTGCTGACGCCCGAGCTGCTCTCAAATGCGAAGTTCAAGGACGCCTATGAGTTCGATCAGCGGATCTGTCTCGTGTACATCGCGATTTCCCGTGCCAGGCACCAGCTTTACCTTCCTTACGATGTGATCGAATGGGTCGAGTACCACGACTACCAGAAATACCGCGAGTCGTACGGCTACTGATTGACTTCGCCCTTACAGCCATCGGGTTGCTGTATTAAGAATCAGCCTCAAATTCTCCAGCAACCACAATCCCGTTTTGCATCTAACTGGCGGCGTGCAGCCACTCACTAACAGAAACCAATAAGGCTGCGCTACCTAAACGATATGGTAATACGTACTCCGTGACAGCCGAGGTTCTGAGTCTCAGCGTAACACGCGCCATAACTCTACTCAGCTGAAGTTGATTAGTCGTATGCGGCTGGCGATCTCTAGGTTCAGACACTCGCCTCTCCATTGACTGTGGATGCTGAGGCGGCAACTAGGAAAATACCGATGTTCTCGACAATGCTTGAACAGGTTGTAGCGAAGGCTCCTGCTCAGGTATCGAGGATGCTGCGATGTTCTGTAACGGTCTGAACGTGATGGTTTTCCAGCTCGGTGTCGTGCTAACTGATGATTCGCGCTGCGAAGGCGTTGTGCGTGCCATGCAGGAAAAGCATCACCAGATTTTGCCGGGTTTGATCTCCACTTTACTAAAGGGATTTACATGGGAAGCGCTAAAGAGCACATGTTTGAACTTGCGCATGAGCGCATGATCCAGTGGATGCGGGATGCCTATAGCATTGCCGAAGATGTGGATCTTGATGAGAATTATCCCGGATACGAAGGAATGGCGGCGGTCTATGAGCATGAGCAAGAAAGAGAAGATTACGAAGCACATATGCAGTGGTTTGACGAGCATCCTTATGATGAGATTTATAATTCGTTTCGTGGGCGTTTGCGTCAACTGATAGAAATGGTTGAAAAAGACAGGAATCCTTTCGCTGACAAAATGATTCACCAGATGGTATTTGCCCATTCCGTAACGCTTTTTGAAGCAATGGTCGGTGACGTAATAAAAGCTGTGGTTCTAAAACACAGTCGCATGCTAGAAAAGCTAATCAAAGGGATGGGGGAAGAAGTAAAAAACAAATTTAGTTTGGAAGAGATTTGTAAGTACAATAGTATCAACGGCATAATAATGTCCGTATTGAGTGGTGCTACGTTTCATGATGTTAAGCAAGTGGAAAAATACGTGAATATGTTTACCACGTCTAAATTCGCTTCTGAATATGCGGGGCGTATGACTCAGATTACAATATTGCGACATGATTTTGTTCATCGTAATGGTAAAAGCAAAGAGGGTGAGTATCACCAGGTTACGACAGAAATGGTTCTGGAAATCATCAGTGTGATAGAGGAGTTTTCTGAGGATATTTATCAGGCGATTATCGCTGAAATGACCCCTAATGAATTTTGAGTTATTCGTTTTAGGAATGAAGTTGCTATGGTTGATTGGTTCTGTTAATTCTTTAGCTGGTCCACGGTGTTTGAGCGAGCCAAATATCCAATGCTGCCATGACTAGGTATTGCTGAAAGTTAAAGAGTTTCGTGTGGGTCTCATGATATGCGGAAGTGAGGCGTCGATTAAAATAAAACAGCGCTGCCAACTTTCGCTGTTTTATTTTAACTCAACAGTCAAACGTTGAAGCGTGCTGCTGAGTCCAGTCCGTCGATATTTCCCTGGTCCAACTTTAAGTCTAGCATCTGAACTACTAAGTCTGCCATATCGTCCTTGAAGTTTCGCTCCCCCTCATGATTGAGTATTCGACCTATCGCACCTGCTATCACGTCTGATAGTTGGATTAATGGACTATTTTTGGATGATGCAGTTTCTAATGAAACTAGCTGAAGCTTGCCATTAAATTTATTTGTGTAATTTTCGCCTATTCTGTCTCGCAAGTCTGATATGACGAACGAGTCAAGAGATTGTTCTTCATCTACAGTTACCTCCATCTCACGAGGTAAATCTATTCTGCCGTTGTCGATTTCATGGACTGCTCCACGGATGAGCATATGCTCGTGAAGCTTAAGAATAGTTTCTTCAATAGGGCGGTTCGTTTTTGCACGCTCAACTGCTATATATTTAAATCCCAAATACTCTCTATTTTCTAAAATTACAGCCAGATAGGATTTTAAAGTTTCGTAATCGCTCTTGCCAAATTTTGTGAAGTGTACTTCCCTGTTTTTCCAGAGAGATTTTGCTTTCCAGTCGTTGATAGCTTTGGTGGTTGTAAATACAGCTCTGCCAGTGAGTACCCAAACCGACGCTACCATTACGTAACGATGTGTCTTCCCGGTTTCGTCTGAGAAAATGTGCACTTTTTTTCTAGGAGGGGCATCTTCAATAACAGCTCCCTCCATCTTCTCTTCATTTCTCCTTCGGCTTTTTTTGATTTCGGAGTCAGCTAGAAACAGCTCATATTCGTTTTGAATTTTAGCACGAGCACGTACTATGTAATGTAGTCGTTCAAGCTTGAAGAGATTTTTTGGAAGAATGCCGGTATCTTTGTAAAGATCTGGTTGAAATATTTCCCAGTATTTTAATGAAAGGGATATATCGCTATTTCGTGTGTGAGGGTAGAGGTTTAATACGTAAGCTACTCTTGGTTTCAAAGAAGAAAAGTCTGCAGCTGCTACAGACGAAAGTAATTCCTTTTTTTCTTTTTCAATCTTCTCATCTTTCGTTAGCTGCTTCTTTTTTGGTTTTTCCGCATCTTCTTCAGGCGGTAGTGGTATAGAGTCTTCGATTGGGTAGGTTGTGCTCATGCGACACTCCTTGTTTTCAAGCCGTATGGGTCTCTTCTATCATGCTCCATAAGCATCATGCCTATGGAGCTGGCCTATGGCTACCCTGCGACGCGCCTAGTGATCTTTGAAAGGCGCCCATGCTGTTCTACCCGGTGTCACAGCTACAAAAGCTCCTGCGGACTCTCCAAGGCTCTGCAACACTTCCCCCAAGCAAACCGTCGCCCGCCAATTTTTGGGCCTCGATATAAATATTGGGTGATGATTCCTAAGACTGACGGAGCCGCATAATCGCGTCTGTGATGCCTTGAGCATTCGTGTCGAGGGTTTCCATGGCCACCACTGCATTAGCAGCGACACTTCCCACCCCGTTCTCTGAGAGCCACTTGGTGATCTCTTCTATAGCAGCACCTAGGGCGTGCTGGTTATGGAGCAGCAATGTTAATGCGTCCGCCGTGGCGATCTTGGCTTCTGGGTTATCTGACATGGGTATCGCCCTTGAGTGGTGATGCGGGAATCCTAGTTCATCTTACCGCTGGCTGGGGGTTGGGTAAGTAATTGCTCAGGCCTACCCAATTGTCTGCATTCGACATGACCAGTCCTATGAGCCGGATTTGACGAGCACTCTTCGTGGTTATGACTGGCAGAAGACGACCCAAAGCAGTCCTTCAGGTGGGTCGATCTTCGTCGGGGCGACTGTCCGCACTTGGGTAACGCTTTACCCATTTCCTCGTACGATGCGTCGACGACCGTAATGCACTCATCCCAAGCAGTTTCAGACACCCCGAATAATTTCCGCGAGCGTCTCAACATCCACACACTGGGCCGTGATGCAGGCAAAGCGTCCGAGCGACCAATCACAACGGTGCACTGTGGGTACTTCCTAGCAGTGCGGACAGGGCTTCCTGAGGCGGCTCTTTGCGGGTGTACATGAAGTCAAGGTACGGGGCCATGGCATGCTGAAGCGAGTAAACCAGAGCCCAGGCATTTGATGGGCCGGAAAAGCACATGGTGAAGTGACTATGTGCCCATTCTGGCCCACCGTGTTCGATAGCGACGAAGTACTTTGATGATCGAATGACAATCGAGTACCCGACATGCTGGCGTTCAACGAGTTAGCAAGGTTGTGGACCTAGGCTGCCGGGATAAGCCGGAATGGAGGCGTCGATAGAGCGTGGAGTAGAGGTCGACAGCACACTGGATGCTTAGCGATCCCGTATTAATTTTTGTACCAATCTTTATGCATTGCTGAATGTAGAGATTAGGCACGGTGGTACCGTTTTATTCGGCTTCAATTTTAGGGTCGGTGCGGACGAATTTAATTTATGATCAGTAGCGGGGATTGTAATCCCCGCTCTGTTAATTTGGCTAAATGGGTTTTTAGCTCTGAAGATTAATGCAGATGCTGCTGAAGCGTTTTGATAGTGCTCTTATTTAAAAGGGTGAATTGATTGCTATGGCTAAATAGTGCGTCAAGGGCCATTCTGATCGAGTGTTTATTCGATTTGTAATTGGCTCTTATTTTGTCAAGGTGTGATTTATTGTTTAGGTAATTCTCAAACGACTCTATAAATAGTGAGAGCATGTCAGGAAAGAGCTCGGAATTCTGAGTGCGTTCGTATTTTTTACACAGAAGCTGCCCTAGTATGAGGGTGGCGCTGTAGTATGTATTTGTCTTTTTGTCGTTATCATCGATGCGGATCTTTCGGCAGCAATGGATTCCATGGTCTAGTTCGTCGCTGCTTTTGCCGGCCATCAATTCACACTTGGCCATTTGAAGCCAGTAATGTGGAATTTTATTGTATTCGCCATGCAGGTTACGATAAATTTCACGAATTAATGTAGCGGCGCCACTTGAGAAAATTTCGTTTAATTTGTCAAATCGAATAAGCGAGTTGGCAGTTTCTTGATGACCGTTTTTCAAGAGAGTTGATACTAGTCCGGCGGTATAGTCGACTACAGCTTTAGCATTTGTTCGAGAAGCATTTTTTAGTATGGTAAACAACCAAGGCTTGGAATTGCAGATAATAATATCTCCGCCGCCGCCAGATAGATGCTCACTCTCAAAAATGATTTCATATTTGGCAGTGAAGTGTGAGGCATCAAATTCTGGGTCGATGCTCGTAAGTTGCCTGGAGGTAGCCTTGTCAAACGCAGCGGTTAGTAAACAAATATTGAAAAGCTCTTCGTTGAGGTGGCGATCAAAGAGCTTAGAGCTTTTGATTTGGCTTTTGTATTCACCATAAATTCTATAGGAGAAATCCAGCAGGCTCTCTCCGAGTTTGTAGTTTGGTAGCCCTAAAGTATTGAGGCGATCAGTGTAATCTGTAGCTTCTTTGGTAGATAGGTTTGGCGCTAATGTAATAGTGTGAAATTTAACATTGCCGCGATCTAGCGAGGGCCGATATTGCTCGAAGTCTGACTTGGAAAAACTGAACACTAGTCTGTTTGTGTGTGACGTTCGGAGCTTTAGTATCTCCTTAAAGTCTTCGTGACCAATGCTGTTTGTGTCAAAAATAAACATCGAATGTTCATTTTTCTCAATGAGCGATTTAAGCTTCGGTGAATACGTCTCACTGGATGGTAAGAAGTAGGTGTTGTATTCAGTGAACTCTCTGAATACTTCAAGTAAAGCGGTTGTTTTTCCTGAGAAGCGACGCCCGACTATGGCAGTGTAGGTGCTGCCGGAGATTTTACTGCGGTTTTTCCCTATAAGTTCGCGTGCGATTGTAATTTCAGGAAGTGAGGCAACTCTTTTGCCAGAGTTGCTGTAGAATATGGGGCCACCCTTCGCAATATATTGGATAATATCGCTTTTGGTTGTGGGTTTGACTTCAATCTCAAGGTTTTGCAATCTTGGCTCTGGCACAACATCTTTTAAGGTTTGATGCAGCCATGTATAAATTTCCTCATAGTTGTCAAATTTTATTATTGTCTTGATGCCGTAGTCTTGTAAGGCCATCTCTGATTCAATATCTATGTCGCCTACCTTTAAGAATATCGATCGCGAAAAAGTGTAATCTTTTGCCAAGTTTTGGAGGTCGACTTCTGCATCGAGACTACAACCGATGAAAAGCATCGAGCCATTTCTTGCAAAATCTCTTAGCATAGAAAGAGTGGATGCATTGCTAGAAATACTTTCCGCGTATTCTTTCCAGGTAAAGATGAGCTTTGTGTCTTCGTAAACTAGGTATTCTGAAATGTCACCGTGGATTTTAAATAGGCACTTTGCAGCGTTGGCACGTTCTACCGAAATTTCGCGATGCGGAAGTACCTTAGTGAGATCGCGTCGGTGGGTTTCAATCGCGTCATCAATGTTGAATGTAAAAATGTGCGGCCAGTCTAGATCAAGTATGTTTATTTTTGTGGTTGGTAATTTAACCTTGGAAAAAACGGCTTCAAAATAGTTCCGTGATATTTTTTGCGGAATAAAATCCGGTCGAGCTATTAGCCCAAAACAGCTTTTTAGGGATGAAATACCGTTGATTTGGAGCTTACGAGAATCGTCTATATCATTTTTTGCTAAGGCAAGCTTTTTAATACCGCTGATCAAGGCTTTAGCATCTGGTACTTTTGATTTAAATGACACGCAATCCTTGGTAAAACCTGATCCGATGAACGGGATCAGTTCAGAACGTCTGTAGTGAGATTGCACTAATTCAATAGCGCGATGATCCGTATTATGGATGATTTCCAGATCGTGCATAATTGTCCTTAAATTATTAGAGTCAAAAGGCTATCATAAAGAAATCAGGGCCTTGATGCGATGCTGTGTAGGCATACAGCCAACACCTTTGTCCGCAAACTGCGAGTCTCTGGCTATGACTGCAGTGGAAATCTGATACGTGTCGTATCAACATCATTTGTCGTTTGAGCGCTCCATCCAGTACGGGCACCCGGTTGACATGCGGGATCGGCTTAGATCAAAGGCCTCGAGTGATGCGCCGTACCAACTTTTGGTTTCTGTTTGGGGGGAGGGGGGCGGTCAGCAAAATCAACACATCCTGCCCGCTAAACTCCATGCAAACTGTCGAGCCACCGTATTTCAATTCTCTGCTTTGAGATTCGGTACCTTGTGCGCTGCCGAATATGCAGTTCAAAATCGCATCGCACTGGCGGGCTACAATGCCAGTTCATCTAGGTTCATCCGAATTCGTCCAACTAGCCTGGAGGGAATCAAGGAGTCTCTTGCGGGCACAGTCCTCATTTAAATGGTTGTCTATGAAAGCTGGTGCCACGCAAGCCTGTAGGCGTCCGTTGGAAGGCGCACTAGAGGCAAAAGAATCTGTTATTTCATGCCTGATAGGCTCATCCTCAAACTACCTTATGGAGACGTGAAAATCTTCAAATCCACATCTAGCTCATCCGCAGTGCTTAACCAATCCTCGATAAGTTGATAAGCCTGAATACTTGCAGGCTGACAACCGAGCGGATTTTCCATACTTTTAATGAAGTGCTTGGCCGAAAATGAGTTACCAGTCACGATCCAGATCTCTTTTTTACATCGCATTGATGTTCTGCGCGTGCAGATGAGGTCCCATACACGTTTGGAGAGAGATTCATCAGCTGGAGCTGGATGGTTAATTCTCCCTTCGTACAATCTATAGCGAGTATCCAGCGGAAAGTCTGCATTCTTCGCGGGCCAAGCCTGGTGCCACGCTGAAAAATTTCCGGGCTTGAATTTTTTTCGCTTGAAACAAGCATGTGGATGTTTTTTATTGCTTGGCTACCGACCTCGGCAATGGCACCTGCTGAGGATTGTGGCCTTAGGGCGTCCCCGCATTTGACATGAACAAAACAAAGTTTCTCTGGTGAAGACAAAATAAAATCGCCCGGTTCAACCCCCATGTCGCTGCAAAACACTAGATCGCAACCTGGGATGAACTTAGCAAAAGGCCCTAGCTCCCCAAGGGGAGTCGCTGGGTCTCCATATCCCTTCAACTTATCGATAAGATGAAAGATCGAGTCAGCATCGAAGTTATCTGTAGTGGTACGGTGATACTTGTGATCGTTGATATGGCCTTTTTCTTTGAGATTTACACCTAGCATTTCAATAAGTGGAAATAGCGAATTACCTGCAAAACTATCCTCAGCGGCAATCCCCTGCTCATAAGGCAATGCCAATTTATAGAACGTCCCACCCAAATACGTTACGCCATCCTCATACAGTATTTTCAGTCGATGACCATGATTTAGATACTCAACTATCCATTCGTGATCACCCTTACCATTAGACGCGCCGAAAAGTTCAACTTCAAAGCAAGAAGAATCATCAGAATATATCAGGGCCAGTTCTACTTGTTCTCCTTGCACATTAAAACTTATTCCGTTGTTGTAATCTACATAAAGAAACTCAGCATGGATTTCGCCATGCCCGATCGGTGTGGGGCCATCGAGCTCTGTAAAATCCAGTAGCACCGAAAGAATTTCTGTATCCGGTTTGTCGGCTATAGGTTGAGCATATGACTTGATAAGGCGTCCAGCGTTGCCCCCCGCCTCGATACACTGGCTGATTACGTCAATCCACTGCGAAATATCATACAGCGTGAAATTTGACTCTTTCTGGTCTACGATCCGCCCGGATCTAGCGCCAATATAGAAGCTACTGTCTCTCTTACCATCCAGTCCTATATTATCGACTTTCACCATCGTTAGAGCGTATCGAGAGTTACTCTGATTACTGCGGCTACCATCAAGGTTTTGCCCTTTTAAAGCCACAGATTCTGGGCGACGGACGGCTTGACCAATAGCTCGGGCGTGAGTTTCTTTTATCTGATTAATCTTTGTCTTGGCTGCCAATGCCGTAAGCTTGTCAATATGAATAGCATTACGAAGACGGTACTTCTCCTGGTTGTAATAACGCCCACCGCCGCTGTCAAATATCGCTACGCCAGACTCTATTTCTTTCACAATTATTACGTGAAGCTTTGGTTCAAAAAAAAGCTTGTTTGAAAAGAATTTTGAACTATTGAACTCCACGTAAACCATGATTTTTAGGTCAAGGACATCTTCGTAGGCTTTGACTAGAGCCCCGGCCCCATGGAGCTCCCAGTACAATCTGTCCATTAATAGGGGCAGGGAAAAGTCCTCAGTCTTCTGAACAAAGCATACTGACGCATGAGGGATTTTAAGATCATCTTCCGGGGCTAGACTGTTTAAGTCTACACGCTCCTTGAATCTCCCATCAAAATAGCTGTATTTAGGAAAACTATCGAGAAAGGATTCAATCAAGTAACTCGTACTGAGCGAGCTTACAAATTCTGATGCCCCTCCGTTGGCAAGATAATTATCGAACTTTTGATAACCTTCCCACATTCCCTCATTCGCACCGTGACTGAGGTCCAGCACCAATGGCTGCGCTTCTCCATAATGCCGAACAATCCGACCGACAGCCTGCACTAGCTCACGGCCACTACCCAATTCGTAAGTCAGTATTAACAGTTTGGCTTCGGGAATATCAATTCCTTCGTCCAGTTTGTGCTGGTGGATGATTACTCTGAGCCTTTCGACCTTGAGCGCTGGGCCAACTCGCCTGTCAAGGCGTTCGACGCACGACAAGCCAGACTACTGAAAGAACGCTTGAGCCGCTGTCCACAATACTTCGGCCTACGCCCTGAATACGAGGGTAAGACTTTGATACAGGTCGTGGAGTCTGGCGCCACTTACAAGACCATCACCGCTGTCACCGTGAACAATCGGTTACGCAAGCTCTCTGCCTTTCTTAACTGGTGCAAGTCGAACGGGCACATCGCGGACAACCCACTCGTGGGAATGAAAGTAATGACGGGATCGGCCAAGGAAGCGCGGTTGTCTTTTGATCGACACGATCTGACGACGCTGCTGGATTTGGCTGCACTCAAAGCAGAAGCCCGAAAACACCCTTGGCGTTACTGGTTGCCGTTCCTCGGGCGAGCCACTGGCGCCCGATTGGAAGAACTCTGCCAATTGCGTGTGGATGATTTCATCGAACAGCAAGGCATCTCGTGCATCCGTATAGATGACAGCCGCGAAGGCCAGAACCTGAAGAACTCCAGCAGCCGACGCATGCTCCCCTTGCACCCCGCACTGATCGAACTGGGGTTGTTGAAGCATGTTGAGTCGGTCAGGAACACCGGAACAGATCGTCTGTTCCCTGAGCTGGAAGCGGTTCGAGGGAAGCTGGGTCACGCACCATCGAAATGGTTCGGTCGGTACAAAACCAAGCAAGGCATCACCGACCCGAGAAAGACATTCCATAGCTTCCGCCACACGCTCATTGATGACCTGCGGGACGCCGGGGTACAGGACTCGCTCATCAAGCGAATCGCGGGACACGAAGACGGTTCGGTGACTTTCAGCATCTACGGTAGTCGCTCTCCGTTGAAGGCGATGGCGGAAGCCATGTCTCAGATCACATTGTAAGTATGGCTGCCGAAAATAAGTCGAACACTTAGGCAATAAGTCGAACACTTAGGCGATAAGTCGAACACTTAGGCAATAACTCGACAACTAAAACCAAGTAAATTACACACCAAAACCAATAAATCGAATCCCAACAGCGATAAATCGCAAAAAACGCCAGTAAATCGCACACTCAAGCCAATAAATCGCACATTAAGCAAAAATAAAAAAATCCAACTAAAAATCACAGCCAAGATGTATTTTCCGATTGACAGACTTGGAGGGCATCGAGATCATTAGGCCGGAAGCGCAAACTAGACCACAATGGATCGAATCATGAAAAAACCAAAATTTGCAGTAATCAATAATGCAACAGGTGAAATCGTCGGCCTCACCAACAACAGCATTGAAACATCTAGCTTGGACTCTTGGGCCTTAGACGAGGCATGCGTTCATTTTTTGGAGGCGTTACAGGCCTATACACCCAAGCATATTTTTACTGTGGATGATATCAAATGGTATTACCACATCCGTGAGACGCGAACCGCATTTGGCTGGGATCTGTTACCTAAAGCGGAGATCATGCTTAACAACAACATGCTGTCATCAAAGCTGAAATTTGATACATATTATCCAGCGGATTAGAAAACGAAAGCATAAGCTTATAACCGCTCAATATATCTCCGGGCAGCGTGGGGATAAGCATATACGTTGGGAACCAACTCTCTAACTCAGCGCATTATCTAACGCCGACCAACCCGATCGAGGGATTGCTTACGTAGGCAAGCACCCACTCTAATAAGTCAGTAACTCATTGCAACATCAATCAGCATGCAACGATAACTATTCTTAGTGATATCGGCGCACCAACTCATCCAAAAACTTTAATGGGTATTTCACAGAATATGAATATTACAAAGCCGCACGAGAACATTAACCGCACTGATTGTGATCCGGAAAAACTAGCAGCAATTCTTAAAGCGTTCCACTCCCCCTACTGCGCAATCGCTGCGGAGGATAATTTTCACGCATCCCCGTATATGTACTTCCTAATGACGAGCGAAATGGAAATCATAGGGTTCACCTATGACCCTTCTATTCTTGAGGGACAGCACTGCGTAGCTGCGAGCGAAGCCGAATGTGATTTCATTGTGCAATTCCAGATCAACTGGCCGGATTCCAACCCACACTACTGGCAGCTTGAGACTTATCGGGCATACCACAAAGCTCGACAAGCCATTTTTGAGATAAAGCAAAGTCACCCGAAGAAAAAGCGTCGCGAGCATATAGCCAAGATTGAACGACTGAGAAACTTGACCTAACATTTCCAATGTCGCCGCCCGAAACAAGAGCAAGCACTCATCTATCTAGTCTTGGCGGGCTATTAAATCAATCAAAAAAATACACTCTAAGACTAAGTAGAGACTATGTGCGCACATACTTAATAAACCGTCTAAAACCCCCCTTAACAACAATTATTAACCCCTCTCACTTCAAGCACAACCATGAAGCTATCACCTCCCCCCGCTCCAGCCCTGCAACATCAATTCGGTAACCGAGTCCGGGAGCCAAATCGTTCGTGCGCGACATCCTTAATGATCGGGATGATCTGGCCCTGACCATGGCCGTCATTGGCCTGGCCCGGGCCTTTGGCCGGCAGGTGATCGCCGAAGGGCTGGAAAGTATCGAGCACGGTGAATTGCTGCTGCGCCTGGGCTGCGAAGTTGCTCAAGGCTATTTCATTGCCCGGCCGATGCCGCCCGCAGAAGTGCCGGGCTGGGTCGAGGGTTTTGTAGCGCCGCCGCAATGGCAGGCGCTGGATAAGACGGCCTGACCTCGTTTGTCAGGCCAATGAAGATCAAATGTGGGAGCGGGCTTGCTCCGGGCTCGCCACCAATGTAGAGCCGGATAATGTCGTCGATTTCCCCGGACATTTTCATCCGCACCAAGGTGCGCAAAATGCGCTGCACGGGCACCTTGGGATCGTTGCGCACATAACAACCGACACTCTGCTCCTGCAAAACCGCCACGCCTTGCAGTTGCCGGCCAGGCAGCAGGCGCTGATTGAACCAGTCCAGCGTCCATTGATTGCTCACGGAGTAGTGATAGCGTCCGGCCAGGAGTTTTTCCAGCACCTGTTCCTGGTTACGCGCGACTTCGCGATGCAGTCGGTCGGCGTCGAACAGCGGTTGCAGGGTCGGGTAGGTGTAGCCGAGTACCGTGCCGATGGATTGTCGCGACAAGTCCGCGGGCGTCACTGAGGTCAGCGGATCTGGCCGGCTGATCAGCATGTCGCGCTGAAACCAAAGTGGAATGCTCCAGATGTAGTCCCCGGACTGATTCGGCTGCCAGGACAGCGCCGCATAGCAGCGGATATCGACTTCGCCGTGCTCCATGGCGTTTTGCACTCGCGTGCGAGGCAGCACGTGAAATTCGGCCGGCACGCCGACCTGGGTCGCGAGGCTGACCATCACGTCGTGCAGGATGCCTTGGGTGGGGTGGCCGCGGTCCAGTTGCACCATTGGCATCGCCCAACTGTCGGGCACCACGAAGCGCAGCGGCAGCTCGGCGCCAGCGACATTCAGGCTGATCAACAGCAGTGCCCCCAAGGCCAGCCGCATAAACGCTCCGGTGCTGATAAAACCCGAGCCAAAGCCCCCCGAAAGACCATCTTAGCCAGATTAGACGAGCGCACCGGATGCAATTTTGGCCTTGCTCCGCTAGCATTAGCCGCTTCTGTTCCTTCGTTGCGACGGTTTTCGATGAGTTATCAGGTTCTTGCACGTAAATGGCGTCCGCGCTCGTTCCGCGAAATGGTCGGCCAGACCCATGTGCTCAAGGCTCTGATCAATGCCTTGGACAGCCAGCGGCTGCACCACGCCTATCTGTTTACCGGTACCCGCGGGGTCGGCAAGACCACCATCGCGCGGATCATCGCCAAATGCCTGAACTGTGAAACAGGTATCACTTCAACGCCTTGCGGCGAGTGCTCGGTGTGCCGCGAGATCGATGAAGGCCGCTTCGTCGACCTGATCGAGATCGACGCCGCGAGCCGGACCAAGGTCGAAGACACCCGCGAACTGCTCGACAACGTTCAGTACGCACCGAGCCGTGGGCGCTTCAAGGTCTACCTGATCGACGAAGTGCACATGCTCTCCAGCCATTCCTTCAATGCGCTGTTGAAAACCCTTGAAGAGCCGCCGCCCTACGTCAAGTTCATCCTGGCGACGACCGATCCGCAGAAACTTCCTGCAACCATTCTTTCTCGGTGCCTGCAGTTCTCTCTGAAGAACATGACGCCGGAGCGTGTGGTCGAGCATTTGACCCACGTGCTGGGTGTCGAGAACGTGCCGTTCGAAGACGACGCGCTGTGGCTGCTGGGGCGTGCTGCCGACGGTTCGATGCGCGACGCCATGAGCCTGACCGACCAGGCGATTGCCTTCGGTGAAGGCAAAGTCATGGCCGCCGACGTACGGGCGATGCTCGGCACGCTCGATCACGGTCAGGTCTACGACGTTCTGCATGCGCTGATCGAAGGCGACGCCAAGGCTTTGCTCGAAGCCGTTAGTCATCTGGCTGAACAAGGCCCGGACTGGAACGGCGTGCTCTCGGAAATTCTCAACGTGCTGCACCGTGTCGCCATCGCCCAGGCCCTGCCTGAAGGCGTCGACAACGGTCATGGCGACCGTGACCGAGTGCTGGCACTGGCTCAGGCTCTGCCAGCCGAAGACGTACAGTTTTATTACCAGATGGGCCTGATCGGCCGCCGCGACTTGCCGCTGGCGCCAGACCCGCGCGGTGGCTTCGAAATGGTCCTGCTGCGGATGCTCGCATTCCGACCGGCAGACACCACGGACGCTCCGAGGCAACCGCTAAAGCCAGTGGGGATCAGCCAAGCCACAGTTGATTCCGCAAATTCAGTGGCTGCCGCGCCCGTTGTTGCGCCGGTAGTCGCTGCGGCAGTTGCACCCGTCGCGCCTGCGCCGGTTGCGGTGGTGGTTGCTCCTGTGCAAGCGCCCGAGCCTGAGCCGGTTGCGCCCGTCGTTGCGCCAGAGCCTGTCGTTGAGGCAGTACCGGTCGAAGCCGTCGTCGATCTGCCCTGGAACGAGCCGATCGAACCCGAAGTCGTTCAGCAACCCGCCGTCGAGCCGGTGCTGGAAACTGCCAGCGAACAACCCGAATTGGCGCCGATGCCGTTGCCGACCCCCGACAGCGTGGTGCCGGACGCACCCGAGTGGGCCGCTGCGCCGATGCCGGAGCCGTCGGTGGCCGAAGTCGATGCCGCGACGCCGGGCATGGACCTGGACGATGAGCCGCCGCTGGACGAGGACTACATCGAGCCGGACATGGAATCGGCCTACAGCTACCTCGATGAACTGGCCAGCGAACACACCGCCGAGCCAGCGCCGGAAGCTGAACCTGAGCCGGCCGCCATGCCGGCCACCGGTCTGGCGTTGCAATGGCTGGAGTTGTTCCCGAAACTGCCGATCTCCGGCATGACCGGCAGCATTGCCGCCAACTGCACGCTGATCGCCGTCGAGGGTGACCACTGGCTGATGCACCTGGACCCGGCCCACAGCGCGCTGTTCAACGCGACTCAACAGCGTCGCTTGAACGATGCGTTGAACCAGTTTCACGGGCGTACGCTGACCCTGAGCATGGAACTGATCAAGCCCGAGCAGGAAACCCCGGCCCAGGCCGCGTCCCGGCGCCGTGCGAACCGTCAGCGCGAGGCCGAAGAGTCGATCCACGGTGATCCGTTCATACAGCAAATGATGCAGCAGTTCGGTGCGGTGGTCCGTAACGATACTATTGAACCTGTCGAGACCCTGGTCACTCAGGGCTAATAACTGAAGGTGTTCGGCCGAAAGGGCCGGACGCTGTATTTATCCAAGTACTTTTGAGGTGATTCCCATGATGAAAGGTGGCATGGCCGGCCTGATGAAGCAGGCACAGCAGATGCAGGAAAAAATGGCCAAGATGCAGGAAGAACTGGCCAACGCCGAAGTCACCGGTAAAGCCGGTGGCGATATGGTCACCGTGGTGATGACCGGTCGTCACGACGTCAAGCGCGTGACCATCGATCCAAGCCTGGTCGAAGGCTTGAGCGAAGACGACAAAGAGATGCTGGAGGCTGTGTTCGCCGCCGCCGTCAACGATGCCGTGCGCAAGATCGAAGCCAACAGCCAGGACAAAATGTCCGGCATGACCGCTGGCATGCAACTGCCACCGGGTATGAAACTGCCATTCTGATTCGCCAAAGCGCGTCGGATGGGCTACAAAAAAATGCCAGGCATCGCGCCTGGCATTTTTGTTTCTGGCTGATGGATGTAGCGTCTGTGCGATCGCCATCGTCGGAACGCCGCCCGGAGCAAGCTCGCTCCCACATTTGATTTGTGTACGCCGCAGATCCCTTGTGGGAGCGAGCTTGCTCGCGATGAAGTCCACTCGCTCCGGAGACGAAACATCGAACGCGAAACCGCCACAAATGTCTGCTCCCTATACCGCCGAATTCATCGATCAAAAGGAGAAGCTCACATGCCACAAGCATTGACCCTCAAACAACGTATCGTCCTGGCGTCCCGCCCGGTAGGCGCGCCGACGCCGGAGAATTTCCGCCTGGAGCGCGTTGCGCTGCCGGACCTGGCCGACGGTCAGGTGCTGCTCAAGACCCTTTACCTGTCACTCGATCCCTATATGCGCGGACGCATGAGCGACGCGCCGTCCTACGCCGCACCGGTTGAAATCGGCGAGGTGATGACCGGTGGCGCTGTCAGTCGGGTCGAGCGCTCGCTGAATCCGAAATTCCAAGAAGGTGATCTGGTGGTCGGTTCTACCGGTTGGCAGAGCCACAGCCTCAGCGACGGTCGCGACATCATTCCGGTGCCGTCCGGGCTGCCGAGCCCGTCAATGGCGCTGGGCGTGTTGGGTATGCCCGGCATGACCGCGTATATGGGCCTGATGGACATCGGCCAGCCCAAGGCCGGCGAAACCCTGGTGGTTGCGGCCGCATCCGGCGCCGTGGGTTCGGTGGTCGGTCAGATCGCGAAGATCAAGGGCTTGCGCGTGGTCGGCGTGGCCGGTGGCGCGGACAAGTGCCGTTATGTGGTCGAGGAGGCACACCCCCATTAAAAATCTATGGACAGACAGCCTTTGTCCAATGAATCCAGGGCTTCATCGTGTTCGACGACTACGGCGATCGTCAGCCGGAATTCGTCAGCGCCATGGCGCCGTGGGTGCGCGACGGCAAGGTGAAGTTCCGCGAAGACGTGGTCGACGGCCTGGAGCAGGCACCTGAAGCGTTCATCGGTCTGCTGGAAGGACGCAACTTCGGCAAACTGGTTGTGCGGGTCGCCCAGGACTGAGTAATTGACGCTAAACAGAGGCGCGGGTATAAACCGCGTCTCGTTGTTTTGTCGGACTTTTCCCCATGAGCTTCAGCCCTTTGATTCGCCAACTGATCGACGCCCTGCGAATTTTGCCAGGTGTGGGTCAGAAAACCGCCCAGCGCATGGCGTTGCAGTTGCTCGAACGTGATCGCAGCGGCGGCTCGCGATTGGCCCTGGCGCTGAGCCAGGCCATGGAAGGGGTGGGCCATTGCCGGTTGTGCCGCACGCTGACCGAAGATGACCTCTGCCCGCAATGCGCCGATACCCGTCGCGACGACACCTTGCTCTGCGTGGTGGAAGGGCCGATGGACGTCTACGCGGTGGAGCAGACCGGTTTCCGTGGTCGCTACTTCGTGCTCAAGGGGCATCTGTCGCCACTCGATGGGCTAGGGCCGGAAGCCATCGGCATTCCGCAACTGCTGGCGCGGATCGAAGAGGCGGGCACGTTCACTGAAGTTATTCTGGCGACCAACCCGACCGTGGAAGGTGAGGCGACGGCGCATTACATTGCTCAGTTGCTCAGCAACAAAGGCCTGATCGCCTCGCGCATCGCCCACGGCGTGCCATTGGGTGGCGAGCTGGAATTGGTGGATGGCGGGACGTTGGCGCATTCGTTTGCCGGGCGTAAGCCTATTGCTCTGTAATTGTTAAAAGCAAAAGATCGCAGCCTGCGGCAGCTCCTACAGGTGTACGCATGCCAATGTAGGAGCTGCCGAAGGCTGCGATCTTTTGATCTTCGAACACTCCTTTACTTGAAAACCAAGCAAGCGCTCGGTTAACTTCGCTGAACCTTCAGTGGAGTTCGCCGATGCCTGCCTTTCAGGAATACTTCGACCCCAGCCACCTATTGGTCCGCGACAGCGTCAAACATTTCGTCGAGCGCGAGATCTTGCCGGACATCGACCAGTGGGAAGAAGCCGAAAGCTTTCCCCGCGAGCTCTACCTCAAGGCCGGCGCGGCGGGGATTCTGGGGATCGGTTATCCCGAAGCCTTGGGTGGCAGTCACGAAGGTGATCTGTTCGCCAAGGTCGCCGCCAGCGAAGAGTTGATGCGCTGTGGCTCCGGCGGTCTGGTGGCGGGGCTCGGCTCGTTGGACATCGGCCTGCCGCCGATCCTCAAGTGGGCCAGGCCTGAAGTTCGCGATCGCGTTGTGCCGCAGGTGCTCGCCGGCGACAAGATCAGCGCCCTGGCCGTGACCGAGCCCAGTGGTGGATCCGACGTCGCCAACCTGCAAACCCGCGCCGTGCGCGACGGCGAGTGCTACCGGGTCAGCGGCAGCAAAACCTTTATCACCAGTGGCGTCCGCGCGGATTTCTACACCGTCGCGGTGCGCACCGGTGCGCCGGGTTTTGGTGGCATCAGCCTGCTATTGATCGAGAAGGGCACGCCCGGTTTCACCGTAGGCCGTCAGTTGAAGAAAATGGGTTGGTGGGCGTCGGACACCGCCGAATTGTTCTTCGACGATTGCCGGGTGCCGGTAGGAAATCTGATTGGCGCCGAAAACATGGGCTTCGCCTGCATCATGGGTAACTTCCAGAGCGAGCGCCTGGCGCTGGCGCTAATGGCCAACATGACCGCGCAACTGGCGCTGGAAGAGAGCCTTAAATGGGCTCGCCAGCGTGAAGCATTCGGTAAACCCATCGGCAAGTTTCAGGTGCTCAAGCATCGCCTTGCCGAAATGGCGACGGCGCTGGAGGTGTCACGGGAATTCACCTACCGCCAGGCAGCGAAAATGGCGGCGGGGCAGAGTGTGATCAAGGAGATTTCCATGGCCAAGAATTTTGCGACTGACACGGCTGATCGGATTACTACGGATGCTGTGCAGATTTTGGGTGGCCTCGGTTATATGCGCGAGAGCCTGGTGGAGCGGCTGTATCGGGATAACCGGATCTTGTCGATCGGCGGCGGTACGCGGGAAGTGATGAACGAGATCATCAGCAAGCAGATGGGGCTTTAACAGACATTGAGATAGGTGGTGCTGCCATTCGCGAGCAAGCCCGCTCCCACATTGAATCTCCTGCGTACACAAATCTTGTGTCCTGTAGAGATCAAATGTGGGAGCGGGCTTGCTCGCGATAGCGCCCGTACAGACGCCGCCTTACTGCTCGCTCAACGCAAATTGCGTCAGGCAAAACGTCGGAATCCCCATATCTTCCAGCCGCTGCGATCCGCCCAACTCCGGCAAATCAATGATCGCCGCCGCTTCATGAACCCGCGCGCCCATGCGTCGAACCAGGTTCGCCGCCGCAATCAGCGTCCCGCCCGTGGCGATCAGGTCATCGAACATCACCACCGAATCGCCCTCGCACAGGCTGTCGGCGTGGACTTCGAGGAAGGCTTCGCCGTATTCGGTCGCATAACCCTCGGCCAGCACGTCGGCCGGCAGTTTGCCTTGCTTGCGGAACAGCACCAGCGGCTTGTTCAGCTGATAGGCCAGGACCGAACCGATCAGAAAGCCACGCGCGTCCATCGCACCGATGTGGGTGAAGTCGGCCTCGACATAACGGTGTGCGAAGCTGTCCATCACCAGGCGCAGGGCCGTGGGCGACTGGAACAATGGGGTAATGTCGCGAAAGATCACGCCCGGCTTGGGAAAGTCGATCACAGGGCGGATGAGGGATTTGATGTCGAAGGAGTCGAAGGCCATAGTCGAAGAATCCTGGCAGGCTGCAAACGACGCAGTATAACGGCGGCTGAACCGTTTCGCTCAGCCGCAATCGCCGAAATCAGCCGTCTAGCGAGCCGCCGGCCAGGGCGCAGAGCTGGATCGGGTCGAGGATATGGATTTCCTTGCCTTCAGCCGCAATCAGTTCGTTTTGCTGGAAGCGCGTGAAAACCCGGGACACGGTTTCCACCGCCAGGCCTAAGTAATTGCCGATTTCGTTGCGCGACATGCTCAGGCGGAACTGGTTGGCCGAGAAACCCCGGGCGCGGAAACGGGCCGACAGGTTGACCAGGAACGTGGCGATGCGCTCGTCGGCGGTTTTCTTCGACAGCAGCAACATCATTTGCTGATCGTCGCGAATCTCGCGGCTCATCACGCGCATCAACTGACGGCGCAGTTGCGGCAGTTGCAGCGCAAGTTCGTCGAGGCGTTCGAAAGGGATTTCACACACCGATGTGGTTTCCATGGCTTGCGCCGAGACCGGGTGTTTTTCGGTGTCCATGCCTGACAGGCCGACCAGTTCACTCGGCAGGTGGAAACCGGTGAGTTGTTCTTCGCCGCCATCGCTCAGGCTGAAGGTCTTCAGGGCGCCCGAGCGTACTGCATAAACGGAATCGAAGGTGTCGCCCTGGCGGAACAGGAATTCGCCCTTTTTCAGCGGGCGGCCACGTTTAACTATTTCGTCCAGCGCATCCATGTCTTCCAGATTCAAAGAAAGTGGCAAGCAGAGGGGGGCCAGGCTGCAATCCTTGCAATGGGCCTGGCTATGAGCGCGCAGCTTTACTGGCTCGGACATTTCTTCAATCCTTGTGGGAAAACACACATAAGCCGTAAGGGTAACTCACGGGAGGACATTCAGGCACGCGGCGATTTTGTCGCAGGGTCGTAAAGTCAGCGTTTCGTAGAGCGGCCAGTGAGGTGATGGCTAGATAACCCGCGAGAACCGCTGGCGATTGTGCTGTTCCAGGTACGCGTCGAACACCATGCACACCGAGCGCACCAGCAATCGTCCGGCGGGCAATACGGTGATCCGTTCGTTATCCAGTTCTATCAGGCCGTCGTCGGCCATTCCCTGCAACTGTGGCCAGAGTTCGCCGAAGTAACCCTGAAAGTCGATGTTGAAGGCGTGTTCGATCGCGGCGAACTCCAGGCTGAAAGTGCAGATCAGTTGCTGGATGACCGCACGTCGCAGGCGGTCATCGGCGTTGCACAGCAGACCACGGCTGGTGGCCAGCTGCGCGCTGGCCAGCGTGTTCTGGTACTGATTCAGGTCGCTGCTGTTCTGGCAATACAAGTCGCCGATCTGGCTGATGGCCGACACGCCCAGGCCAATCAGGTCGCAGTGACCGTGGGTGGTGTAGCCCTGGAAGTTGCGTTGCAGGGTTGATTCTTCCTGAGCAATCGCCAGTTCATCGTCGGGCAGCGCGAAGTGGTCCATGCCGATGTAGCGGTAACCGGCCTTGGTCAGCTGCTCGATGGTGCCCTGGAGTATTTCCAGTTTTTGCGCCGGTGTCGGCAGTTCGTCGCTGTTGATTCGCCGTTGCGGCATGAAGCGTTCCGGCAGGTGCGCGTAGTTGAACACTGAGAGGCGGTCCGGTTGCAGGTTGATCACTTCATCGACGGTGCGGGCGAAATTCTCGGGTGTCTGCCTCGGCAAGCCATAGATCAGGTCGATGTTGATCGAGCGAAACTGCAGCGTGCGAGCGGCGTCGATCACCGCACGGGTTTGTTCCAGGCTTTGCAGGCGATTGACTGCCCGTTGCACCGCCGGGTCGAGGTCTTGCAGGCCGATACTGACCCGATTGAAACCCAGTTCACGGAGCAGGCCCATGGTCGACCAGTCGGCTTCGCGAGGGTCGATTTCGATGCCGTAGTCGCCGGAATCGTCGTCCAGCAAGTTGAAGCTTTTACGCAACTGGGCCATCAACTGGCGCAGTTCATCGTGGCTGAGAAAGGTCGGGGTACCGCCGCCGAAATGCAGCTGTTCGACTTTCTGCGCCGGGTCGAGGTGGCAGGCGATCAGCTGGATTTCCTGCTCAAGGCGCTGCAAATAGGGCTGGGCCCGGCCGCGGTCCTTGGTGATGACTTTATTGCAGGCGCAGTAGTAGCAAATGTTCGCGCAGAACGGCACGTGCACATACAGCGATAACGGGCGCAGGGCTTTACGGCTGTCGCGCAGGGCGTGGAACAGGTCGAACGTGCCGACCTGACCGTCGAATTGCGCCGCGGTCGGGTAGGAGGTGTAGCGCGGTCCCGCCAGGTCGTAACGGCGGATCAGATCGGTGTCCCAACGAATGGCGTCGAGCATCATGCGGGCAATCCCCCGGATAGGCTGGCAGTGTCAGCGAGTCTAGGGGGTGGCGCGGAGGGGCATCTTGATTTGCATCAACGGGCTTCAAGATCAAAAGATCGCAGCCTTCGGCAGCTACAGGTGGACGCGATCCCATGTAGGAGCTGCCGAAGGCTGCGATCTTTTGACTTTGTTTCTAGTGGCCCATGAGCCAATGCTGATGCGGCCCCGGCAAGGTCCAGATGCCGAACAGGATCACCAGTAATCCGCCCGTCATCCGCACGCTACGTTTGCGCAACAACGCCGTGACCCGCTCAGCCGCCAACCCCGTGGCGAGTAACACCGGCCAGGTGCCGAGCCCGAACGCGAGCATCAAAAGCGCACTGTCCAGCGCATTGCCCTGGCTCGCCGACCACAGCAACGTGCTGTAAACCAACCCGCACGGCAGCCAGCCCCAGAGCGCCCCCAGCAGTAACGCGCGCGGGACGCTCGACACCGGCAACAGTTTGTTGGCAACCGGCTGGATGTGCCGCCACAGGCCGCGACCGAGGCTTTCGATGCGGGTCAGGCCGCTCCACCAGCCAGCGAGGTACAGGCCCATGGCGACCAACAGCAATCCGGCAATGACGCGCATGAACATCGCCGCCGGGCTGTTGGCCACCGCCCAACCGGCCAGACCGATCAGCAGGCCGGCCGTTGCATAGCTGAGAATTCGCCCAAGGTTGTAGGCCAGCAGCAGTCGAAAACGACGGCTGCGTTGTTCCTTGGGAATCGCCAGGGTCAACGCGCCCATCAAGCCGCCGCACATGCCCAGGCAATGCCCGCCACCGAGCAGGCCGAGGATCACCGCAGACACCAGCAGCGGCGCCAACTCAAGCATGGGGTGGCGTCTTGTCGTCCGGTTTGGCCGGATGACCGCTGGCTTCATCGACCGCGGCCTTGTGGTTCGGGTCCTGATCGTCGAACAGGATGCTGTGGGCCGGGCCGTCGAGGTCGTCGTACTGACCGCTGTCGACTGCCCAGAAGAAGATGTAAATGGCGATGGCCACGATCAGCAGCGCGGCCGGGATCATCACGTAGAGAGCTGGCATCTGGACTCCATGCCCGCGCGGCTCAGGCCGGCAGCGGACGGGTTTCTGGCGTGGCGCTGATCGCAGGCGTATTGGGCATGCGAGTCAGGCGCAGGGCGTTCAGCACCACGGTCAACGAACTGATGGACATGCCGACCGCGGCCCATACCGGAGTGATCCAGCCGAGGGCGGCGAACGGCAACATGAGGCCATTGTACAGCCCGGCCCACAGCAGGTTCTCGATGATTACCCGTCGGGTGCGTCGCGCCAGGCTAAAGGCTTGGACCAATGCATCGAGGCGGTTCGACAGCAGTACCGCGTCGGCACTGGTTTTTGCCAGATCGGTGGCCGAACCCATGGCCACGCTGATGTCGGCGGCGGCCAGCACGGGCACGTCGTTGACCCCGTCACCGAGCATCAACACCTTGCGGCCTTCCTTGTGCAGCTGTTGCAGGACTTGCAATTTATCGTCCGGACGCAAGCCGCCACGGGCTTCATCGATGCCCAGTTCCGCGGCGACACTGGCGACCATCGGCGAACTGTCGCCGGACAGCAGCAGCGTGCGCCAACCGCGAGACTTGCAGGCGGCGAGGAGGGCAGGTGCATCGGCACGCAGGCGATCGTCGAGAACAAACCATGCCAACGGTCCCTGGCTGTCGCCGAGCAACAGCCATTGGCCGGCTTCGTCCGGCATTAACGGCACGACAGCGTCACTGAGTTCACAGACAAAACCCGGTTGGCCAATGCGCAGGCGTTGCTCACCGACCAAGCCTTCGAGGCCAAGCCCCGGCGTGCTGTGGACTTCTTCGGCGGCCAGCGGCGCCCGGCCAAACGCGCGGGCGATTGGGTGTTCAGAGCGGTTTTCCAGGGCGGCGGCCAGGCTCAGGCATTGATCGCTGTTGAGCGCGCCGAGCGGGCGAATCGATCGCAAGGCCAGGCGACCTTCCGTCAGCGTGCCGGTCTTGTCGAAAATCACCGTGTCGATCTGGTTCAGACCTTCCAGCACATGGCCGCGAGTCAGCAGCAAACCCAGTTTGTGCAATGTTCCGGTGGCGGCGGTGAGGGCGGTCGGCGTGGCCAGGGACAAGGCGCACGGGCATGTCGCAACGAGCATCGCCAAAACAATCCAGAAGGCTCGCGACGAATCCAGTTCCCACCAGATCAAGCCGATGACGGCAGCGGCAATCAGCGAAAGCAGCAGGAACCACTGCGCGGCGCGGTCGGCAATTTCCGCCAGTCGCGGCTTCTCGGCCTGAGCGCGGTCCAGCAGGCGGACGATGGCGGACAATCGGGTGTCTTGACCCAGCGCCAGGACTTCCACGGTCAGCGCACCTTCGACGTTCAGGGTGCCAGCGGTGACGGCATCGCCCGGCGTGCGCGGTTGCGGTAGGTATTCGCCGGTGAGCAGGGATTCGTCGATGCTCGACTGGCCTTCGAGGATCTTGCCGTCGGCCGGGAGGATCGCGCCGGGGTGCACCAGCACCTGATCGCCGACGCGCAGTTCGCTGAGCAGGATCCGCTCGCTCTGGCCGTCGGCACTCAGGCGCAGGCACGAGGCGGGCAGCAGGTTTACAAGCTGTGCGGTGGCAGCGGCGGTGCGTTCCCGGGCGCGACGTTCCAGATAACGCCCGGCCAGCAGGAACAGCGCGAACATGCCGACCGCATCGAAATACAGTTCACCGACGCCGGTGATCGAGGTCCAGATCCCGGCGATGTAGGCGCTGCCAATTGCCAGCGACACCGAAACATCCATGGTCAGGTGGCGGGTGCGCAAGTCGCGCATGGCGCCTTTGAAGAATGGCGCGCAGCTATAGAAGACGATCGGTGTGGTGAGGAACAGCGCGACCCAACGCAGGATGGTGTGCAGCTCGGGACTGAGGTCGATGTTGAATTCCGGCCAGGTGGCCATGGTCGCCATCATCGCCTGGAACCACAGCAATCCGGCCACGCCGAGTTGGCGCAGGGCCAGGCGGTTTTCGCTGGCCAGTTGTTCGCTGGCGCGGTCGGCTTGATAGGGGTGGGCGGCGTAACCGATGTGGCGCAATTCGTTGAGTACCTGGCTCAGCGGCAGTTGTGCATCGGCCCAGCGTACGTGCAGGCGATGGTTGGACAGGTTCAGGCGCGCTTCGGCCACCGCCGGCAAGCCACGCAGGTGTTTCTCGATCAGCCAGCCGCAGGCGGCGCAACTGATGCCTTCCATCAACAGGGTGGTTTCGGCGAGTTCGCCGTCGTGACGAACGAAGGGGGCTTGCACGTCGGCGCGGTCGTACAGCGCCAGTTCGTCCACCAACTGCACCGGCAGCGCTTCGGGGTTGGCCGATGACTCGCTGCGATGCTGGTAATAGGTTTCCAGTCCACCGGCCACAATGGCTTCGGCCACGGCCTGACAACCCGGGCAGCAGAACTCGCGGGTTTCACCGAGGACGGCAGCGGTGAAGCGGCTGCCGGCCGGGACGGGCAGGGCGCAGTGGTAGCAGGG
>NZ_SOPU01000024.1:0-108040 GCF_004402115.1 Pseudomonas sp. F01002 | reverse complement strand
GCTTGCTCGCGATGCGCGAAGCGCAGGCTTTTACTTCTTCAGGTCTTCGGCGCCTTGCAGCGGTTCATCACCCAGCAGCAAATCCTTGTCATGGCTGACCTGTTCTTCTTCGAACATGCGCCAGGTCTTGTCGTCCTGTACACCCAGCAGTTCTACAAAGCGGCGACCGTCGACCTTGTCGTTCAACTGGCCAATGTAGCGGCCCTGTTCGGTTTCGCTGCGCGCCAGGGTGATTTTGCGATCTTTCTCTGGCTGGGTCGGCGAGATCAGGTTCAGCTCCAGGGTTTTCGGCTGGCTGTTGCCGCTCAGGCGCAGGTCGACTTCACCGGTCACGTCGTCCAGATGAACGCTGGCGCGCAGCAGCAGGGTCTGCGCCAGCAACTCACGGTCGAGGGAGCGGTTGATGCCTTTGCCGGCCTCGTAATAGTTGTCGTTGACCAGGTTGTCCGGGTTGTTCACCGCAATCGTCACCATGGACAAGGTCAGGGTCACGGAACACGCCAGGATGGCGATGATGATCCACGGCCAAAGGTGCTTGTACCAGGGACTTGCGGCAGTTGCTGTGGGCATGATCACTTCTCTCAACGAACTTGTGGGCCGATGAACCGGCTCTTGGCTTCAATGTGGACGCTGTCGTCATCGGCATCCTTGAGGATGAATTTCACCTCGTTGGTGCTCGATGGCAGTTTCTCCGGCGCGCTGGACAGTTCGACCGGCTGGCTGAAAATCTCCCCGGCGGCGACCTTGATCTCGCGCTTGCCTTGCAGCTTGAGGTCCGGCAGGCCAGCGGCTTCGAGCACGTAGGTGTGGTCGCGCTGATCCTTGTTCATGATCTTCAGGCTGTAGACGTTTTCGATCCGGCCTTCGGCGTTCTCGCGGTACAGCACGCGGTCTTTGCTGACGTCGAAACCGACCAGCGAACGCATGAAGAATGCGGTCATCAGCAAGGCGATCATCGCCAGCAGCACCGTGGCATAGCCGATCAGGCGCGGGCGCAGTTTATTGGTTTTTTGCCCGGACAGGTTGTGCTCGGTGGTGTAGCTGATCAGGCCGCGCGGGTAATCCATCTTGTCCATGATGCTGTCGCAGGCATCGATGCAGGCCGCACAGCCGATGCATTCGACTTGCAGGCCGTCGCGGATGTCGATACCGGTCGGGCAGACCTGGACGCACATGGTGCAGTCGATGCAGTCGCCCAGGCCCATGGCCTTGTAGTCGGCGCCTTTCTTGCGCGGGCCGCGGCCTTCACCACGACGCGGGTCGTAGGAAACGATCAGGGTGTCTTTGTCGAACATCACACTCTGGAAGCGCGCGTACGGGCACATGTAAATGCACACCTGCTCGCGCAACCAGCCGGCATTGCCGTAGGTGGCGAGGGTGAAGAAGCCGACCCAGAAATACGACCAGCCGTCGGCTTCGCCGGTGAAGAAGTCGATGGTCAGTTCGCGGATCGGCGAGAAGTAACCCACGAAGGTCATGCCGGTCACGAAGCCTATCAACAGCCACATCGCGTGTTTGCTGAATTTGCGCAGGAATTTGTTGGCGCTCATGGGCGCTTTGTCGAGCTTGATGCGCTGGTTGCGGTCGCCTTCGGTGACCTTCTCGCACCACATGAAAATCCAGGTCCAGACACTCTGTGGGCAGGTATAGCCGCACCAGACCCGCCCGGCGTACACGGTAATGAAGAACAGGCCGAAGGCGCTGACGATCAGGATCCCCGAGAGCAGGATGAAGTCCTGAGGCCAGAAGGTTGCGCCAAAGATGAAGAATTTACGCTCCGGCAGGTTCCACCAGACCGCCTGATGGCCACCCCAGCTCAGCCAGACCGTACCGAAATACAGCAGAAACAGCCCGGCACCACCCATCATCCGCAGGTTGCGGAACAGTCCGGTGAAAGCGCGGGTGTAGATCTTTTCTCGAGAGGCGTAGAGGTCGACGCTGTTGTTCGCGTTCTTGGCAGGTGTGACGTCGTGTACCGGAATCTGGTTGCTCATCATTGCATCCCACGGCAGTGGAAAAATGCCTCGGTCAGTACATGCCGACCGCGGTCAAAAAGAGGTGTTGCAGTGGCGCAATGATACGCCTGTAGCTCTAACTCAAGGGTGCGACCTTTGGTCACGTTGGTGGAATTCAACTGACGGTGTAATGACTTGAATCAATTGACTTGTGAATTATGGACGAGTTTTCCAGCGCAGGCTCGGCAGCTGCTACGGGTTGAGCACAGATCGAACACAGGTCATAAACAAAACGGCCCCGCCAATTCACATTGGCGGGGCCGTTTTTTATTGCATCAAGCGTTTGCCTTACTGGGCGTCCGCCACTGGCGCTTTCTCACCGTGAGAGAGGCTGTAGACGTAAGCGGCCAGCAGGTGAACCTTGTCGTTGCCTTGCAGCTGTTCTTGCGCAGGCATCTGGCCCTGACGGCCGTAACGGATGGTCTGCTGCAGCTGAGCGAAGCTCGAACCGTAGATGAACGCTGCTGGGTGGGTCAGGTTAGGCGCGCCCATCGCTGGTGTGCCTTTGCCTTCCGGACCGTGGCACACCGCGCAGTTGGCAGCGAACAGCTTCTGGCCGGCTACCGGGTCAGCCTTGGTGCCTTCCGGCAGTTTGCGGCCATCGAGGTTGGTCAGTACGAACGCGGCAACGTTCGCAACGCCTTGCTCGCCGATCACTTCAGCCCACGCCGGCATGACCGCGTGACGGCCACCCATGATGGTGGTCTTGATGGTTTGTGCTTCGCCGCCCCAGCGCCAGTCGGCGTCGGTCAGGTTAGGAAAGCCGTAAGCGCCCTTGGCATCGGAACCGTGGCAGACCGAGCAGTTGGAGGCGAACAGGCGGCCACCCATCTTCAGGGCTTGCGGGTCCTTGGCGACTTCTTCGATTGGCATGGAAGCGAACTTGGCGAAGATCGGGCCGAACTTGGCGTCCGACTTGGCCATTTCCTTTTCCCACTCGTGAACGCCGGTCCAGCCGGTCTGGCCATTGGCGAACGCGGTCTGCTTGTCGTTATCGAGGTAGTTGTAACCCGGCAGCAGGCCTTTCCAGTTACCCAGGCCCGGGTACAGAACCAGGTAGCCCAGGGCGAAGATGATGGTGCCCACGAACAGCATGAACCACCATTTCGGCAGTGGGTTGTCGTACTCCTCGATCCCGTCGAAGGAGTGGCCAACCGTTTCTTCGGTGGCTTCGCTGCGCTGGCCCTTGCGGGTGGACAGCAACAGCCAGGTCAGGGCGAAGATCGTGCCGAGACTGAGGACTGTGACGTACAGACTCCAGAACGTAGTCATTCTTTGTTACTCCTAGAAGCTTGCTCGACGTGCTTGATGGCTTCGGGATCATCCGCGAAAGGCAGCAAGGTCGCGTCTTCAAACTCCGACTTGCGCTTGGGGCTGAATACCCACAACGCCAGACCGATGAAGGCCACCATCACAACAACGGTGCCCAGGCCACGAATCATCCCGATATCCATCTAAATCACCGTTTGCTTTTGATGATGGTGCCCAGGCCTTGCAGATAGGCCACCAGCGCGTCCATTTCGGTTTTGCCCTTCACAGCATCCTTGGCGCCGGCGATGTCTTCGTCGGTGTAAGGGACGCCGAGCGTGCGCAAGACTTCCATTTTCTTGGCGGTGTCTTTGCCGTCGAGCTTGTTTTCCACGAGGAACGGGTAGGCCGGCATTTTCGACTCAGGCACCACGTTGCGCGGGTTGTACAAGTGCGCACGCTGCCAGTCATCGGAGTAACGACCGCCAACACGGGCCAGGTCCGGACCGGTACGCTTGGAACCCCACAGGAACGGGTGGTCCCAGACGCTTTCACCGGCGACCGAGTAGTGGCCATAACGTTCGGTTTCAGCACGGAACGGGCGGATCATCTGCGAGTGGCAGCCGACACAACCGTTGGCGATGAAAATGTCACGGCCTTCAAGTTCCAGCGCCGGGCGCGGCTTCATGCCTTCGACCGGTTTGTTGGTCACGTCCTGAAAAAACAAGGGGACGATCTGGGTCAGGCCGCCGATGCTGACGGCGATAACCATGAAGAAGGCCAGCAGGCCAATGTTCTTCTCGACTGCTTCATGCTTCATCAGTGAGCTCCAACTACAGCAATCTGTTCAGCGGCTTTGGCTTCAGCCGGGTTCGAGGCACGTACGGTACGCCATACGTTGTAGGCCATGAACAGCATGCCGCTGGCAAAGAACGCACCGCCCAGGGCGCGAACGATGAAACCAGGATGGCTGGCTTGCAGCGCTTCAACGAACGAGTAGGTGAGGGTGCCGTCGTCGTTGATTGCACGCCACATCAGACCCTGGGTGATGCCGTTGACCCACATCGAAGCGATGTACAGAACGGTACCGATGGTCGCGAGCCAGAAGTGCGTGTTGATCAGGCCGATGCTGTGCATCTGCACACGACCGAACAGTTTCGGGATCATGTGGTAGATGGCGCCGATCGAGATCATCGCCACCCAGCCCAAAGCACCGGCGTGTACGTGGCCGATGGTCCAGTCTGTGTAGTGAGACAGCGAGTTGACGGTCTTGATGGCCATCATCGGGCCTTCGAAGGTCGACATGCCGTAGAAGGCCAGGGACACAACGAGGAAGCGCAGGATCGGGTCGGTGCGCAGCTTATGCCAGGCGCCCGACAGGGTCATCATGCCATTGATCATGCCGCCCCAGCTTGGTGCCAGCAGGATGATCGACATCGCCATGCCCAGCGACTGAGCCCAGTCCGGCAGCGCGGTGTAGTGCAGGTGGTGCGGACCGGCCCAGATGTACAGGGTGATCAGCGCCCAGAAGTGCACGATCGACAGGCGATAGGAGTAGATCGGACGCTCGGCCTGCTTCGGCACGAAGTAGTACATCATCCCAAGGAAACCGGTGGTCAAGAAGAAACCCACGGCGTTGTGGCCGTACCACCACTGGATCATTGCGTCAGTCGCACCCGAATAGGCGGAGTAGGACTTGAACAGGCTGACTGGTAGCGACATGTGGTTGACGATGTGCAGCATCGCCGTCACGACGATGAAGGCACCGTAGAACCAGTTACCCACATAGATGTGCTTGGTCTTGCGCTTGACGATGGTTCCGAAGAACACCGCACCGTAGGTCACCCAGACGATAGCCAGCAGGATAGCCAGGGGCCATTCCAGTTCCGCGTATTCCTTGGTGGTGGTGTAACCCAGCGGCAAGGTAACGATCGCGCCGACGATTACAGCCTGCCATCCCCAGAAGTGGAAGGCCGCCATGCGGTCGGAAATCAGTCGCGTTTGGCAGGTTCGCTGCACGACGTAATAAGAAGTGGCAAACAGTGCACAACCACCGAAGGCGAAAATCACCAGGTTGGTGTGCAACGGGCGTAAGCGTCCAAAAGTCGTCCACGGCAGACCGAAGTTCAATTCCGGCCATACAAGCTGTGAGGCGATGAAGACACCAAGCCCCATGCCAAGGATCCCCCAGACCACCGTCATGATGGCGAACTGGCGGACTACCTTATAGTTATAAGCAGTCGGACTGATTGCTGTGCTCATTCTAAGGTTCCACGGTTTGGGTGTTTTATTAGGAGTAAAAATCGGCCGCAAGTATGGAGAAAGCGGGGGGTCATTGCAACGCGCCATGACCTGGGTCAATGCTTTCAAAAGCTGATTCTGCGGCCTTTCCATGCGCCGCGTAGGGACAAAATTGCCCAAGGGAAAAATGTCGCAGCAGACGAAAATGGTGAGGGGGTCAGGTCGGATGTAACGGGGTGTGTTCAAACACAACGATCGGGTGACAGATGGCAATTGGCACGACAGCCGGTATCTACCAGCCTTTGCGGCTTGTCATCGAGCAGATTCGTCGAACACATCGGGTTGGGTCGACCTGGAACCGGCTCATGCCAGTCCGCATCGGGGAAGCTTAGACCCGAATCTGGGGAACCGAAAGGAGGACTAACGGAGGGGTGCGACACTTGGTCGCAAAGGGGCAGGGAACTGCCGCATCCGGGGAATGCGGCAGCAGAGCGGTCGAGATTTATTCGTGTTTGCCTTCAGCCTGCAAACGCTCGGTGCTCAGACCGTGAGACAGGCTGTAAACGTAAGCGGCCAGCAATTGCACCTTGTCGTTGCCGAGCAGTTCGTTCTGCGCCGGCATATGGCCCTGGCGGCCATGACGAATGGTCTGTTGCAGTTGCGCCAGGCTTGTTCCGTAGATAAAACCGGCCGGTTGCGTCAGATTCGGCGCGCCCATGGCTTCAGTGCCCTGGCCGTTTGCCCCATGACAGGCTACGCACATGGTGCTGAACGCTTGCTGTCCGGCGTTCAGATCGGCGCCACTGTCGGCCGGCAAAGGCAGGCCGGCCAGTTCATGACGTACATAGGCGGCAACGTTTTTCACACCAGCATCACCAAGGATTTCACCCCAGGCCGGCATCGCGGCCATGCGACCGCCCATGATCGTCGTTTTGATCATCTCGGCGTCGCCACCCCAGCGCCAGCTGGTGTCCGCCAGGTTTGGGAAGCCGAAAGCGCCCTTGGCATCCGAGCCGTGGCAGACCGCGCAATTGGAGGCAAACAGGCGACCGCCCATTTTCAAAGCTAGAGGGTCCGTTGCCACTTCTTCCACAGGCATCGCCGCGAATTTGGCGAAGATCGGCCCGAACTTCGCGTCCGACTTGGCCATTTCCTTTTCCCACTCGTGGACGCCGGTCCAGCCGTCCTCGTAACCCGGCAGAATGCCTTTCCAGTTTCCCAGCCCTGGGTAAAGCACCAGATAGCCCACGGCAAATACCAGCGTGCCGGCGAACAGCATGAACCACCACTGCGGCAGCGGGTTGTCGTACTCCTCGATGCCGTCGAAGCTGTGGCCCATGGTCTGGTCGACGCTGCCCTTGGTTTCGCCCTTGCGGGTGCCGATGAGCAGCCAGGTCAGGCCGATCAGGCTGCCGATGGTCAGTACGCAGATCCACGTACTCCAGAAGGTGGTCATGGCCGGGTACTCCTTGTTTCAGGTTCTTGGGTGGCGTCATCGGGTAGCGGTTCATCGGCGAACGGCAGCAAACGCGCTTCGGCGAATTCCGGATTGCGCTTGCTGTTGAACACCCACAGCGTCAGGCCGACGAAGGCTACGAACACCACGACCGTGCCCAGGCCGCGGATCATTCCACTGCTCATTTCACTCATTATTTCAAAGGGCATGGCCATGGCTCACCTCTTGCTCTTGATGGATGTGCCGAGCACTTGCAGGTACGCGACCAGCGCGTCCATTTCGGTCTTGCCCTTGAGCGAGGCGACTGAGCCTGCGATGTCATCGTCGGTGTATGGCACGCCGAGGGTGCGCATCGCCTTGATCTTGGTTTCGGTGTGGCTGCTGTCGAGTTGATTGGCCACCAGCCACGGATAGCCGGGCATTTTCGATTCCGGCACCACGTTGCGCGGGTTGTACAAATGCGCACGGTGCCAGTCTTCGGAGTAGCGACCACCGACCCGGGCCAGGTCCGGACCGGTACGTTTCGAGCCCCACAGGAACGGATGATCCCAGACGCTTTCACCGGCCACCGAGTAGTGGCCGTAGCGTTCGGTCTCGGCGCGAAACGGCCGGATCATCTGCGAATGGCAGCCGACGCAGCCTTCGCGGATGTAGATGTCGCGACCTTCCAGTTGCAGCGCGGTGTAGGGCTTCATGCTTTCCACCGGTTTATTGGTCACGTCCTGGAAGAACAGCGGGACGATTTGAGTCAGACCGCCAATGCTCACGGCCAACACCATCAGCAACATCAGCAGGCCGACGTTTTTCTCGATTGTTTCGTGTTTCATGGCGGCCTCCTCAGGCGATCTGCGCGGCAGCGGCGACTTCGGCAGGCTGCGAGGCCCGCACGGTGCACCAGGTGTTGTAGGCCATCAGCAACATGCCGCTGAAGAAGATCGCACCGCCCACCAGTCGCACGACGAAGCCTGGGTGGCTGGCCACCAGGGTTTCGACGAAGGAGTAGGTCAGCGTGCCGTCTTCATTGACGGCGCGCCACATGAGGCCTTGGGCGATGCCGTTGACCCACATCGAAGCGATGTACAGCACGGTGCCGATGGTGGCGAGCCAGAAGTGCGCGTTGATCAGGCCGATGCTGTGCATCTGCGTGCGGCCAAAGATTTTCGGGATCATGTGGTACAGCGCGCCGATCGAGATCATCGCTACCCAACCAAGGGCGCCGGCGTGCACGTGGCCGATGGTCCAGTCGGTGTAGTGGGAGAGGGCGTTGACCGTTTTGATGGCCATCATCGGCCCTTCGAAGGTCGACATGCCGTAGAACGCCAGCGAGACCACGAGGAAGCGCAGGATCGGGTCGCTACGCAACTTATGCCAGGCGCCCGAGAGCGTCATCATGCCGTTGATCATCCCGCCCCAGCTCGGCGCCAGCAGGATCAGCGACATCACCATGCCCAGCGACTGAGCCCAGTCCGGCAGCGCGGTGTAGTGCAAGTGGTGCGGGCCGGCCCAGATGTACAGGGTGATCAACGCCCAGAAGTGCACGATCGACAAGCGATAGGAATACACCGGACGCTCGGCCTGTTTCGGCACGAAGTAGTACATCATCCCGAGGAAACCGGCGGTGAGGAAAAAGCCTACGGCGTTGTGCCCGTACCACCACTGAACCATGGCATCGGTCGCACCCGCGTACACCGAGTAGGACTTGGTGAAACTCACCGGCAGTTCAAGGTTGTTGACGATGTGCAGAATCGCCACGGTGATGATGAACGCGCCGAAGAACCAGTTGCCGACGTAGATGTGCTTGGTCTTGCGCTTGGCCAGTGTGCCGAAGAACACCACGGCGTAGGCGACCCAGACGATGGTGATCAGAATGTCGATCGGCCATTCCAGCTCGGCGTATTCCTTGGAGCTGGTGTAACCCAGCGGCAGGCTGATGGCCGCCAGCAGAATCACCACTTGCCAGCCCCAGAAGCAGAACGCGGCGATTTTTGGCGCAAACAGTTGTGTCTGGCAGGTACGTTGCACCGAATAGAACGAACTGGCGAACAGGGCGCAACCGCCAAAGGCGAAGATCACTGCGTTGGTGTGCAACGGGCGCAGGCGCCCGAAGCTGGTCCACGGCAGATTGAAGTTGAGTTCAGGCCAGACCAATTGAGCCGCGAGAAAAACCCCGAGCCCCATACCGACGATGCCCCACACCACCGTCATAATGGCGAATTGGCGGACCACCTTGTAGTTGTAGGCGGTACTGATAGAAGTGTTCATGGTTCCCCATCCACGGTTCAGCCGAAGTGAAGGCCCGCCTTTGCGAGTAAGCCGCATGGCAGACGCTCCCTTCGCCTGGAGTTATAGGCAGACTAAAAGCGAGGTAAGCATGGATAAAGAGCACAAGGCCAGTATTGACGGGGATCAATGGGCGCGGTGTGTGCGGGATCATGGATGGTTGTGGAATGCCGCCTCAGCACCGGCATCGGCGACGTTGATCCTCGCCCATGGCGCTGGCGCGCCGATGGACAGCGGATGGATGAACGACATGGCTGCGCGCCTTGCTGCATCTGGGATCAACGTGCTGCGCTTCGAGTTTCCGTACATGGCGCAACGGCGTGTTGATGGGGGTAAGCGTCCACCGAACCCGGCACCGAAACTGCTCGAGTGTTGGCGTGAGGTCTATGCGGTGGTGCGACGCCATGTCGCTGGGCGTCTGGCCATTGGGGGCAAGTCCATGGGCGGGCGGATGGCGAGTTTGTTGGCGGATGAATTGGGGGCGGATGCGCTGGTGTGCCTCGGGTATCCGTTTTATGCGGTGGGGAAACCGGAGAAGCCTCGGGTTGAGCATTTGGCCGGGTTAAAGACGCGCACGTTGATTGTTCAGGGCGAACGGGATGCGTTGGGCAATCGCGAGGCCGTTGAGGCTTACACGTTGGCACCGAGTATCGAGGTGTTTTGGCTGGTGGCGGGGGATCATGATTTGAAGCCGTTGAAGTCTTCCGGGTTTATCCATGAGCAACATCTGGCGGCTGCGGCGCAGAAGGTTGCCGAATTTCTTCAGTGAAATTTGCGGTGTCGATCAGGGCCCCATCGCGAGCAAGCTCGCACACATTTTGATTTGTGATGTGAATCAGATCTTCATCCACCGCAAATCCCCTGTGGGAGCGAGCTTGCTCGCGATAGCTGTCTGCCAGGCGACATCACTTTCGGGTTGGCAATAAAAACCCGGAAGCTTTCACTGTCCGGGTTTTTATCTTTCCAGCGACTGTTAGCGGTTAAACCGCTCCACCAACGAATACTGGGTATTCGCAGTCTTTGTCAGCTCTTCACTCAACAACGCCGAGTGTTGCGCCTGTTCCGAGGTCTGATCCGCCAGGTGCGAGATGTTGCTGATGTTGCGGCTGATTTCTTCGGCCACTGCACTTTGCTCTTCGGTCGCCGCAGCGATCTGGGTGGTCATGTCGGTGATGTTGGCCACCGCTTCGCTGATCCCCACCAGTGCCTGATCCGCTTCCAATACCCGCGCCACACCTTCTTCGGCCTGGCGATGCCCGGCTTCCATGGTTTGCACCGCGGTGCTGGCGGTCTGTTGCAGCTTGGCGATCAGGGCGTGGATCTGCCCGGTGGATTCGCTGGTGCGTTGCGCCAGTTGACGGACTTCGTCAGCCACCACCGCAAAGCCACGACCCATCTCGCCGGCACGGGCCGCTTCGATGGCTGCGTTCAACGCCAGCAGGTTGGTCTGGTCGGCGATGCCTTTGATCACATCGACCACGCCACCGATTTCGTCGCTGTCCTTGGCCAGTTGGGTCACGGTCAGGCCGGTTTCACCGACCACCACCGACAGGCGCTGGATGGCTTCGCGGGTTTCCCCGGCGATGTCGCGGCCGCGACCGGTCAGGCGATTGGCTTCCTGAGTCGCATCGGCCGTGCGCTGCACGTGGCTGGCGACTTCCTGAGTGGTGGCGGCCATCTGATTGACGGCGGTGGCCACTTGCTCGGTTTCGACGCGTTGGCGTTCCAGGCCGTTGGAGCTGTTATGCGCCAGGGTATCGGACTGTTTCGCTTGGTCGCTCAGGTGCTCGGCGGTGTCCTGCAGACGAGTCAGGCAGGTTTTAAGGCGGGCTTCCTGGCTGAGGATCGACATCTCCAGACGCGCCTGGGCGCCGCGACTGTCGGTGTACATCTGCGCGATCAGCGGGTCGGAGGTCGTCTGCCCGGCCAGGTGCAGCAGACGCTTGAGGCCGCGCTGTTGCCAGCTCAGCCCCAACAGACCCAATGGCACCGACAGGCCGGCGGCCAACGCAAAACCCCATTGGGAATTGAGCGACGCGCCGATCATGAAGCTCAGCTGGCTGACCAGAATGAACGGCAGCCAGTCCTGCAGCACCGGCAGCCATTTGTCTGTTGAAGGAATCGCCGACTTGCCCTGGTTGATGCGTTGGTAGAGCGCTTCGGCACGGCGGATCTGCTCGGCGGTGGGTTTGACCCGCACCGATTCGTAACCGACCACCTGATTGCCTTCGAAAACCGGCGTGACATAGGCGTTAACCCAGTAGTGATCACCGGTCTTGCAGCGATTCTTGACAATGCCCATCCATGGCAAGCCTTGTTTCAGTGTGCCCCACATGTGCGCGAATACCGCGGCCGGGACGTCAGGGTGACGGACCAGGTTATGCGGCGCACGGATCAGCTCTTCACGAGAATACCCACTGATCTCGACGAAAGCGTCGTTGCAATAGGTGATCACGCCCTTGGCATCGGTGGTGGAAATCAACCGTTGCTGAGCCGGGAAGGTCCGTTCGCGTTGTGTAATGGGCTGGTTGTTACGCATGGCTTTTTCAATCCGCAAGGCTTTGACGGGTTGTCGGCATCGTCAGCCATTTATTGAGATTATTTTTCAGTAATCAGTGGCGCGTCGCAAAACGACCCTTGCGTCAGCCGGCGAGCATCGGATAGGTGAACAGCCCGAAGTGCAGCAGGTTCAGGCCGAAATGGGTGGCGATGGCCGCACCCAAGCCACCAAAACGGTAGGCCAGACCATAGCCGACACCCGCCAGACTCGCCAGCAACACCCATTGCCAGCCGGCGCCCACATGCACCAGGCCGAACAGCAGCGAGGCGAGGAGCAGGGCGAGGTTTTCACCGTAGGGCAGGTTTTTGAAGTGCCGGGTCAGACCGCCCTGGATGTAGCCGCGAAACAGCGCCTCCTCCACCAGCGTCACCAGCAGCAAATTGTTAAGCGCCCACAGCCAGGCTTGATCCGGCCACTTCGGTGCCCAGCTGATCACGCCCAGCAACAGCGCGCCACCCAAGGCCAGCGCGGCGCTCAACGTCAGCCCCAGCGCGGTGGCATAGATGGAAAGGCGCAGCGAACGTCGACCGACAATCCACGGGCAAGCCAGCAAAAGCCAGAACCCGATCAGGGGTTTGTCCTGATTCAGGTACATGAAAAACGGCACGGCATCGTCGGTGAATCGCTGAGAGGCGAAACCACGACCGTTGTAGAAACCGGGAAGCCAGTGCATCGCCAGTGCCAGGACCAGGACGAAGAACACCCCATGACCGAGGTAGCGGCCGGCTTGAACCTTTTGCTGGCGCACGGCGAAACCTGTGAACAGCAACAATGCGACGGAGATTAGGGCCAGCCAGCCGAGTTGGCCGTAGATCAGTGCCAGACCATAGCCGAGGGAGAGGAGGGCCAGGTAGTTCCATGGCAGGGCAATCATTGAAAATCCTTGTGTCCGAAGTGTTGCGGGTTGACTCGGTCCATGTGGGAGCGAGCTTGCTCGCGATGGGGCCTTCATATCAAACATCCATGTTGCATGACACTCCGCTATCGCGAGCAAGCTCGCTCCCACAGTGGTTTTGTGTGGGGCACATACTTGTGAACAATGCCAAATAGGGGCGCGATTATAAGGACGTTCGCGGCCCAAACAAAAACACCGCCCGAAGGCGGTGTTTATATCAGCAGCCGGTTACGACGCAATCAACTGCCGCAACACGTAATGCAAAATCCCTCCCGATTTGAAGTACTCCACCTCATTGAGGGTATCGATCCGGCACAACACCTCGACTTTCTCGTGGCTGCCGTCTTCACGGGTGATCACTAGCGTCAAGTTCATCCGCGGCGTCAGCTCGACGCCGGTCAAACCCAGAATATCCAGTGTCTCCTTACCGGTCAGGTTCAGGCTCTTGCGGTTCTGATCCAGCTTGAACTGCAATGGCAACACGCCCATGCCCACCAGATTGGAGCGGTGAATCCGTTCGAAACTTTCCGCAATGACCGCTTTGACCCCCAGCAGATTGGTGCCCTTGGCCGCCCAGTCACGACTCGATCCGGTGCCATATTCTTGCCCGGCAATCACCACCAGCGGCGTGCCCGAGGCTTGATAACGCATCGCCGCATCGTAAATCGGCATCCTCTCCCCGGTGGGAATGTAAATCGTATTGCCGCCTTCTTCGCCGCCGAGCATCTCGTTACGAATGCGGATGTTGGCAAAGGTGCCGCGCATCATCACTTGGTGGTTGCCGCGACGCGAGCCATAGGAGTTGAAGTCCCGTGGTTCTACGCCTTTCTCGCGCAGGTAGTGGCCTGCGGGGCTGTCGGCCTTGATGTTGCCGGCCGGAGAGATGTGGTCGGTGGTCACCGAATCACCCAGCAGCGCGAGGACTCTGGCACCGGCGACGTCCTTGACCACCGGCGGCGGCCCGTCGATGTCATCGAAGAACGGTGGATGCTGGATGTAAGTTGAATCGTCCTGCCAGACATAGGTCGCCGCTTGCGACACTTCAATCGCCTGCCATTGCTCGTCGCCGGCAAACACTTCGGCGTACTCCTTGTGGAACATCGCGGTGTTGACCTGGTTCACCGCGTCGGCGATCTCTTTGGTACTCGGCCAGATATCCCGCAGATAAACCAGATTGCCCTCTTTGTCGGTACCCAAAGGCTCGCTGCTGATGTCGATGCGCACCGTCCCGGCCAGCGCATAGGCGACGACCAGCGGTGGGGAGGCCAGCCAGTTGGTTTTCACCAGCGGATGCACGCGGCCTTCGAAGTTGCGGTTGCCCGACAACACCGAGGCGACGGTCAGGTCGGCGGCCTGAATGGCTTTTTCGATCGGCTCCGCCAATGGCCCAGAGTTGCCGATGCACGTGGTGCAGCCGTAGCCGACCAAGGCAAAACCCAGTTCATCAAGGTATTGAGTCAGGCCGGCAGCCTTGTAGTAGTCGGTGACCACTTTCGAGCCTGGAGCCAGCGAACTCTTGACCCACGGTTTGCGCTTGAGGCCTTTTTCCACGGCTTTCTTCGCCACCAGGCCGGCGGCCATCATCACGCTCGGGTTGGAGGTGTTGGTGCAGGAGGTGATCGCGGCAATCACCACCGCGCCGTTTTTCAATCGATAAACCTGACCGTCGTATTCGTAGTCGGCTTCACCGGCCAGATCGGCATTGCCCACCGCGACGCCACCGCCGCCTTCACTTTCGAGACGACCGACTTCCTTGCTGGTGGGTTTGAATTGCAGGTCGACGAAGTCACTGAACGCTTGCGCGACATTCGGTAGCGATACCCGATCCTGTGGGCGTTTCGGCCCGGCAAGGCTGGCTTCGACGCTGCCCATGTCCAGAGCCAGGCTGTCGGTGAACGCCGGTTCCTGGCCCGGCAGGCGCCACAGGCCCTGGGCTTTGCTGTACGCCTCGACCAGTTTCACGGTAGCGCTGGGGCGACCGGATAAACGCAGGTATTCCAGGGTGATGTCATCCACCGGGAAGAAGCCGCAGGTGGCGCCGTATTCCGGGGCCATGTTGGCGATGGTCGCACGGTCGGCCAGTGGCAGGTCGGCGAGGCCGTCACCGTAGAACTCGACGAACTTTCCGACCACGCCTTTCTTGCGCAGCATCTGGGTGACAGTCAGCACCAGGTCGGTGGCGGTGATGCCTTCCTTGAGCTTGCCGGTGAGTTTGAAGCCGATCACTTCCGGGATCAGCATCGACACCGGTTGGCCAAGCATTGCCGCTTCCGCCTCGATCCCGCCGACGCCCCAGCCGAGCACGCCGAGGCCGTTGATCATGGTGGTGTGGGAGTCGGTGCCGACCAGGGTGTCCGGGAAGGCATAGGTGCGGCCGTCCTCGTCCTTGGTCCAGACCGTGCGCCCCAGGTATTCCAGATTGACCTGGTGACAGATGCCGGTGCCCGGCGGCACCACGCTGAAGTTGTCGAAGGCGCTTTGGCCCCAGCGCAGGAACGCATAACGTTCACCGTTGCGCTGCATTTCGATGTCGACGTTCTGTTCGAAGGCGCTTGAACTGCCGAATTTGTCGACCATCACCGAATGGTCGATCACCAAATCCACGGGGGAGAGCGGATTGATTCGCTGCGGGTCGCCGCCGGCCTTGGCCATCGCGGCGCGCATGGCGGCCAGGTCGACCACGGCGGGAACACCGGTAAAGTCCTGCATTAATACCCGCGCGGGACGGTACTGAATTTCACGGTCGGAGCGACGTTCCTTGAGCCAGGCGGCAATCGCCCTGAGGTCGGCGCCGGTGACGGTTTTTTCATCTTCCCAGCGCAGCAGGTTTTCCAGCAGCACTTTCAACGACATCGGCAGTTTTTCGAGGTCACCGAGACTCTTGGTAGCGTCGGGCAGACTGAAATAGTGGTAGGTCTTGTCGTCGACTTGTAGGGTTTTAAGGGTTTTCAGGCTATCGAGGGACGGCATTACGATCACTCCTTTTGATCCGCACGGCTACGGACTGAGGGGACGAACTGAGGTCTAAACCTAGTCCTCTTTACGGCTTAAAGCTAATAACTGGACTCTATGGCCAAGTCCAAGGTTCCGAACTCGGCTATCATGCGCCGGTTTTCGTGACAGGCTTTGCTTCAACGCAAGTCTGGGCATCGCGCAGTGGTTGAATTTCTCGCCATCTGCCCAGGAGTAAGAATGAACACCCTCTTTATGCATTGCCGGCCGGGCTTCGAAAGCGAAGTCTGTTCCGAGATTTCCGAACACGCCGCGCGGCTGAACGTGGCCGGTTATGCCAAGGCCAAGACTGCCAGCGCCTGTGCCGAATTTATCTGCACCGAGGAAGACGGTGCCGAGCGCCTGATGCGTGGCCAGCGTTTCGCCGATCTGATCTTCCCGCGCCAGTGGGCTCGCGGGATCTTCATCGATCTGCCGGAAACCGACCGCATCAGCGTGATCCTCGCGCACATGGCGGACTTCCCGCTGTGCGGCAGCCTGTGGCTGGAAATGGTCGACACCAACGATGGCAAGGAACTGTCGAACTTCTGCAAGAAGTTCGAAGGCCACCTGCGCAAGGCGCTGATGGCCGCTGGCAAACTGGTTGAAGATGCCCACAAGCCGCGTCTGCTGCTGACCTTCAAAAGTGGCCGCGAAGTGTTCATGGGCCTGGCCGAGTCGAACAACTCGGCGATGTGGCCGATGGGCATTCCGCGCCTGAAGTTTCCGCGTGAAGCGCCGAGCCGTTCGACCCTGAAGCTGGAAGAGGCCTGGCACCACTTCATCCCGCGCGATCAATGGGATGAGCGCCTGCACAGCGACATGACCGGCGTCGACCTCGGCGCCGCACCCGGCGGCTGGACCTGGCAACTGGTCAACCGCGGCATGCTGGTGACCGCGATCGACAACGGCCCGATGGCCGAAAGCCTGATGGACACCGGTCTGGTGCAACACTTGATGGCTGACGGTTTCACCTTCAAGCCCAAGCAACCGGTGGACTGGATGGTCTGCGACATCGTCGAGAAACCGGCGCGCAACGCCGCGATGCTGGAAGAATGGATTGGCGAGGGGCATTGCCGCGAAGCGGTGGTCAACCTCAAACTGCCGATGAAACAGCGTTACGCCGAAGTGAAACGTTTGCTGGAACGCATCGCCGACGGGTTCAAGGAACGCGGCATTCGGGTCGAGATCGGCTGCAAGCAGCTGTACCACGACCGTGAAGAAGTGACCTGTCACCTGCGCCGACTCGACGTAAAGAAACCCAAGTCCCGCTGATACACCCGGTCCCTTGTGGGAGCGGGCTTGCTCGCGAATACGGTGGGTCAGTCGACATCAATGTTGAATGTCAGCCCGCCTTCGCGAGCAAGCCCGCTCCCACAGGTCCGGTGTACGACACAGATGACCGAACACCCGGCAATGCGCGACAATGCCGGCAAGTTTCAGGAGTGAATCATGAGTGAAATGATTGATACGCCGGTTGACGGCACCCTCGACGCCACTGGCCTCAACTGCCCGGAACCGGTGATGATGCTGCACCAGCATATCCGTGACCTGGTGCCCGGCGGCCTGCTGAAGGTGATCGCCACCGACCCGTCGACCCGTCGCGACATTCCCAAGTTCTGCGTGTTTCTCGACCACGAACTGGTGGCGCAGCACGAAGAGGCAGGCACCTACCTCTACTGGATCCGCAAGAAACTCGCTTAACCCGCCGAATGACTGATGCGAATCCGCTTGCGTGCACTGCGCGTCAGGCGGATCGACAGCATCAGCGCCGCGCAACTCAAGCCCACGATCAAACCCTGCCACAGCCCGCTCGGGCCGCTCGGCGTGCCGAACCAATCGGTCAGGCCCAACGCGTAACCCACCGGCAAACCAATCCCCCAGTAAGCGAACAGCGTGAGGATCATCGTCACCCGAGTGTCCTGATAGCCGCGCAACGCGCCGGCTGCGGTGACCTGGATCGCATCGGAAAACTGGAACAGCGCCGAATACACAATCAGCATCGCCGCGACCTGAGTCACCGTCGGGTCGGCCGTGTAGATGGTTGCGATGTGTTCACGCAGCAACAGCATCATGCTCGCGGAAATGCACGCATAGGCCAGCGCCGTGCCCATGCCGACACCGGCAGCGAAACGGGCTTCACGCGGTTCCTGGCGGCCGAGCGCCTGGCCAACGCGCACGGTCACGGCCATGCCGAGGGAGTAGGGAATCATGAACACCAGCGAGCTGAAGTTCAGCGCGATCTGATGCCCGGCCACTACGGTGGCGCCGAGGCTGCCGATCAGCAGCGCAATCACGGCGAAGATGCTCGACTCGGCGAACACCGCGATGCCGATCGGCAGGCCGATGCCCAGCAGGCGTTTGATCACCGACCACTGCGGCCAGTCGAAACGGCTGAACAACTCACTCGACTGATACGCCGGTGCCCAGCGCTCCCACCCGGCCATGCCCAGCGCCATCACCCACATCACGATCGCCGTGGCCCAGCCGCAACCGACACCGCCCATGGCCGGCACACCGAAGTGGCCATAGATGAAGACGTAGTTCAGCGGAATGTTCAGCGCCAGCCCGCACAGACCCAACACCATGGCCGGACGCGTACGCCCCAGGCCGTCACTGAAGCAGCGCAGCACATGGTAGAACGCGACGGCGGGCAAACCGCTGGCGATGCCATGCAGGTACTGCATGCACGGGCCGATCAATTCGGGATCGACCTTCATGATGTGCAGAATCGGTTCGGCGCTGAACAACATGCCGGTCGCCATCAAACCCACCACCAATGCCAGCCACAGTGCCTGGCGCACGATCGGGCCAATCTCGCTGTGGCTGCCGGCGCCGAAACGCTGCGCGACTTTCGGAGTAGTAGCCAGCAGCGTGCCGGTCATCAACAGAAACACCGGCACCCAGATCGAGTTGCCCAGCGCCACCGCCGCCAGATCCCTTGGCCCGACCCGACCCGCCATCACCGCATCGACGAAGCCCATGGCAGTGGTCGCCAGTTGCGCGATCATGATCGGCAAGGCCAGGCCGAGCAGGTTTTTCAGCTCCAGGCGAACCCGGGCCGGACGGGTGAGGGAAATAGCGGCGGGGCGGTCAGTCACGGAATTCAAGGGCGAAACGTCCAAAGATGTTGATGCGCAAGGCGGCGCATTCTACGCCCTGACGCAGTGGTCAGGAAAAGTCCTGTGTTGGGGATTTGTAATCCTTTTCCCCCCACGCACGGTCCCTTGTAGGCGCTGTCGAGTGAAACGAGGCTGCGATCTTTTGATTTTGTCTTTAAAAAACAAAGTCAAAAGATCGCAGCCTCGTTTCACTCGGCAGCTCCTACAGGGGATGCGTGCTAGGCGTGACGTGTCATCTCCGCCTACACTGCCGATCCGCCAAAGGAGCCTGCCATGCTGATTGTTGCCGACGAAAATATCCCGCTGCTCGATGCCTTCTTCGAAGGTTTCGGTGAAATTCGCCGGGTGCCGGGACGTTCCATTGACCGCGCCACCGTCGAACAGGCCGATGTGCTGCTGGTGCGCTCGGTGACCAATGTTAACCGTGCGTTGCTCGAAGGCAGCAAGGTACGCTTTGTCGGCACCTGCACCATCGGCACCGATCACCTGGATCTGGATTACTTTCAGCGGGCTGGCATCACCTGGTCCAGCGCGCCCGGCTGCAACGCCCGGGGCGTGGTCGACTACGTGCTCGGCAGTCTGCTGACTCTGGCCGAAATCGAAGGCGTCGACCTGACTCAACGCACCTATGGCGTCGTCGGTGCCGGTGAAGTGGGCGGTCGCTTGGTCAAGGTTCTGCAAGGTCTGGGCTGGAACGTGCTGGTCTGCGATCCGCCAAGACAGGCCGCTGAAGGTGGCGATTACGTCAGTCTCGAACAGATCATCGAGCAGTGCGATGTCATCAGTCTGCACACGCCGTTGAAGAAACACGGCGCCCAGTCGACCTGGCACCTGTTCGATAAAAACCGTTTGAACCAGCTCAAGTCCGGCACCTGGCTGATCAATGCCAGTCGTGGCCCGGTGGTGGATAACGCCGCCCTGCGCCAGGTGCTGCTGCAACGTGAAGACCTGCAAGCGGTGCTGGATGTCTGGGAAGGTGAGCCCGAGGTCGATGTGGCACTGGCCGAACTCTGCGTGCTGGCGACGCCGCACATTGCCGGTTACAGCCTCGACGGCAGACAGCGTGGCACCGCGCAGATTTATCAGGCGTATTGCGATTTTCTCGGGCAGGCGGCCCGGATCAGCTTGAGCGATTTGCTGCCCGCACCCTGGTTGTCGCAAGTGACCTTGAACGCTAACAGCGATCCGGCCTGGTCGCTGGCCATGTTGTGCCGTGGCGTGTACGACCCGCGCCGTGATGATGCGGATTTCCGTCGCAGCCTTGTAGGCAACGTGAATGAACAGCGTGCAGCGTTCGATTCACTGCGCAAACATTATCCGTTGCGGCGTGAGATTGATGGGTTGCAGGTGCGGATCGAAGGGGATTCGCCTGCGTTGCAGAGGATCGTGGCGGCGTTGGGCGCAACGACTGTCTAGAGACCGCGTCGGCCCTTTCGCGAGCAAGTCGAATCGTCGCACCGCCGCTCCCACATTTGATCTCTGTCGTACACAAGATCTGTGTTCACTGGAGATCCATGTGGGAGCGGGCTTGCTCGCGAATGGCCGCACCTCCATTCTGGATTAGCAGCCATAAAAAACCCGGCCACCAGGGGCCGGGTCAAGAAGACGGTGGCTATATCACTTTTGTTCGGCAGGCTTGACCAATCGCTTTTCCAGTTCGCGGCAAGCGTCCTGGATCATGCCTTCAGTGATCGGTACTTCGCGCCCATCCTTATCGATAATCGAACAACCCAGAGACTGGTCTGGCTGTGTGCGGATCACTTCAATCTTGTCTTCGCTGCTGTTTTGCAAGGACATGGCCTGTCTCCTCATCAGGTTGTGTGCTTACTATAGAACCGCCAGGTGACCGGGCTGTGACAACTCCCTGCGATCTTTCCAAGGCGGCAACATCAGTCGATCAGAAATACGGCTGCGTTGCCACCCGGACTTTAGACCAATACCGTCTAGGACCTAGGCTTTGCGGTCATATTTAACCTGACTCATTATGATTTACAGCGTTCAAGCCCATCGACCGGTGTAGGCTTGATCGCGTCAAACCCTACTGGTTGCGCCATCGAATGATCTCCATCCTCTCTTCCCGTCACCGGCGCGCCATGCGCCTGGCCCTGCGTTTCATCGCGCCTTATCGCTGGCCGGCCGTCGGTGCCTTGCTCGCATTGATCGTCACGGCGGGCATCACCTTGTCCATGGGGCAGGGGATTCGCCTGCTGGTGGATCAGGGTTTCATGACCCAGTCGCCGCAGTTGCTCAACCAGTCCATCGGCTTGTTTATGTTGCTGGTGGTCGGGCTGGCGATTGGCACCTTCGCGCGTTTTTACCTGGTCTCATGGATCGGCGAACGCGTTGTCGCGGACATCCGTCGTCAGGTGTTCAATCATCTGATTTATCTGCACCCAGGATTCTACGAAGACAACCGCAGCTCCGAGATCCAGTCGCGGTTAACCGCTGACACTACGCTGCTGCAATCGGTGATCGGCTCTTCGCTGTCGCTGTTTTTGCGCAATCTGTTGATGGTGATCGGCGGGATCGTCCTGCTGTTCATCACCAACCCCAAGCTCACCAGCATCGTGGTGGTCGCGTTGCCGTTGGTTATCGCGCCGATCCTGATCTTCGGCCGTCGGGTGCGCAGCCTGTCGCGCCTGAGCCAGGACCGGATTGCCGATATCGGCAGCTATGTTTCCGAAACCCTGGGCCAGATCAAAACCGTGCAGGCCTACAACCATCAGGTCCAGGATGAGCAGCGCTTTGCCGCCACGGTGGAGGAGGCCTTCAACACCGCTCGCAAGCGGATCTTCCAGCGAGCCTGGCTGATAACTCTGGTGATCGTACTGGTGCTTGGCGCCGTCGGGGTGATGCTCTGGGTTGGCGGAATGGATGTCATCGCCGGGCGGATTTCCGCGGGCGAGCTGGCGGCGTTTGTGTTTTACAGCCTGATCGTCGGCAGCGCATTCGGCACGTTGAGCGAAGTGATTGGCGAACTGCAGCGTGCCGCCGGCGCCGCCGAGCGGATTGCCGAGTTGCTGCGCTCAGAAAACATTATCCAGTCACCGACTACTGGCCTGGTGACCTTGCCTGAACGGGTGAAGGGTGACCTGGTGCTGCAAGACGTGCGCTTTTCCTACCCGTCGCGTCCCGAAAGCTATGCGGTCGATGGTTTGAATCTGACGATCAATGCCGGTGAAACCCTCGCGTTGGTCGGGCCCTCTGGTGCCGGTAAGTCGACCGTGTATGACTTGCTGCTGCGCTTTTACGACCCGGCCGATGGACGCATCTTGCTCGATGGCGTGCCGCTGACTCAACTCGATCCGTTGGACCTGCGCCGCTGCTTCGCCCTGGTCTCGCAATCCCCGGCGCTGTTCTTTGGCAGCATCGAAGAGAACATCCGCTACGGCAACCCGACGGCAACCCTGGCCCAGGTTCAGGAAGCGGCGAAAATCGCTTACGCCCACGACTTCATCGAACAAATGCCCAACGGCTACCAGACCCACCTTGGCGACGGTGGCCTCGGTTTGTCCGGTGGCCAACGCCAACGCCTGGCCATCGCCCGAGCATTGCTGGTGGACGCGCCGATTCTGCTACTGGACGAAGCCACCAGCGCCCTTGACGCCCAGAGCGAACACCTGATCCAGCAAGCCTTGCCGAGCCTGATGAAAAACCGCACCACGCTGGTCATCGCTCACCGGCTGGCGACGGTGAAAAACGCTGACCGGATCGCGGTGATGGATCAGGGGAAACTGGTCGCGGTGGGCACGCATCAGGAATTGATCGCGAGCAACGCGCTGTATGCGCGGTTGGCGGCGTTGCAGTTCAGTGATGGCAAGACTGAGCTCGGTGTACACCCGTAGGAGCTGGCGGAGCCTGCGATCTTTTGATCTTGTTCTAATAAAAATGCCCGCATCAATCGATGCGGGCATTTGTTTATGGCCTCAAAGCAAGATCAAAAGATCGCAGGCTCCGCCAGCTCCTACATAACCGGGATTACCGGGATTAGCGGTTATTGATCGTCAAAGTAGCGCTCATGCCAATCCACCAGCGGTTGCGGTGAATTGAGCTTCTGGCCGTAGATCACCGAGTACGACAGCACGTTTTGCACGTACTGGCGGGTTTCGTCGAACGGGATGCTTTCCACCCACACGTCGAAGCTCAGGTGGTCCGCCCCGCGCAGCCACTGACGCACTCGGCCGGGGCCTGCGTTGTAGGCGGCGGAAGCGAGGACGCGGTTGCCGTTGAACTGGCTGTGGACCTGGCTCAGGTAAGCGGCACCGAGCTGGATGTTTTTGTCCGGATCCAGCACTTGCTGCGGCGAGGCCAGTGGAATGCTGAATTTGCGCGCAGTTTCCTTGGCGGTGCCGGGCATCAGTTGCATCAGGCCGCTGGCGCCGACGCCGGAACGGGCGTCGTCCATGAAAGCACTTTCCTGGCGGGTGATGGCGAACACCCAGCTCGAATGCAAGCCACGAACCTTGGCTTCGCGCACCAGGGTTTCGCGGTGGGCCATCGGGAAGCGGATGTCCAGGTCGTCCCAGTACTGCGCCTGACTGATGGTGCGGATCGCCGGGAAATACCATTTCAGGTCGTAGGCCAGTTTCGCCTGGGCGACCATTTCGTCGCGGCTGAAGTGGCGGCTGACGTGGTACCACTCGCGGCGACCATCGACGATCTGTCCGCGAGCGTGAAACTCAAGCGCCCGACGCACGCCAGGGGTATTGCGGACCTTGTTGATCAGCGCCTGGCTCAATACCAAGGGTTTGTTGACCAGCGAATAAGGTGATTGCGAACGATCAGCGGCGAGGAAGCCATAGAAATCTCGCTCGCGAGCCAGGTTCTTGTAGAGCGCTTGCGCTTCCGGGTTCTGCGGCTGCGCCAGTTCCAGGCTGCGGGCCTGCCAGTAGCGCCAGCGGTTGGTGGTCGCCAGATCCTGCGGCAAGCGGCGAGTCAGCTGATAGGCATCGTCCCAGCGGGCCAGGCGCAGCAACAGACGCAAGCGCCATTCGGAAACCGTGTTGTCACGCAGTTCCGGGTCGTACTTGGTCATCACGTCCAGCGCGCGAGGGTCGAAGCGGCGGGCGAGGGTCAAGCCGATTTCACGGGCGATGGCCACTTTCTCATCACGGGAGAAGTGCATGCTGCTGGCGTAACCGTCGAGCAGCTCCATGGCCTTGTCCGGGTCTTGCTTGGCCAAGCGGCGCAGGCCGAGGCTGACGATGTCAGACATCGGTTCATCGGCCGGGGTGAAGCGCGAAGGCTGGTTGAGCAGCTCGGGTTTCTGCGCCACATCAATCAGCAAACGACCGCGAGGGGCGAGGGTAGTCAGGCCGTTGACCAGGCTGTTGGCCAGCGGATAGTTGCGCGCCTGAGCGGCAAGTTTGGTGCGCTCCCAGCGTTTCTGCTCGTTCAACTGGCCTTCGGCAGCCCATTGCCCGAACAGCGCATCGCACGCGGCGGGCTGGGATTTGCCAGTCAGCCAGAGTTTATTGGCGTTGGCGTAACCTTCGGCTTTCTGGTTATGCCCGATCTGATACTGCGCGTTCAGGCAATCCAGTTCGGTGAAATTGAGCTTGGGGTCGTAGTACTTGACGAAGGTCGCCCAGTCGCCGCGTTCCGCCAGCCAACGCAGCCAGCGCAACTTCATCCAGTTGGCCTGGGGCAGGTCACCGTGCTCGGCGAGGAATTTCTCGATTTCGACATTGCTCGCGGTTTTAAGGCGAGCGGTCAGTTCGTCATACGCCAGGTACGGCTCCAGCGGGTAATCGCTGAGGGCCTGGCTGTAACGGAAATAAGGACCGGTATCCCCCTTGGCGAGGGCACGCTTGGCTTCATCGTAATACTGGCGCTGGGTGGACAGGTCCACCGCCTGGGCGGTTTGAACGGCAGTGGCAGAAAGAAGAAAACAGGATAAAAGACTGAAAAGGCGACTGCGCATGAGACGTCCGGGCAGAGAAATCATGACAAGTGCGGGCATGGCCCGCACTGAATTGTCTGTAGCTTAGCCTTTTGCCAGCAGCGGGCGAAAGCTTTGCCGGCCTGTCAGCATCAGTTCGCAACATTTGTCATGCAGAGTGTCGCGAAGGTGAAATTGCCGGCCTTCTGAAGCCTCAAGTCAGGTAGAATGCGCGCCCGGTTTTTGGAGAAGCTCATGACCCTGCTCAAATTCAGCGATGTGTCCCTTGCTTTCGGCGCTATGCCGTTGTTGGACAAGGTGTCCTGGCAGATCGCCCGTGGTGAGCGGGTGTGCATCATCGGCCGCAATGGCACTGGCAAGTCCAGCATGATGAAGCTCGTCAAGGGCGACCAGAAGCCTGATGAGGGCTCCGTTTGGCGCGCACCTGGCCTCAAAATTGGCGAATTGCCGCAAGAATTGCCGGTAGCCGACGAGCGGACGGTGTTCGACGTGGTGGCCGAAGGCCTGGACGGTGTCGGCGAGCTGCTCGCGCAGTATCACCACCTCAGCCAGAACATCGTCACCGACGCCGACCTGGACAAACTGATGCACGTCCAGCACGACCTCGAAGCCCGTGACGGCTGGCGTTTGCAGCAATTGGTCGACAGCACGTTGAGCCGTCTGCAGTTGCCGGCCGACAAGACCCTCGCCGAATTGTCCGGCGGCTGGCGTCGTCGCGTCCTGCTGGCTCAGGCTCTGGTTTCCGAACCCGATCTGCTGCTGCTCGACGAACCGACCAACCATCTGGACATCGGTGCAATTGCCTGGCTCGAAGAAGCGCTGAAGGATTTCCAGGGCGCCGTGCTGTTCATCACGCACGACCGTTCATTCCTGCAGAACCTTGCGACCCGCATTCTCGAATTGGATCGCGGTGGCCTGATCGACTGGAACGGCGACTACGCCAGCTTCCTCGTGCACAAAGAGGCCTCGCTGGCCGCTGAAGACACCGCCAACGCGCTGTTCGACAAAAAACTGGCCCAGGAAGAAGTCTGGATCCGCCAGGGCATCAAGGCTCGTCGGACCCGTAACGAAGGCCGCGTCCGCGCCCTCAAAGCCCTGCGCAACGAGCGTAGCGAGCGTCGTGAACGCACCGGCAAGGCCAACATCCAGCTGGATACCGCTGACAAATCTGGCAAGCAGGTAATGGTCCTCGATAACGTGAGCTTCGCTCACCCGGGCGGCCCGTTCCTGATCAAGGATTTCTCGATGGTCCTGCAGCGCGGCGACCGTATCGGTCTGCTCGGCGCCAACGGTACCGGCAAGACGACCTTGCTGAAACTGATGCTCAGCGGTCTGCAACCAACCAGCGGCACAGTGGAAGAGGGGACGCGCATCGACGTGGCCTACTTCGACCAGTTGCGCCATCAGCTGGACCTGGAAAAGACCGTGATCGACAACGTCGCAGAAGGTCGCGACTTCATCGATATCGATGGTCAGAGCCGCCACGTGCTGAGCTACCTCGGCGATTTCCTGTTCAGCCCGCAGCGTGCCCGCACGCCGGTGAAGGCGCTGTCAGGTGGTGAACGTGCGCGTCTGTTGCTGGCGAAACTGTTCAGCAAACCAGCGAACCTGCTGGTCCTCGACGAACCGACCAACGACCTCGACGTCGAAACCCTTGAGTTGCTGGAAGAGGTCTTGCTGACCTTCAACGGCACCGTGCTGATGGTCAGCCACGACCGGGCATTCCTCGACAACGTGGTCACCAGCACCCTGGTCTTCGAAGGTGAAGGCAAGGTTCGCGAATACGTCGGTGGTTATCAGGACTGGCTCCGTCAGGGCGGCTCGCCGCGCCTGCTGGGCGTGACCGAGAGCAAGTCCGGCAAAGCCGACCTGACCTCCGCGGTCGTGACGGCCGAAGCTGCGCCAGTCGCTGCTGTAGTCGCTGCTGTAGTCGAAGCGCCGGTGGCGAAGAAGAAACTCAGCTACAAGTTGCAGCGTGAGCTGGAAATGTTGCCGGGTCAGATCGAAGCCATGGAGCAGCAGATTGCTACCGTTGAGGCGCAAATGGCCGATGCCGGTTTCTATCAGCGTCCTGCTGCCGAGACCGCTGCAGTGATCGCTCAGTTGGAGCAGTTGCAGGCTGAGCACGACGTAATGGTCGAGCGCTGGGCCGAGCTGGATGCCTGATTGATCCTGCTATAAAAAAAGCCCGGCGTTCAGTGATGAGCGCCGGGCTTTTGGTATGGGATGCGATCTACAGAGCTGGCGTAGATCCAATGTGGGAGCGGGCTTGCTCGCGAAAGCTGCTTAACATTCAACAAATATGCTGACTGTTACACCGCTTTCGCGAGCAAGCCCGCTCCCACAGGGGATATGCGTTTCAGCTTTTGATCAGGCGCACCGCGAGCACATCGCAGGGCGCACCGTGCAGCACGTCATTGGCGGTTGAACCCAGCAGCAATGCCAGGCCGTGTCGGCCATGGCTGCCCACCACGATCAGGTCGCAGGTTTGTTCCTTGGCCAGGTGGTGGATCTCCTGGCGTGGCTGGCCGTAGGTCAGGTGGCTGTATTCTTTGGAGAGTTCCGGATACTTCACGATCAGTCGGTCCAGGCGTTCCTTGGCCTGATCGAACTGCTGTTGTTGCAGTTGTGACAGGTCCATAGGGACGTCGCCGCCAAAGGCCATGGCCATTGGCTCGACAATGTGCACCAAGGACAGCTTCGCCCCGTTGCTCACCGACAGTTCGCGAGCGCGGTGGATTACAGGGTCGCACTCTTCGGTTAGATCTACAGCGACCAGAATGTGGTTGTAGGGCATGAGGTGCTCCTCCTGAGGGTTGCAATATTGGTAAGTATGGCTGGTTTCAAGCTCATTGTTTTCAAAGTGACTCAATGCGCTCATCAAGAATCGGGAGTACAGATATGACGGTCTGGATAGTGGTGTCAATCATGTTGGTGGTACTGAGTCCGCTGGCATGGTTGCGGCCGTCGCGCCACCAGAGCGGCCGCATGGCCCTGCGCATGGAGGCGCGACGCATCGGATTGGCGATGCAACTGGCGCCTCAGGACTGGCCGCACTGGCTGAGCCAGGAGCCGCCGAGCCCTTGCGCCCAGTACCATCGACCGCGGCGTGGCAATCGGCCGGCGTGCTGGAGTTACTGGCAAAAAGCGCCGGGTGTATGGGTCAACCAGTGGCAGGAGGTCTGCGAGGAGCCTGCGTTGCTGATTCATTTCGAAAAGTTGCCAGACAACGTTTACAAGGTCGAAGCAGACAAGCAGATGATCACGTTGTATTGGGGCGAGAAGGGCGAAGCGACGGTTTTGCAGGATATTGATGCGGTGCTGAAGGCGCTGGCATAAATCGCGGAAATTTCGCGCCGCAATGGCGCGAAACGTCTGGCAGACAGGCAATAAAAAACCCGACATCATCATCGGGCTGGGGTTGGCCAGGCAGGCCGGTAATTCGGTGTGGCGCTGATCTTACGCTGGGCATTCGCCAAAAGCGTTCATGTTTTTTCCTCAAGGTCCCGCCAGCGTAGCTTGTTAAACAAAGGCTGCAGCGAATTAGGGCGACTTTTCTAACTATTGATCCTATGAATGGCCTCACATGCAGCCGCGTGTTGCAGGTCTTCGTGTTACGGAAATGACCGGAAAGTCGCATTTCAACCCGTATTTTGGGCGATTGACAATTGTCGGAAATTCCGTGAAGGTGACGTACCCAAATCAAACGGGCGTATGAATTGAGCGTTTGTATTACAGACCGCTCCTACAGAATCCCGACTATCGCGTTGGCGGGTGTGCCGGGTGGATGGGCGTAGCATTGACGATAAGCGTCCCTGCCGAGCCATTCGCCTGCGTCCGACGTGTACTGTTCAGCTTCCATATCGTGGAGATCAGTTGATGATTTACGAAGGTAAAGCCATCACGGTTAAGGCTCTTGAAAGTGGCATCGTCGAATTGAAATTCGACCTCAAGGGTGAGTCCGTCAACAAGTTCAACCGTCTAACCCTGAACGAACTGCGTCAGGCTGTAGACACCATCAAGGCAGATGCTTCGATCAAGGGTGTGATCGTCAGCAGTGGCAAGGACGTGTTCATCGTCGGCGCCGACATCACCGAATTTGTCGAGAACTTCAAGCTGCCTGATGCAGAGCTTGTTGCTGGCAACCTGGAAGCCAACAAGATTTTCAGCGATTTCGAAGACCTCAACGTCCCGACTGTCGCCGCGATCAACGGCATCGCCTTGGGTGGCGGTCTGGAAATGTGCCTGGCGGCGGACTACCGCGTCATGTCCACCAAGGCCAAGATCGGTCTGCCGGAAGTCAAGCTGGGCATCTACCCGGGCTTCGGCGGTACCGTGCGTCTGCCGCGCATCATCGGTGCCGACAACGCCATCGAATGGATTGCCGCCGGCAAGGAAAACCGTCCTGACGACGCGCTGAAAGTTGGCGCAGTCGACGCAGTGGTTGCTCCCGAGAAGCTGCAGGAAGCGGCCCTGGAGCTGATCAAGCGCGCCATCTCCGGCGAATTCGACTACAAGGCCAAGCGTCAGCCGAAGCTCGAAAAGCTCAAGCTCAACGCCATCGAACAAATGATGTCGTTCGAAACCGCCAAGGGTTTCGTGGCCGGTCAAGCGGGCCCGAACTACCCGGCACCCGTCGAAGCGATCAAAACTATCCAGAAAGCCGCGAACTTCGGTCGCGACAAGGCGCTGGAAGTCGAAGCCAACGGTTTCGTCAAACTGGCCAAGACCTCTGCCGCGCAGAGCTTGATCGGTCTGTTCCTGAACGATCAGGAACTGAAGAAAAAGGCCAAGGCCTACGACGAAATCGCCAAAGACGTGAAGCAGGCTGCCGTATTGGGCGCTGGCATCATGGGTGGCGGTATCGCTTATCAGTCGGCCTCCAAAGGTACGCCGATCCTGATGAAAGACATCAACGAGCACGGCATCGAGCAAGGTCTGGCCGAAGCTGCCAAATTGCTGGTGGGCCGCGTTGATAAAGGTCGCATGACCCCGGCGAAAATGGCCGAAGTGCTCAATGGCATTCGTCCGACCCTGTCCTACGGTGATTTCGGTCACGTTGATCTGGTGGTTGAAGCGGTCGTCGAGAACCCTAAGGTCAAGCAAGCCGTTCTGGCTGAAGTGGAAGGCAAGGTCAAAGAGGACACCATCCTCGCGTCCAACACCTCGACCATTTCCATTACCTTGCTGGCCAAAGCCCTCAAGCGTCCGGAAAACTTCGTCGGCATGCACTTCTTCAACCCGGTGCACATGATGCCGTTGGTTGAAGTGATCCGTGGCGAGAAGTCCAGCGAGCTGGCGGTTGCCACCACCGTTGCCTACGCCAAGAAAATGGGCAAGAACCCGATCGTCGTCAACGACTGCCCGGGCTTCCTGGTCAACCGCGTGTTGTTCCCGTACTTCGGCGGTTTCGCCAAGCTGGTCAGCGCCGGTGTGGACTTCGTCCGTATCGACAAGGTCATGGAAAAATTCGGCTGGCCAATGGGCCCGGCATACCTGATGGACGTGGTCGGCATCGACACCGGTCACCACGGTCGTGACGTGATGGCTGAAGGCTTCCCGGACCGCATGAAAGACGACCGTCGTTCGGCCATCGACGTGCTGTACGAAGCCAAGCGCCTGGGCCAGAAGAACGGCAAGGGCTTCTATGCCTACGAGACCGACAAGCGCGGCAAGCAGAAGAAAGTCGCCGATCCGTCAGTACTGGAAGTGCTCAAGCCGATCGTCTTCGAACAGCGTGAAGTCACCGACGAAGACATCATCAACTGGATGATGATCCCGCTGTGCCTGGAAACCGTTCGTTGCCTGGAAGACGGCATTGTCGAAACCGCTGCCGAAGCCGACATGGGTCTGGTCTACGGTATTGGTTTCCCTCCATTCCGTGGCGGTGCGCTGCGCTACATCGATTCGATCGGTGTTGCAGAGTTCGTTGCCCTGGCTGACCAGTACGCTGATTTGGGCGCGCTGTACCACCCGACCGCAAAACTGCGTGAAATGGCCAAAACCGGCCAGCGGTTCTTCGGTTAAGCGCCCCCAACTAGAGTGAGAGTGAATATATGAGCTTGAATCCTAGAGACGTCGTGATTGTCGACTTCGGTCGTACTCCGATGGGTCGCTCCAAGGGCGGCATGCACCGCAACACCCGCGCTGAAGACATGTCGGCGCACCTGATCAGTAAACTGCTGGAACGCAACGTCAAGGTTGATCCGAGCGAAGTCGAAGACGTGATCTGGGGCTGTGTGAACCAGACCCTGGAGCAGGGCTGGAACATCGCCCGCATGGCGTCCCTGATGACTCAAATCCCGCACACCGCTGCCGGCCAGACCGTCAGCCGTCTGTGTGGTTCGTCGATGAGCGCTCTGCACACTGCTGCGCAAGCGATCATGACCGGCAACGGTGACGTGTTCGTGGTTGGCGGCGTCGAGCATATGGGGCACGTGAGCATGATGCACGGTGTCGATCCGAACCCGCACATGTCCCTGTACGCGGCGAAAGCCTCGGGCATGATGGGTTTGACCGCTGAAATGCTGGGTAAAATGCACGGCATTACTCGCGAACAACAGGACGCTTTCGGCGTGCGCTCCCACCAGCTCGCTCACAAGGCGACACTGGAAGGCAAGTTCAAAGACGAAATCATCCCGATGCAGGGCTACGACGAGAACGGTTTCCTGAAACTGTTCGACTACGACGAAACCATTCGTCCGGAAACTACCCTGGAAAGCCTGGCGGCTCTGAAGCCAGCGTTCAACCCTAAGGGCGGCACCGTGACAGCCGGTACTTCGTCGCAAATCACCGATGGTGCTTCGTGCATGATCGTGATGTCGGCGCAGCGTGCACAGGACCTGGGCATTCAGCCTATGGCGGTGATACGTTCGATGGCGGTGGCAGGTGTAGACCCGGCAATCATGGGCTATGGTCCAGTACCGGCCACACAAAAAGCACTGAAGCGCGCGGGTCTTGGCATTAACGATATCGACTTCTTCGAGCTCAACGAAGCTTTCGCCGCACAGGCCCTGCCAGTGCTGAAAGATTTGAAAGTACTCGACAAGATGAACGAGAAGGTTAACCTGCACGGCGGCGCGATTGCCCTGGGTCACCCATTTGGTTGCTCCGGTGCGCGTATCTCCGGCACTCTGTTGAACGTGATGAAGCAAAATGGCGGCACCTTCGGGGTAGCCACCATGTGCATTGGTCTCGGCCAAGGCATCTCCACCGTCTTCGAACGCGTTTAAGCGTTCCGTTGACGGAAGCCGGGGCCAAGTGCCCCGGTTTTTGTTTTTCTGAATTTATTTTTTGTTTTTATTTTTAAAAGATTTGAGCGAGGGCCAAACCATGCCGATACAACCTGGGCTCTACCAACATTACAAAGGTCCGCAGTACCGCGTATTCAGTATTGCGCGGCATTCGGAAACCGAAGAAGAAGTGGTCTTCTACCAAGCCCTGTATGGCGATTACGGCTTTTGGGTGCGTCCCTTGAGCATGTTCCTGGAGTCGGTCGAGGTTGACGGCGAACAGGTGCCACGCTTTGCTTTGGTGCAAGCTGAACCAAGCCTTTTTTCCAAGCCATAAGCTGAGTGCGCGCAAGACCCTGCGCTTGACCTCACCTTGTAGCCACTATATATAGCGGTGCCGCGTCAGGCGCCAACCGCCTTTCACTTCTAGAATTCAGGAATTTTCTGATCCATGGGCAAATCGCTGGTCATTGTGGAATCCCCGGCTAAGGCCAAGACCATCAACAAGTATCTGGGTAACCAATACGTGGTGAAGTCGAGTATCGGCCATATCCGAGACCTGCCCACCAGCGGTTCGGCTAGCGCCAGCAAAGAGCCAGCCGCCAAGCGCGGCAAGGCCGCCGCGGGTGAAGGTCCGGTGCTCACGCCGAAAGAGAAAGCGCGCAAGCAGCTCGTCTCGCGCATGGGTGTCGATCCCGATCATGGCTGGAAAGCCAAGTACGAGATCCTCCCGGGCAAGGAAAAGGTCATCGAAGAGCTGCGCCGGCTCGCCAAAGATGCTGACACCATCTATCTCGCAACCGACTTGGATCGCGAGGGGGAAGCCATTGCCTGGCACCTGCGCGAAGCCATCGGTGGTGATGACAGCCGCTACAAGCGCGTGGTGTTCAACGAAATCACCAAGAAGGCGATTCAGGAAGCCTTCTCCAAGCCGGGCGAGCTGGACATTGATCGTGTAAACGCACAACAAGCGCGTCGTTTCCTCGACCGCGTGGTGGGTTACATGGTTTCGCCGCTACTGTGGGCCAAGGTCGCTCGTGGCCTGTCCGCCGGTCGCGTGCAATCGGTTGCTGTGAAGCTGGTCGTCGAGCGTGAGCGTGAAATCCGCGCGTTCAACCCGGAAGAGTACTGGGAAGTTCACGCCGATCTCGGTACCGCCAAGGGCGCAACCGTGCGCTTTGACGTCGCTCGCGAGAAAGGTGAAGCCTTCAAGCCGCTTAACGAAGCCCAGGCCATGGCCGCGCTGGAGAAGCTCAAGGCTTCCAGCTACAGCATCGTCAAGCGCGAAGACAAACCGACCAGCAGCAAGCCGTCGGCACCGTTCATCACGTCCACTCTGCAACAGGCCGCCAGTAACCGCCTGGGCTTCGGCGTGAAGAAAACCATGATGATGGCCCAGCGTTTGTACGAAGCCGGCTACATCACTTACATGCGTACCGACTCCACCAACCTCTCGGCCGATGCCGTGACGATGGCGCGCACTTATATTGAAGGCGAATTCGGCAAGAAGTACCTGCCGGAAACCCCGAATGTCTACAGCAGCAAGGAAGGCGCACAAGAGGCTCACGAAGCGATTCGTCCGTCCGACGCCAACACCGAGCCAAGCAAGCTGTCGGGCATGGAGCGCGATGCAGAGCGACTTTACGAGCTGATCTGGCGCCAGTTCCTCGCTTGCCAGATGCTGCCGGCCCAATACCTGTCGACCACGGTCACCGTCGGTGCCGGTGACTTCGAGTTGCGCGCCAAAGGCCGCATCCTGAAATTCGACGGTTACACCCGCGTCATGCCGCAAATCGCCAAGCCTGGTGATGACGACGTGCTGCCGGACATGGCTCAGGGCGACGCGATGAAGCTGATCAAGCTTGATCCGACCCAGCACTTCACCAAGCCGCCGGCGCGTTACTCGGAAGCGAGTCTGGTTAAAGAAATGGAAAAGCGCGGCATCGGTCGTCCTTCGACCTACGCGGCGATCATTTCGACCATCCAGGATCGTGGCTACGTAGCGTTGCACAACCGTCGTTTCTACTCGGAAAAGATGGGCGACATCGTTACCGAACGTCTGGCCGAGAGCTTCTCCAATCTCATGGACTACGGCTTCACCGCCGGCATGGAAGAGAACCTCGATGACGTGGCTCAGGGCGAACGCGACTGGAAGAACGTGCTCGATGAGTTCTACGGCGATTTCAAGAAGAAACTCGAAGTAGCCGAAAGCGCCGAAGGCGGCATGCGCGCCAACCAACCGGTGATGACTGACATTCCGTGCGTGTTGTGCGGTCGTCCGATGCAGATTCGTACAGCATCGACTGGCGTGTTCCTCGGTTGCTCGGGCTACAGCCTGCCGCCGAAAGAGCGCTGCAAGGCCACGGTCAACCTGGTGCCGGGCGACGAAATTGCGGCGGACGACGAGGGTGAATCGGAATCGCTGGTGCTGCGTGGCAAGCACCGCTGCCCAATCTGCAGTACGGCGATGGACGCTTACCTGCTGGATGAGAAGCGCAAGCTGCACATCTGCGGTAACAACCCGGATTGCTCTGGCTACGAAATCGAAGAGGGCACTTATCGCATCAAAGGCTACGAAGGTCCGAGCCTGGAATGTGACAAGTGCGGCAGCGAGATGCAGCTCAAGACCGGCCGTTTCGGCAAGTTCTTCGGTTGTACCAATGCGACGTGCAAGAACACCCGCAAACTGCTGAAAAGCGGTGATGCAGCACCACCGAAGATGGATCCGGTGAAGATGCCTGAGCTGAAATGCGAAAAGGTCAACGACACCTACATCCTGCGCGACGGTGCTTCCGGCCTGTTCCTGGCGGCCAGTCAATTCCCGAAAAACCGCGAGACGCGTGCTCCGCTGGTCATGGAAATTGTGCCGCACAAGGATGAGATCGATCCGAAGTACCACTTCCTCTGCGAAGCGCCGAAGAAAGATCCGGACGGCCTGCCTGCTGTGATCCGTTACAGCCGTAAAACCAAAGAGCAGTACGTACAGACTGAAGTCGACGGTAAGCCGACTGGCTGGAAGGCGTACTACGACGGCGGCAAGTGGACGGTTGAAGACAAGCGCCCGGCGAAGACCGCTAAGGCTTAACAGGTGCTGTACTGAAAAGGCCGCATGACAACCCTCAGGTTTTCATGCGGCCTTTTTGTTTTGTGCTTGCGGTGAACTCGGGTGATCCACGACACTGTCTGACCTGCGTGAAGCAATTATTTCGTTGTGGAGGCTGCCGTCATGGCCCACGAACTCTATACCCGTACCAACCAGAAGATTTACTTCGCCGGCCTGTCGCTGGAAGCGCTCGCCAGAGCCGAAGAGGGGCGGGCGATGAACTCCCTGGCGCTGATCCAGGCCGGACGCGAGTCAGCCCTGTTTCACCTGTACGGTGCGTTGCTGGGACTGTGCCATGAAATCGCCGGTTTCTATCGCTTGCCTCAGGCCAATGCGCCTCGGGCCGAGTTATTGCTGACGCGCGAAGTGCTTGAAGCCATCGCGATTCCGGAAATGGCCGAGATGGTCGAGTTGGCCAATAATTCGGAAACCTGGCTGGCCAAACTGCTGGCAGCCCATGCTGCACTGTTTCAGCCGCCACGGGCGCCGCACAAGCCTAAGGGTGACGTGACGCAACCACTGATCCTGGCCGTTAACCTGGATGAAGAAGAGGCTCCACAAGAGCTGAGCCGGGAAGAGCTGGAGAGCTGGCGTCAGAACCTCAAGGGACTGGCGATTCGGTTTCGCGAAGGCCTGAACGAATGCTGAAGGATTGAGCGGAATAATGGATGGCCCGCTGGGTTGTCCGTTCAGGGATGAGAACTGTCGGACCTTTCTCTTTGTAGTGGCATCTGGTCAAGATCCCGAGCGAAGCCTGGCCGATGCCTATATAATCCCCGCCTTTCGTGGAGAACAGACCTTTATGCCAACGTCCTTTCTAGAAATTGTCGAGTTACCAGACGGCCGTATTGAGCTGCGCAGGGCTGAGGACGAGGGTTCTCTGGTTACTTTGGATTTCTCCGAGGATGCCAAAGCGTTCCTGCAGGGCCAGCACGTGGAAGTCGCCAAGGCGATGTTGAGCGTCGGCGTTCAGATGGCCGGACGCTTGGTTGAAGGCGATTTCAATACGGACGAGGGGTCTCGGGTTCTTCATTGATCCCGCCCGTCGGTTTTTTGCTGATATCGCTACAGGTCGGCTTCTCTATCCTTGGAGAAGCCCTGCGCTGTTCAACGCGCGCATTGTTTGTCAGTTAACCCAATCGAATATTCAGGCTTTGTGCGTCCCCGATCCGGGCGGCGCTGATCAACTGTTGCCGTGAAGTTGTGCTCAATGGGTTGAGCCAGCTGACCACCGTGTGGCTGCGGCCCAGGCGCAAGGCCTCGCAGGTCAACTGCTGAGCGCTCTGAGTGCCGCGCGGTTGCAGCAGCAGGATGCGTTCGCGGTTAAGGCCGGCGTCCCGCAACCAGGTCTGGGTCAGGCTGGCGGGCGGAGCGATCAGCGTCAGCCAGCGCGCGTCCTGGTCCTGACTCAGTTCCCTGAGAATCGGCGCAAGAAGGTTCAGGCAGTTCCCGGCTGCACCACGCAGCGACAGCTCACTGAAGACTTCGGGCTCGGCGCTCCAGGGTGACTCGACCACGTCTTTCAGGATCGGCGCCAATGGCTGCACCATGAAAGCCTCGAACAACGGCAGTTGGGCTTGCTGTGATGTGTGTGGGAACTGCATAAAGCCTCCTTTAGCGGCGAATGACGCCGACGCTCAAGCCTTCGATCACCAGTTCCTGATCTTTCAGGTTCACTTCGATAGGGGCGAATTCAGGGTTTTCGGCAATCAACCAGACCTTGCTACCATCGCGCTTGAAACGCTTGACGGTCACTTCGTCGCCGATCCGCGCTACTACGATCTGGCCGTTGCGGGCTTCGCGGGTGGTGTGCACTGCCAGCAGGTCACCGTCGAAAATGCCCACATCCTTCATGCTCATGCCATGAACCCGAAGTAGATAGTCGGCGCGAGGATGGAAGAACGACGGGTTGATGTTGCAGGACTCTTCGATGTGCTGCTGGGCGAGGATCGGAGCACCGGCAGCCACTCGGCCTATGATCGGCAGGGTGGACTCGTCGGCCTTGGCTTCGAAGCCGGGGATGCGAATACCACGGGAAGCACCGGGCGTCATCTCGATCGCGCCCTTGCGGGCCAGCGCCTTGAGGTGTTCTTCCGCCGCATTGGGCGACTTGAAACCCAGTTCCTGAGCGATTTCCGCGCGGGTGGGCGGGTAGCCGTTGTCTTCGAGGCAGCGTTTGATGAAGGCCAGAATCTCTGCTTGGCGTGGCGTCAGCTTTAGCATATTGATCGCTCTGTCTTTTTATACAGTGACTGGGATTATATACAGTGGAACGGTCTTGGCAATGCTCCTTTTTTTGCTGACCGCCAGACGGTCGATAAGCCTGCTGACTCACGCTTGCGAGTTGTATGGTTAAATAGCTGACCGACCATTCTCAAAACGAACTGCCAGGCTTGACAAGGCACAGGCTGAAACGTATGTTTCAAACAAGTGTTTGTCAGGCGGAGTAGCCATGGCCCAGTCGGAAACCGTTGAACGCATTCTTGATGCTGCCGAGCAATTGTTCGCGGAAAAAGGTTTCGCTGAAACCTCATTGCGTCTGATCACCAGTAAGGCCGGTGTCAATCTGGCGGCAGTGAACTATCACTTCGGTTCGAAGAAGGCGCTGATCCAGGCAGTTTTCTCGCGCTTTCTTGGGCCGTTCTGCTTAAGCCTTGATAAAGAGCTGGAGCGGCGTCAGGCCAAGCCGGAGAACAGGCCGACGCTTGAAGAGCTGCTGGAAATCCTCGTCGAGCAAGCCTTGGTGGTGCAACCACGCAGCGGCAACGATCTGTCGATTTTCATGCGTTTGCTGGGTCTGGCTTTCAGTCAGAGCCAAGGGCACTTGCGACGTTATCTGGAAGACATGTACGGCAAGGTGTTCCGCCGCTACATGATGTTGGTCAACGAAGCTGCACCGCGTATTCCGCCGATTGAGCTGTTCTGGCGCGTGCACTTCATGCTCGGCGCCGCCGCGTTCAGCATGTCCGGTATCAAAGCCCTGCGCGCAATTGCCGAGACCGACTTCGGCGTCAACACCTCCATTGAGCAAGTCATGCGTCTGATGGTGCCGTTCCTGGCAGCGGGTATGCGCGCCGAAACCGGCGTGACCGATTCGGCCATGGCCACCGCGCAGTTGCGTCCACGCAGCAAATCAACCCCGGTTGCCGCCAAGGTTTAACCGCGCACGGGTGGGCGCGGCAGCTGACATCCGCTAAGCTAGCCGCCCATGCCGACTCTCGTTCTGAACCCGCTCCCCATTTGTATCGCCGACCTGCCGGGCATAGCCCATGGCGGCGATTTTGTGCGAGCCGGGTTTATCGTTATCAAGGAATCTCTATGACTGCTGGCCTGCAAGGCTCGTTGATGGTGGACGTCGCCGGTACCTGGCTGACGGCTGAAGATCGCCAATTGTTGCGCCAACCCGAAGTGGGCGGCCTGATCATTTTCGCCCGCAACATCGAACACCCGCGCCAGGTACGCGAGTTGAGCGCCGCCATCCGCGCCATTCGCCCCGATCTGCTGCTGGCAGTCGACCAGGAGGGCGGCCGGGTTCAGCGTTTGCGTCAGGGCTTCGTGCGACTGCCAGCCATGCGCGCCATCGCTGACAACCCGAATGCCGAGTACCTCGCCGAGCAGTGCGGCTGGCTCATGGCGACTGAAGTGCTGGCTGTCGGCCTCGATCTGAGTTTCGCTCCGGTGCTGGACCTCGACTTCCAACGCAGCGCCGTAGTCGGCACTCGTTCATTTGAAGGTGATCCCGAGCGTGCAGCGTTGCTGGCGGGTGCCTTCATTCGCGGCATGAACAGCGCCGGCATGGCCGCCACCGGCAAGCACTTTCCCGGTCACGGCTGGGCCGAGGCCGATTCCCACGTTGCGATCCCTGTTGATGAGCGCAGCCTTGACGAAATCCGCGCCAATGACCTGGTGCCGTTCACCCGACTGAGCAAGCAACTGGCTGCGGTCATGCCGGCCCACGTTATCTATCCGCAAGTCGATTCCCAACCCGCCGGCTTCTCCCGCCGCTGGTTGCAGGACATCCTGCGTGGCGAGCTGCAATTCGACGGTGTGATCTTCAGCGATGACCTGTCCATGGCCGGCGCCCACGTGGTCGGCGATGCTGCCAGCCGTATCGAAGCGGCGCTGACGGCCGGTTGCGATATGGGCCTGGTGTGCAACGATCGCGCGGCCGCTGAATTGGCTCTGAGCGCCGCCCAGCGTCTGAAGGTAAAACCGTCCGAGCGCATCGCGCGGATGCGCGGCCAGTCGTACGCCAGCACTGAATACCGTCAAGACCCGCGCTGGCTGATAGCCGTCGGCGCGCTCAAAGAAGCTCAACTGATTGATTGAGGACTTTTCGTTATGACGGTTTACGCGATTATCGGCGGCACCGGCCTGACTCAACTCGAAGGCCTGAGCATTCGTCAGTCACTGGCGGTGGACACGCCGTACGGCGCGCCTTCGGCTGAAGTGCAGATTGGCGAGTACGCCGGCAAGGAAGTGCTGTTTCTTGCGCGCCACGGTCATCCTCACCGTTTTCCGCCGCATCAGGTGAACTACCGCGCCAACCTCTGGGCGCTGAAACAGGCTGGCGCCGAAGCGATTCTCGCGGTCAACGCCGTGGGTGGGATTCATTCCGCGATGGGGGCCGGACATTTCTGCGTGCCGCATCAGCTGATCGACTACACCAGTGGTCGCGAACACACCTATTTCGCCGATGATCTGCAGCAGGTCACACACATCGACTTCAGCTATCCCTACAGCGAGCCACTGCGTCAGCAATTGATCGCGGCGCTGGCGGCTGAAGGTGTCGGCTATAGCAGTTATGGCGTATACGCCTGCACTCAGGGGCCACGGCTGGAAACTGTCGCTGAAATCGCGAGACTGGAGCGCGACGGATGCGACATCGTCGGCATGACCGGGATGCCGGAGGCAGCATTGGCTCGTGAGCTGGAATTGGATTACGCCTGTCTGGCGCTGGTAGTAAACCCGGCGGCGGGCAAGTCGACGGCGGTGATCACCATGGCCGAGATCGAGCAAGCGCTGCATGACGGAATGGGCAAGGTGAAGTCGACGTTGGCCCGGGTGCTCAAAGGCTGAGTCTTGATACCTGCAAACTACAGTCACTTTCAGAAGCGTTGATTTTATGCCAGCAATTATTGAGCAACTTCATGAGCTGCCGTGGGCGGAGGAGTTCAGTCATCGCGCTCTGGATAAGGCTCGCAGATACGCTGTAGAAAGCCGGGTACAAATCCGCGAAATCGAGGACGCTCTCGTTCTCGCAATTTGCAAAGGTTCCCAAGGGAATATCTACGAACAATCCATTGAACTCATTGAAGACCCTAATGGTGAGTTTGAACTGGTTTGCTCCTGTTCGTGTCCAGTGGTGATCAATTGCAAACACTGCGCAACCGTGCTTTACAACCTGCAAGAACTCCCCGTGGACTCGTTCAAAAGCACTGCCTCCGTCCAACTGAATCGTGACTTGGAGCGTTGGCTCAATGATATTCCTCGCGACGCTCCGGATCGCAATGGGACTGCGCAGAGCACCGGCACGTGCTTGGGTATACAAACTCAAAGCAACGTCCACTACAGGCAAGTGGTTGCTGGAGATTTGCAAGGCTCGTCAGCTCAAGGATGGCCGCTTGCAGGACATCAAATCTGTGTTCTCGCCGTCAGACGCACTGATGCGAGAGCCTGGCTATCTGTCGGAGCTTGATCTGCGAATCGCAAGATTGCTGGTCGCCGTCCACTCCCATCATTCGTTTTACAGCGGTTATCCCCTGCAAGGCAGCAGTGGTGCCGAAGTTCTTCAATTGGCATTGAAAACTTCACGCCTGTATCTCGACTTCGAACAATTGCAGCCGCTGGTACCTGGAAAGAGCAGGTCTGCGCAGTTTGCCTGGACCGTGCAAGCCAGCGGCAGCTTCCGTCCTCAATGGCGTAGTGACGAAGCGCCAGAAGAAACGATTCTGGCGCTGGAACCTTTGTACTACCTAGACCGCGAACGGATGGAGGTTGGGCCGCTGCTAAGCGAGCTAGACGAAAAGCTGGCCTGCCATTTGTCATTGGCCCCTGACATTCCCGCACGCCAGGCGATGCAGTTCAGCCATCGGATGGGCGCTGTGACTCGAGTTGTGCCTCCACCGCATGCATTGACCGAGCGGGTCGTCGATGACGTCGAACCCCAAGCCTTCCTGACACTTGCAAGCACCAACCGTTACAGGAACTGGAAGTACGAACCTGAGCACCGCGCTGCGTTGGCGTTTACGTACAACGGCCACATGGCGGCGGATAAAAAATCTTCAGAAGTACTGATACTGTCCGGCACCGAAACCCAGCGCATTCAACGTAAACCCGTGATTGAAAAAGCCTTGCGCCATGCCTTACAAAAACAAGGCTTCAAAAAGGCTACTCGTAAAAGTGATGCATTACCTGATAGTGCAGGCGAAATGTTCGATTTGCCGGACGACTCGGCTTGGCTGGCTTTTGTGCAATCCGGGGTCCCAGCGCTCAGAGAGGCAAATTGGCAGATCCGTATCAACGAGGGCTTTCATTTCAATTTGCAGCCTATAGATGAATGGTATGCCGATGTCGAGGAATCTCCGGGACGCGAGTGGTTCGATTTGCAGTTGGGTATCGTGGTCAATGGCGAGCGCCACAGTTTGTTGCCCATCCTGCTTCAATTGTTGCGCAGGCAACCGCAACTGTTGAGGCCGGCAGAGCTGGCCTTGCGTGATGATGACGATCACGTGCTGATCGATCTCGGCAGTGGGCAGTTGGGTGCCAAGCCAGGCATAAAAGTTGCGCTGTCTTTGGGGCGGATCAAGCCATTAATGGCAACGCTCGGCGAGTTGTATTTGGGTGTGAGCAGCAGTGCCTCGTTACGCTTGAGCGCCCCTGATGCAGCGCGATTGAGTGAGTTGGAGGGGCTGCCGCTGGTCTGGCAGGGCGGCGAGCGCTTGCGCAGTTTCGCGAAACGCTTGCGTGAATCGACTCATAAGAACGTTGCTGTTCCGCAAGGCCTCAACGCCACACTGCGGCCTTATCAGCATGAAGGTCTGAACTGGATGCAAACCCTTCGTGAGCTTGAGGTCGGCGGTATCCTTGGCGACGACATGGGCCTGGGCAAGACCTTGCAAGCACTGGCTCATTTGCTAGTGGAAAAGCAGGCAGGTCGACTCGATCTTCCGGCACTCGCGGTGATGCCGACCAGCCTCATTCCCAATTGGCTCGACGAAGCGGCACGCTTCACCCCGCAGCTGAAAGTCTTGGCGCTTCATGGCGCCACTCGGCAAAAGGACTTCATCAACCTTGCCGAATACGATCTGGTGTTGACCACGTATGCGTTGTTGCCGCGTGATCTTGAGGTTTTGCAGCCACAGGTCTGGAGTGTGCTGATTCTCGATGAAGCACAGAACATCAAAAATCCGCTCAGCAAGGCCGCTCAGGCTGCCCGTGATTTGGAGGCCCGGCAGCGTTTGTGCCTGTCCGGTACGCCGTTGGAAAATCACCTCGGCGAGCTATGGTCACTGTTTCACTTCCTGTTGCCCGGCTGGCTTGGCGACAGTAAAACCTTCAATCGCGACTACCGCACCCCGATCGAGAAACACGGCAACAGCGAGCGGATGCAGCACCTGACCGCCCGGATAAAGCCCTTTCTGCTACGCCGCAAGAAAGAACAGGTCGCCACCGAGTTGCCGCCAAAAACCGAGATCGTGCATTGGATCGAACTCAGCGATGGGCAGCGAGATGTTTATGAAACCGTGCGCGTAGCGATGGACAAGAAGGTGCGTGACGAAATTGCCCGTAGCGGCGTTGCGCGTAGCCAGATCATCATCCTCGACGCCTTGCTCAAGTTGCGTCAGGTGTGCTGCGATCTGAGGCTGGTCAAAATGTCTCTGACGGCGAAAGCACTTCGTGCGGGCAGCGGCAAGTTGATTGGCTTGATGGAGATGCTGGAGGAGTTACTCGGTGAAGGGCGCAAGATTTTGCTGTTTTCGCAGTTCACTTCGATGCTTGCATTGATTGAGGAAGAATTGCTGCATCGTGGTGTTGGCTATGCGTTATTGACTGGCGAAACAACTGATCGGCGCACGCCAGTCAAAGACTTCCAGAGCGGCAAGGTGCCGTTGTTCCTGATCAGTCTGAAGGCGGGCGGCACGGGGCTTAATCTGACAGCGGCCGACACGGTGATTCACTTCGATCCGTGGTGGAACCCTGCTGTTGAAAATCAGGCCACCGATCGTGCTTACAGGATCGGTCAGGACAAACCGGTATTCGTTTACAAGATGATTGCCCGGGGCACGGTGGAGGAGAAAATACAGGCACTGCAACAGGAGAAGGCAGCGCTGGCCGGAGCGGTACTTGAAGGCGGAACAACCGGGGGATGGAAGCTTGATCAGAGTGACATTGAAGCGCTGTTTGCCCCGTTGCCTGATCCCAGGTCCTGATAAAGCGTGACTGCAGTGAGTCCGAGCTGACGCCATCGCGGGCAAGCCACGCTCCCACAGGATTGATGTTAACTCTGTGGGAGCGGCGGTGCGGCGGTCCGACTTGCCCGCGATAGCAATCTTTCTGGCGCCGCCGATCTCAGCGTTTTTCAAGTTTATCCGGCAACGGCGCAAACAACGCTTCAATATCGTCACTCTGCAACTTCCAGTCCCCGGTCTTGCGCCCATCCAGCACGCCAGCCGCCAAGTCGGATTTTTCCTTCTGCAGATGCTGAATCTTCTCTTCCACCGTGCCCCTGGCAATCATCTTGTAGACGAACACCGGCTTCTCCTGACCAATGCGATACGCCCGGTCAGTGGCCTGATTTTCCGTCGCCGGATTCCACCACGGATCATAGTGAATCACCGTGTCGGCTTCGGTCAGGTTCAAGCCGACGCCACCCGCCTTCAGGCTGATCAGAAAGATCTGACGCTTGCCGCTCTGGAAGTCTTTGACCGGGGCGCGCCGGTCGCGGGTCTGCCCGGTCAGCAGCGCATAATCGACTCCGCGTTTTTTCAGCTCGTCTTCAATCAACGACAGCATTGAAGTGAATTGCGAGAACAGCAGGATCCGCCGACCTTCATCGAACAATTCCTCAAGCATTTCCATCAGGCTGTCGAGCTTGCCCGACGTGCTGCCGCGAGTGGGCAGGGTGGCATCGTTGACCAGGCGCAAATCGCAGCAGACCTGACGCAGCTTCAGCAGCGCCTCAAGAATGATGATCTGGCTGCGCGCCACGCCCTTGCGAGTGATCTCGTCGCGGACTTTCTTGTCCATCGCCAGACGCATGGCTTCGTACACGTCGCGCTGGGCTTCGTTCAGCTCGACCCAATGGATGATTTCGGTTTTCGGCGGCAACTCGGTCGCCACTTGTTCCTTGGTTCGACGCAGCAGGAATGGTTTTATCCGACCGTTGAGGTGCTGAAGTCGTACTTCGCTGGCGCGTTTTTCAATTGGGACGCGGTAATCGCGGTTGAAGCTTTTCACGTCACCCAGCCAGCCGGGCAGCAGGAAGTGAAACAGCGACCACAGCTCGCCCAAGTGGTTTTCCAGCGGCGTACCGCTCAAGCACAGACGCTGACGGGCATTCAATTCGCGGGCGGCGTGGGCGGCCTTGCTGTTGGGGTTCTTGATGTACTGCGCCTCGTCCAGAACCAGCACGTGCAAAGGCTGCGCGGCGAGACGTTCGACGTCCTTGGGCAGCAGCGCATAGGTGGTCAGGATCAGGTCGTAATCGGCCAGCGTGTCGAAATGCTTTTTGCGACTGGCACCGTACAGCGCCAGCACTTTGAGTTGCGGCGTGAAGTGCGCTGCTTCATCCAGCCAGTTGGGGATCAGGCTGGTGGGCATCACCACCATGCACGGCCGATCGAGGCGTCCGGCGTTCTTCTCACTGAGAATGTGCGCCAGGGTCTGTAGGGTTTTGCCCAGACCCATGTCGTCCGCGAGAATCCCGCCGACTTCCAGTTGCCGCAGCGACTGCATCCAGCTCAAGCCTTCCAGCTGATAGGGGCGCAAGGTCGCGTTCAAGCCTTCCGGTGCGGTCGTGGTGAAGTCCTTGATGTCCCGCAGTCGCTGGGCAAAGGTGCGAATTTTCTCGCCACCCTCCCAGAGCAACGGCAAGTCTTCCAGCGGATTCAGTCGCGTGGCATCGGCTTTGCTCAGGCGCAGCGTCGTTTCGCCGGGCCCTTGCAGGTAGAACTCGCCGAGGGTCGCCAGTACCGGTTTCAATCGGCCGAAGGGCAGGGCGACTTGCAACGGGCCGTATTCGGAGTTCGGGCGATTGGGAATGTTCACCAGGATCAACTCGTCGTCGCGACGTCGTGCAAGGCGTTCCGGGTTGAGGATCTCGGTGTGAGAGCGCATCAGGTTCAGCAGGATCGGCAGCAGACTCAGCCGTTCTCCGTTGACGATGATTCCCAGTTCCAGATCGAACCAGTCGCGCTCCGGTGCCTGTTCTACGGTGGCGTACCAATCGTCCACGGCAGTCAGGTCGAAACCGAAGTCTTCGTCGATCTGCAACTCCCAACCCTGGGTGCGCAGCTTCGGCAGTTCATTGAGGGTGAAGGTCAGCCAGGCGCTGTCGTTGACCATCTCGAAAAGTTCGCCGGCACTTTCCGGCAAGGCTTTGCTTTGCCGGGTGGCGACCTTGAAACCGAGGATTCGTAGTTGCTCCCTGTAGGTCTGTTCGACTTCCGGGTGGCGTTTTATCCGTAACGTTTGCGTCTCCTGACGTATCAGGATGTCAGCATTCTTCTGCCCGGAAACGTATTCATCCAGATAGCTGAAAGACAACGCCGCGCGATGCTGAATATAACGCTGCATCTTGCCGTTGCGCGGTTCGAAGGCGCTGAACTCGATGCTCGCCAGCCACAAGCGCGGCACCGGTTGCACGTTATCCACCAGCACTTGCGGCGGCGCCTTCGGGCTACGGTTTTCCAGTACGGCTTGAAGTTTCTCGAGTAGCTCGGCGTCTTGCGCGGCGGCGGGGTAAGCCAGGGTTTCCTGCACTTTCAGCAGCACCGCCGCGCAATGCTTGCAGTTGCTGTGGACCGGGCAGGTGCAGGTGGCGTCAATCATCAGCAACGTGGCTTTGGCTGACTCGCGCAGGTGAATGGTCTGACGGTAAACGTTACCGCCAGAGCCCTCGCAGGCGGCAATGATCGTGGCGTCGCCGGCCTCGACGATCCTGACGCGGTTCTCCAAAGCGTAGCGACGGCCACGCTCCAGGCTCTGTTCCTTGAATCGGCTGACCCAGGAAGGTGCCAGGGGTTTGCTCAGGGTCGCTGACATAAGGACTCAATCAGTCCGGAATTTCATCGGGGACTGGCCGAGGCGCAGGGGCAGTCAGCGAGGTGATCTTGATCAACATGCCCAAGTGGCCGTTGTCGAGGAAGTTCAGCTGGCCGTTCTTGGTATGGCTTTCCTGCTTCATACGTTCGCTGGCGGTGACCATGCCGTTGGCGTCGATCTGGTTGACCCAGAAGTCTGCATCCACGTCGGTGAATCGTCCCAGTTTCATGCTCAGCGTGCCCTCGATCGGGAACTGGCCGAACTGTTCTTTGCCCTCGCTTATCGCAACTTTGCTGTCTTCTTCGCCAAGGTTCTGTTGCCACGCCTTGTGCAGCAACACCGTGTATTCATTGCTGGCGGTGAGTTTTTCCACTTCAGCATTGAGGCTCGGTGTGCGCAGGCTGTCGGGGTTGATTGGCTGAGCTCCAGCAGCCCAGTCTTCCGGCGCGGCGCGGCTGACGATAGCGGGCACGGCGTTTTGGCGGACCAGAATCATTTCAATCTGATACAAGTCATCGGCAAATGCCGTAGGGGTGACCAGTGCTGTTATTAACATTGTCAACAAGGTCAGTAAGCGAAACAGGCGCATGCGGCGTCCTTCAAGCAGTTTTCGGAATGAGGTGCTCAAACAGCGCCTCTACAGTATTAAAGCGCTCTTCCGAGCGCTCCATCGGCACCTGGAATTTAAACATCGTGGCGCCTTCGAATTTGTAACGTTTTGGCTGGCTCTGAATCAGCTTGATCAGCGTCAGCGGGTCAACCGGGGTTTGCGCCGCGAACTCGATTCGACCCCCTTGCGGGCCGCCGTCGACTTTCTTGATGCCCAGTAGCTCGGCCTGTAATTTCAGCGCGGTAATGCGCATCAGGTTCTTGGTTGGTTCCGGCAACAGACCGAAACGATCGATCATCTCCACCTGCAAGTCCTTGAGGCCTTCCTCGTCGGTGGCCGAGGCGATGCGTTTGTAGAGAATCAGTCGGGCGTGCACGTCCGGCAGATAGTCCTCGGGAATCAACGCCGGTACTCGCAGATTGACTTCCGGACCACCGCCGAGCGGTTGATCGAGGTTCGGTTGTTCGCCCTTGCGGATCGACTTTACCGCGCGCTCGAGCATTTCCATGTAAAGGGTGAAACCGACGGCCTGGATCTGCCCGCTCTGCCCGTCGCCGAGCAATTCGCCGGCGCCACGGATTTCCAGGTCGTTGGTGGCGAGCACGAAACCCGCGCCGAGGTCCTGGGTATTGGCGATCGCTTCCAGACGTTTTTCGGCGTCAGGCGTGATTTGCTGGCGCGGCGGCGTCAGCAAATAAGCGTAAGCCTGGTGGTGACTGCGCCCGACCCGGCCGCGCAACTGGTGCAACTGCGCCAGGCCGAACTTGTCGGCACGCTCGATGATGATGGTGTTGGCGCTCGGCACGTCAATGCCGGTCTCGATGATGGTCGAGGCGATCAGCACGTTGAACCGCTTGTGGTAGAAGTCGCTCATCACTTGTTCGAGATCGCGTTCGCGCATCTGCCCGTGGCCGATGCCGATCCGTGCTTCCGGCACCAGTTCGGCGAGGTCGGCGGCGCATTTCTCGATGGTCTTCACGTCGTTGTGCAGGTAATAGACCTGACCGCCACGCAACAGCTCACGGAGCAAGGCCTCTTTGACCGTGCTTTTGTTCTGCTCCATGACGAAAGTCCGTACCGACAGGCGACGGGCCGGCGGCGTGGCGATGATCGACAGGTCGCGCATGCCCGAGACCGCCATGTTCAGCGTGCGCGGAATCGGCGTGGCGGTCAGGGTGAGGATGTCGACTTCACTGCGCAGGGCCTTGAGCTGTTCCTTCTGACGGACACCGAAACGGTGCTCTTCGTCGATGATCACCAGCCCCAGGTTTTTGATTTTTACGTCGTCCTGCAGCAGCTTGTGCGTGCCGATGACGATGTCGATCTTACCTTCGGCCAGATCCGCGACCGCGGCGTTTACTTCCTTGGTCGACTTGAAGCGGCTCATCACTTCCACGCTCACCGGCCAGTCGGCGAAGCGGTCGCGGAAGCTGTTGTAATGCTGCTGGGCGAGCAGGGTGGTCGGCACCAGAATCGCCACTTGACGACCGCCGTGTACCGCGATGAACGCTGCGCGCATCGCCACTTCGGTCTTGCCGAAACCGACGTCGCCGCAGACCAGGCGGTCCATCGGTTTTGGCGCGAGCATGTCGGTGCGCACGGCTTCGATGGTGGTTTGCTGGTCCGGGGTTTCTTCGAACGGGAAGCCGGCGCTGAAGGTCGCGTAATCGGCTTTCGGGTCGGCGAACGCATAACCTTCGCGAGCGGCGCGGCGGGCATAGATGTCGAGCAACTCGGCGGCTACATCGCGTACTTGTTCGGCAGCTTTGCGTTTGGCTTTCTGCCAGGTCTCGGAGCCGAGACGGTGCAGCGGGGCCAGGGCATCGTCGCTGCCGGTGTAACGGGCGATCAGATGCAGGTTGGCCACCGGCACGTAAAGCTTGGCGTTTTCGGCGTATTCGAGGGTCAGGAATTCGGCGGCCTGACTATCAATTTCCAGAATCGTCAGCCCGAGGTAACGCCCGACACCGTGATCGATGTGCACCACCGGCGCGCCTTCGCGCAGCTCGGTGAGGTTTTTGATAACGGCATCGTTGTTGGCGTCGGCGCGTTTCTCGCGGCGACGGCGCTGCATCACGCGCTGACCGAACAACGGGCTTTCGGCGACCAGGGCCAAGGCCGGATCGTCGAGTACCAGACCTTCGTCGAGCGGCGCGATGGTGATCGCCAGGCGCTCCTTGCTCGCGACAAAGTCCGGCCAGCTGTCGACGGTTTTCGGTCGCAGCTTCAGGCGTTCCAGCAACTCCAGCAACACTTCACGACGGCCCGCGGACTCGGCGGTAAACAGCACGCGACCGGGAAACTCGTCGAGGAAACCCGCCAGCGCCGCCAACGGTTGGGTGGCTTTGGCTTCGATGGCCAGGTTCGGCAGCTCCCGAGCGGGGAAGCGCTCGCGGCCAACGCCGGTTTCCACGTCCTGTTGACTGGCGACCACGCGCGGCCAGTTCTTCAATCGAGCGAAGCAATCTTCCACTGGCAGGAACAGTTCAGCCGGCGGCAATAAAGGACGGGCCGGATCGACGCGGCGCTCTTCATAGCGATTGCGCACATCGTTCCAGAAGTTTTCCGCCGCTTGCTCGATGCCGGGCAGGGAAAACACTTGCGTGTCCTGCGGCAGGTAATCGAACAGTGTAGAGGTTTCGTCGAAGAACAGCGGCAGGTAGTACTCGATACCGGCCGGTGTAATCCCGCTGCTCAAGTCCTGGAAGATCGGGCAGCGACGGAAGTCGACATCGAAACGCTCACGGAAGCGCGCCTTGAAGCGGGTGACCGCATCCTTTTGCAGCGGAAACTCTCTCGCTGGCAGGAGGCGAACCGTTTCAACCTTGTCGATGGAGCGCTGGTTTTCCGGATCGAAGGTACGAAGAGTCTCGATTTCGTCGTCGAACAGGTCGATGCGGAAAGGCAGCTTGCTGCCCATCGGGAACAGGTCGATCAACGAGCCGCGCACGGTGAATTCGCCATGCTCGTAGACGGTATCGACATAGCGATAGCCGCTGGCCTCAAGCCGGGTGCGCATCTGCTCGACATCGAGCTTCTGGCCGATGTCCAGCACCAGGCTGCTGCCGAGCAGGAATTTGGTCGGCGCCAGGCGATGCAGGGCTGTGGTGATCGGCACGACCAAAACGCCATGACTCAGCTCCGGCAATCGATACAGCGCGGAGATTCGCTGGGAAATAATGTCCTGGTGCGGCGAAAACAGATCGTAGGGCAGGGTTTCCCAGTCCGGGAAATGCAGCACCGGCAAATCCGGGGCGAAGAAACTCAGCTCCTGTTCCAGCCGTTCGGCACTTTGGCTGTCGGCGGTCAGCAGCAGGGTGAAGCGCTTGGCAGCGCTGGCGGCCTCGGCAATGGCCAGGCTCAGGGCGGCACCGGGCAGGTTGCCCCAGTGCTGTTTACCTGCCGCGGCAGGGAGAAGCGGTAGACGCAGAACGGGCACGGAAGGTTGAGCTCCAAGCGTTGCGACAAAGTCGGTAATTGTAACGGTCCCGGGTGCCGCCTGTCAGTTGCAGACTGTGTCTATTACGCAGGTTGGGCGAAATGTAGTGGTAAAGACAAAATCGGCCCGTTTTTTAGTAAAAAAGACTGAATATGTAGTGGCAAAACGACCGAGTGTTACGGAGGGTTACAGACAAGACAGCGGTGTCTCCCAAAAAATGACTGCGCTGCAGGCCGCGTTTTCATTGGGCTTTAGCCGTGCGTCATTTTTTTTAAGAGGATTTTGTTACTGGCCGCGCGACAGGCGCGCATTGCTACGGGAGGCACTCGGCGGCATAATGTAGCCCCTTTTTTCTGCCCCTACATGTGGAAGGTTCCCGTGACTCAGAAGCCCGACCAGTGTCTTGGTGAATGGATCGACCGTGAAGCACTCGCAGAAGCGATGATTCCGCTTATCGGTCAGCTCTACCGCAATAACAACGTGGTGAGCTCGATCTATGGCCGCAGCCTGATCAATCGTTCAGTCATTGCGATTCTCAAAGCTCACCGCTTTGCTCGTCATCGTCAGTCCGATGACAGCGAATTGTCCGTCCACGAAACATTCCCGCTGCTCAAGGCAATGAGCGAGCTCAAGCTCGGCGCTGCTTCGGTAGACCTGGGCAAGCTTGCAGTCAAGTTCAAGGCTGAAGGCAATGGCCGCACTGCCGAGCAGTTCGTCCGTGAAGAACTGGCTGACGTCGTTGGTCAGCAAAATGTTTCCGCCCGCAAAGGCACCGACGTTGTTCTGTACGGCTTCGGTCGTATCGGCCGTCTGCTGGCGCGCATCCTGATCGAGAAAACCGGTGGCGGCGACGGCCTGCGTCTGCGCGCCATCGTTGTCCGCAAGGGCGCCGAGAACGATCTGGTCAAACGTGCCAGCCTGCTGCGTCGTGACTCGGTCCATGGTCCGTTCGATGGCACCATCACCATTGATGAAGCCAATAACACCATCACTGCTAACGGCAACCTGATCCAGGTTATCTACGCGAAAAACCCGACTGAAGTGGACTACACCCAGTACGGCATCAAAGACGCGCTGCTGGTGGACAACACCGGTGTATGGCGTGACGCCGACGGTCTGGGCCAGCACTTGGCTTGCCCGGGTATCGATCGCGTTGTTCTGACCGCGCCTGGCAAAGGCAAGCTGAAGAACATCGTTCACGGCATCAACCACGGTGAAATCACCGCTGATGACAAGATCGTTTCCGCAGCTTCCTGCACCACCAACGCCATCGTGCCGGTGCTCAAAGCAGTCAACGACAAGTTCGGCATCATCAACGGTCACGTTGAAACGGTTCACTCGTACACCAACGACCAGAACCTGATCGACAACTTCCACAAAGGCGATCGCCGTGGCCGTAGCGCCGCGTTGAACATGGTGATCACCGAGACCGGTGCTGCCACCGCTGCTGCCAAGGCGCTGCCTGAACTGGCCGGCAAACTGACCGGTAACGCGATCCGCGTTCCGACGCCTAACGTGTCGATGGCCATTCTCAACCTGAACCTTGAGAAGGCCGCCACCCGTGAAGAGATGAACGAGTACTTGCGCTACATGGCGCTGCACTCCGATCTGCATAAGCAAATCGACTACGTCAATTCGCAGGAAGTGGTATCCACCGACTTCGTTGGCTCGCGCCACGCAGGCGTGGTGGACGCTGAAGCAACCATCAGCCAAGACAACCGCGTTGTTCTGTACGTTTGGTACGACAACGAATTCGGTTACAGCTGCCAGGTGGTTCGCGTGATGGAAGACATGGCCGGTGTAAACCCGCCAACATTCCCGCGCTAAGCGTTAGCTGCACATGAAAACGCCCCGACTTTGGTCGGGGCGTTTTTGTTTGTGTGCGATAGGCCGGTTGGAGGTGTGTTGTTTGGGCCGGCCTCTTCGCGAGCAAGCCCGCTCCCACATTTGATCTGCGGCGCACGCAAATCCAATGTGGGAGCGGGCTTGCTCGCGAAAGCGATCTCTCAGGCACCGCCAACCACTGCTGCCTGCGCGGTCCGCAGTTCATGCCGATTGCCTTTGAACAACACCAGCGTCGCAATCAACCCCAATACCGCCGCACCACTGAGCCATATCCCTGGCGCAGCCTTGTTATCCAGCACGTGGATCAGGTACGTGCAGGCCGCGGGGGTAAACCCACCGAACGTTGCAGTCGCCAGGCTGTAGGCCAAGGAGAAACCGGTTGTACGAACTTCTACCGGCATGATCTCGGTCAGGGCTACCACCATGGCGCCGTTATACGAGCCATACAGGAACGACAGCCACAACTCGACGATCAGCAAGTGGCTGAAGCTCGGGTTCGCTACCAGCCATGACAGGGCAGGGTAGGCGGTGAGGATCGCCAGAATCGTCGCCGTCAGCAGCAAGGGTTTGCGTCCAATCCTGTCGGACACAGAACCCATGGCCGGTAGCCAGAAGAAGTTCGACAGACCAATGCACACCGTCACCAGCAACGCGTCCAGGTCCGACAAATGCAGTTCGGCTTTGCCAAAGGTCGGGGTGTAGGCGGTGATCAGGTAGAACGACACAGTGGTCATCACCACCAACGCCATGCCGGCGATGACGATACCAAAGTTCTGACTGATCGAGCGGACGACGTCCCGCAGGGTAGGGCGGTGTTTACGCGTCTGGAATTCCGGTGTTTCCTCCAGTGAGCGGCGAATCACGAAGATCACCGGTACGATCATGCAGCCGATCAGAAACGGCATACGCCAGCCCCAATCACCCATTTGTTCCGGGCTCAGCCAGTGGTTCAAACCAACACCCAGCAGGCCGGCGAATACCACCGCGGCTTGCTGACTGGCGGACTGCCAACTGACGAAAAAACCTTTGCGACCCGGTGTGGAAATCTCGGCGAGGTACACCGACACACCGCCCAGTTCCACACCGGCCGAGAAGCCTTGTAGCAAACGGCCGAACAGCACGATCAGCGGCGCTGCAACGCCCAATGTGGCGTAACCCGGCACACAAGCAATCAATACCGTACCGGCAGCCATCATCGCGAGGGTGATGATCAGCCCTTTGCGTCGACCATGGCGGTCGATATAGGCACCGAGGAAAATCGCCCCCAATGGGCGCATCAGGAAGCCGGCCCCGAAGGTGGCCAGCGATAACATCAGGGAGGCGAACGCGCTATCGGCAGGGAAGAAGGTTTTGGCAATGGCCGTGGCGTAAAAGCCGTAGACCATAAAGTCGAACATCTCGAGAAAGTTGCCGCTGACAACGCGAAAAATCGCTTTGCCTTTGCCCGTATTCGTGGACATTTGAACGTACTCACTGCTGGCTGTCTTGTCGCAAATCCCTGGTTTAGACGCGTCCTCGCCGCCGCCCATAAGGACAGACTCCGTCGGCGGACAGACTTGTAACAATATGTGTGCGGATATCGATAGGCAACAACTAATTAGCTTGCTGCTTAAACGATATAGCCATTACGCGGTATGAATCGCGGACTGGAGCGAACTAGCAGGCATGGGCAAACGCAGATTAAATGTGGGAGCGGGCTTGCTCGCGAAGGCGGTGTGGCAGTCAATATCATTGTCGACTGACACACTGCCTTCGCGAGCAAGTCGGATCGCCGCACCGCCGCTCCCACACTTCTACCGCATAATGGCGAGCCTTGGCGTTGTGTCAGGGAATGCCTGGGGGAGGGTGGGGATTGTTGAATAGGTGGCAAGGCGTTTTAATTTTTCTGTTCGGCGTCCTTTCAGGCTGCGGAAACAGCGATTCCATGGAAAGCTTCGGCGGCCCGACCATGGGCAGCACGTATTCGATCAAGTACCTGCGCCATGCCGGGCTTCCCGCCCCGACCGAGGTCCGTGTTCAGGTCGAAAAAATCCTCGCTGACGTCGATCAACAACTGTCGACCTACCGCAGCGACTCGGACATCGAGCGCTTCAACGATCTACCCGCCAACCGCTGTCAGAAAATGCCCGCGCCGATCCTCAAACTGGTGCGTGTCGGTGAGCGTCTGTCGGAACAAAGCGAAGGTTCCTTCGACCTGACGGTGGAGCCGCTGCTCAATCTCTGGGGATTCGGCCCGCAGGCTCGTAATGAGAAAGCCCCCTCGGCCCAGGTGTTGGCCGAAGTCAGGCAGCGAGTCGGTTACCAGCACCTGCGTATCGACGGCGATCAGCTGTGCAAGGACGCTGCGGTCGAGGTCGACTTCAACAGCATCGCCGCCGGCTACGCAGTCGACACGATTGCCGCAAAACTCGAAGCAATGGGCATCCACAACTACCTCGCCGAAGCCACCGGCGAACTCAAGGCTGCCGGCAAAAAACTCGACGGTTCACCGTGGCGCGTCGCCCTGGAAGAGCCCCGCGACGACCAGCAAGTGGCCGAGCGCATCATCGCCGTCGACGGCTATGGCGTTTCCACTTCCGGCGACTACCGCAACTATTTCGAGCAGGACGGTCGGCGTTATTCCCACACCTTCGATGCCCGCACCGGGGCGCCGGTCCTACACACCCTGGCGTCAGTCACGGTGATTCATCCTTCAGCGTTGATGGCCGATGGCTTATCGACGCTGTTGCTGATTCTGGGTCCCGAAAGGGGTTGGGACTATGCCCAAACGCATGACATCGGTGCATTCTTTGTGATTCGTGCCGATACAGGATTCGTCACACGAACCACGCAGGCTTTTGAACGCCTGAGTGGCGGAAAAACCGAGTGATCGCAGCGATTCAAGCAGCAAAGACTGGCGTTGTAGTGCAGGCAAAAGTAGCCTACGACGCGACCAAGGGTTAATGTGCGCGGCGTTGACGCTTATATAGACTGTGTCCGGGTTCTGCACTGGCCCCAAATTGTTCCTTCACGCCGCAGATCGGCGTGATTTAGCCGCAGGTGCCGAGGGCGCCGCGGCCTGTTCTGAGGAGTATGCATGGCTGTCTACAACTACGACGTGGTGGTGCTGGGTTCCGGCCCGGCGGGAGAAGGCGCGGCAATGAACGCCGCCAAAGCAGGGCGCAAGGTGGCGATGGTCGATAGCCGTCGCCAGGTCGGCGGCAACTGCACCCACCTGGGCACCATCCCGTCCAAGGCACTGCGTCACTCGGTCCGGCAGATCATGCAGTTCAACACCAACCCGATGTTCCGGGCCATTGGTGAGCCACGGTGGTTCTCGTTCCCGGACGTGTTGAAAAGCGCCGAAAAAGTCATCTCCAAACAAGTCGCATCGCGCACCGGCTACTACGCTCGTAACCGCGTCGACGTGTTCTTCGGCACCGGCAGCTTCGCTGATGAGCAAACCATTGAAGTGGTCTGCGCCAACGGTGTTGTGGAGAAGCTTGTTGCCAAGCACATCATCATCGCCACCGGTTCGCGTCCGTATCGTCCGGCGGACATCGATTTCCACCACCCGCGTATCTACGATAGCGACACCATCCTCAGCCTCGGCCACACCCCGCGCAAACTCATCGTTTACGGCGCCGGCGTGATCGGTTGTGAGTACGCGTCGATCTTCAGCGGTCTGGGTGTACTGGTTGAACTGGTGGACAACCGCGGTCAGTTGCTGAGCTTCCTCGACTCGGAAATTTCCCAGGCCCTGAGCTATCACTTCAGCAACAACAACATCACGGTTCGCCATAACGAAGACTACGACCGCGTCGAAGGCGTGGACAACGGCGTGATCCTGCACCTCAAGTCCGGCAAGAAGATCAAGGCCGACGCCTTGCTCTGGTGCAACGGCCGTACCGGCAACACTGATCAGTTGGGTCTGGAAAACATCGGCGTGAAGGTCAACAGCCGTGGTCAGATCGAAGTGGACGAGGCCTACCGTACCTGCAAGCCGAACATCTACGGCGCCGGTGACGTGATTGGTTGGCCGAGCCTGGCCAGTGCTGCTCACGACCAGGGTCGTTCGGCCGCTGGCAGCATCGTTGACAACCATAGCTGGCGCTTCGTCAACGACGTGCCAACCGGCATCTACACCATTCCGGAGATCAGCTCGATCGGCAAGAACGAGCAGGAGCTGACTCAGGCCAAGGTGCCGTACGAAGTGGGCAAGGCGTTCTTCAAGGGCATGGCGCGTGCACAGATCGCCGGCGAGCCTCAGGGCATGCTGAAGATTCTGTTCCACCGCGAAACCCTGGAAGTGCTGGGTGTTCACTGCTTCGGTTATCAGGCGTCGGAGATCGTTCACATTGGTCAGGCGATCATGAACCAGCCGGGCGAACTGAACACGCTGAAGTACTTCGTCAACACGACGTTCAACTACCCGACCATGGCCGAAGCCTATCGGGTAGCGGCGTACGATGGCCTCAACCGGCTTTTTTGAGCGGCTCCGGCCGGTGGCCTGAGCCGGCCGGGGAGACCGATTTCAGCAATTCTCGAGCGTGGCGCTGGCCAAACCGGGAAAGTCTGTAATCAGGCTGTCAACGCCGAAGTCGGCGAGTCTGCGCATTAGCGCGGGCTCGTTGACTGTCCATACCGACACATGCAGCCCCTGGCGCTGCGCCTTCTGCAGGCGTTCCGGCGTACACAGGGTCCAGTTCAGCGCCAGAATCTCACAGCCATAGCTTTGCGCGACCTTTAGCGGGTCGAGCCAGGCGTACTCGGCCACCAGTCCGCGGGACACATCCGGCACGAAGTCCAGCGCAGCTTTCAATACTTCCCGCGAACTCGAGGTGATCGTGACCTTGTCGAGCAGGCCGAAACGCTGAGCCATTTCGCGAATCGCCAGCACGGTAGTCGCAGCGCGGGTGCGCGAAGCGCTTTTGACTTCCAGTTGCCAGTGCTCGAAATCGCATTTCTCGAATAGTTCTTCCAGTGTTGGAATCGGGCACGGTTTGATCCAGCCTGGTCCGCCAGTGCGCGCGTCGTAGGTCACCAGCTCGGCCGCCGTGTGCTCGACGACTTTGCCGCGACGGTCGGTGGTGCGCTTGAGCGTCGGGTCGTGGATGACCATCAACTCGCCGTCCATGGAGAGGTGCAGGTCCAGTTCGCAGCGGCGCACGCCGTGCTTGAGGCATTGCTGAAAACTGGTCAGCGTATTTTCCGGTGCTTCGCCCTTGGCGCCGCGATGGCCGTAGATGAGAGTCACGGTTCTTCCTTAAATTAAATGCCTGATTCGTTTTGTTCGCGGGCCAGGCGTCGTTCCTGGGCCTGCTTCTGCAAAATGTAGCGGGCCAGCAATTGGCGCTGGGCATCGGTCGGGTATTCGAACTCGGTGCCGACGTCGTAGCCGTCGCCTTTGCGATCGCAATGGGTGACCCGGGCTCGCAGCAAAAGGCCGAGGGCTTGCGGCATCAGCACCAGTTTGACCGACAGGTGCGCGTCCTCGGCAATGGGCGTCGGATGCTGAAATTCGATCCCGCCTTCGGAAATGATCACCGGCTGCGGCTCGCCGATCTGCCCGAGTACGGTGATTGCGATCACCTGGCTCAGCAAATCGATGCGTTTATTCTGGGATTTCAGGAATGCGGCGAGATTCCGGTCGCGCTCACTGATCTGGCGCAACAGGTGCTGTGACTCGAATTCGCTCAGGTGCAGCTCGCTGAGCAAGTTGAACAGTGGGGAAGCATCCTGCAACACATCCTGGCCTGCGGCTTCGGGTGCGGACAGGGGCCGAATTTCCAGTGCGATCGTGTCCTCGATACGGTAGTATTCGCGGCGATCTTCTTCATCTAATGTCGACATGGCGAACCCATGGTAGCGGCGGTGGTCTGAGTGTAAAGCTGGTTATCGACCCCCGCCACAAGGACGTTCCTTTTCCCTCCGAACAAGCCCCGACATGTTCAGACCTCTCTTCGTATTTATTGGCACGCGTTATACCCGTGCAAAGCGTCGCAATCATTTTGTGTCATTCATTTCCCTGACCTCGATGATCGGACTCGCCCTTGGCGTGGTCGTGATGATCGTGGTGCTGTCGGTCATGAACGGCTTCGATCATGAGATGCGCACCCGCGTGCTGGGCATGGTGCCCCACGCGACCATCGAGTCCGGTGAACCGATCAGCGACTGGCAAAGCCTGGCCGCCAAGGTCAAGCAGAACCCGCAGGTGACGGCCGTTGCGCCGTTTACGCAGATGCAGGGTTTGCTGACCAACAACGGCAAAGTCTCCAAGGTCCTGCTCAATGCCATCGACCCTGCGCTGGAACGGCAGGTCTCGATCATTGATAACTTCATGCAGCAGGGCAAACTCGACGACCTGGCGCCGGGCAGTTTCGGCATCGTCATCGGTGACAAGGCCGCGGCCAAGCTGGGTGCGGCGATCGGCGACAAACTGACGTTTGTGGCGCCGGAAGTCACCGTGACCCCGGCCGGGATGTTCCCGCGCATGAAACGCTTTACCGTGGTCGGCATCTTCCATGTCGGCGCCGGTGAACTGGACGGCTATCTGGGCATCACCAATCTTCAGGATCTGGCCAAGCTGCATCGCTGGAAACCGGATCAGGTCCAGGGCATCCGCCTGAAGTTCGACGACCTGTTCCAGGCGCCACGCGTCGCGTGGACCATCGCGCAGCAACTCGGCGAAGACCATTTCTATGCCCGCGACTGGACACGCACCCACGGCAATCTGTATCAGGCGATCCGCATGGAAAAAGCCATGATCGGTTTGCTGTTGCTGCTGATCGTCGCCGTTGCTGCATTCAATATTATTTCCACGCTGGTGATGGTGGTGAACGACAAGAAGGGCGACATCGCGATTCTGCGTACCCTTGGCGCCACACCGGGTTCGATCATGGCGATCTTCATGGTGCAGGGCACCGTCATTGGTGTGGTCGGGACGCTGATCGGCGCCGTGGTCGGGATCTTCGCCGCGCAGAACGTCAGCGCCGCGATATCGGCCCTCGAAGGTCTGATCGGGCACAAATTCCTCAACGCCGACGTGTACTTCATCGATTACCTGCCGTCGCAAGTGCAGAGCCAGGATGTGTTGATGGTCTGCGCCGCCGCGTTGGTCCTGAGTTTCCTCGCCACCCTGTATCCAGCCTGGCGTGCCGCGCGCACCCAGCCTGCGGAGGCGCTACGTTATGAGTGAGTTGGGCATGAGTGATAAAGCAATCTTGAGCTGCCGCGACCTGGGCAAATCCTACGAGGAAGGCCCGGAATCGGTAGAGGTTCTGGCCGGTCTGCAGCTGGAGCTGCATCCGGGTGAGCGCGTGGCGATTGTCGGTACGTCGGGCTCGGGCAAAAGTACCTTGCTCAACCTGCTGGGCGGCCTCGATACGCCGACCAAGGGCAGCGTCTGGCTGGCCGGTGAAGAGCTGTCGGCGCTGAACGAAAAGGCTCGCGGTTTGCTGCGCAATCGGTCGCTGGGTTTCGTTTACCAGTTCCACCACTTGCTGCCTGAGTTCACCGCGCTGGAAAACGTCTGCATGCCGCTGCTGATCGGCAAGACGGCTATCCCGCAAGCGCGTCAGCGTGCGACGGCATTGCTGGAGCGGGTAGGGCTGGGGCATCGCCTGGAACACAAACCGGCCGAATTGTCCGGTGGTGAACGTCAGCGTGTGGCCATCGCCCGCGCCCTGGTGAACAACCCAGGCCTGGTGATGCTCGACGAGCCGACCGGTAACCTCGACTCCCACACCGCCCAGGGCATTCAGGATTTGATGCTGGAACTCAGCACTTCGATGCGCACGGCGTTCCTGGTGGTGACTCACGACATGAACCTGGCTCGCCAGATGGATCGCGTCCTGCATTTGCAGGAAGGTTACCTGACGCCCATCTGATTGGCCGAAACCCGGCGTACTGAACAGTACGTCGGGTCTTTTATTTTTATACGGTGCCCAGCGAATGTTCAGACCGTTATCGATCTTTATCGGCGCGCGCTATACCCGCGCCAAGCGCCGCAATCGCTTTGTTTCCTTCATCTCGATGACCTCGATGATCGGCCTCGCCCTGGGCGTGCTGGCGATGATCGTGGTGTTGTCGGTCATGAACGGTTTCCAGCGTGAAATGAGCTCGCGCATCCTCGGCATGGTGCCTCACGCGACTATCGTCGGCGTGAACCCGATCGACGATTGGCAGCCCGTCGCTGCGGCGGCCATGAAGAATCCTGAAGTGACGGCCGCCGTGCCGTTCACCGAGATGGAAGGCATGCTGTCCTACAAGGGGACGATGCAGCCGATCCAGGTCAGCGGCGTTGATCCGGCGCTGGAAGGCAAGGTGTCGATCGTCGCCCAGCACATTGTTCAGGGGCGTCTCGATGCCTTGAAGCCGGGTGAGTTCGGCGTGGTGATCGGCGAGATCACGGCACGTCGCTTCCGCTTGAACGTCGGCGACAAGATCACCCTGATCGTGCCGGAAGTCAGCACTGCACCGGGCGGCATCACCCCGCGCATGCAGCGGTTGAACGTGGTCGGCGTGTTCAAGGTCGGCGCCGAACTGGACGGCTCCATGGCGCTGATCCACGTGGCCGATGCCGCGCAGATGCAGCACTGGGCGCCGAATCAGGTGCAAAGCGTGCGCCTGGCGGTGAAGGATTTGTACGCTGCGCCGAAGGTTTCCAGTGATATTGCTGGCGGGCTGGGCACCGCTTACAAGGCTGATGACTGGACCCACACGCAGGGCAGTCTGTTCAGTGCGATGAAGATGGAAAAAACCATGATTGGCCTGCTGCTGTTGATGATCGTCGCCGTGGCGGCGTTCAACATCATCGCAACCCTGATCATGGTGGTGAACGACAAGGGCGCGGACATCGCGATCCTGCGTACCATCGGCGCCACGCCGCGGCAGATCATGGCGATCTTCATGGTGCAGGGCACCGTGATCGGGGTTGTCGGTACGTTGATTGGTGGTGTGCTCGGCGTGATTGCGGCGCTGAACGTCAGTGAGCTGGTGGGCTGGATGGAGCGGGTCAGCGGGCAGCACATCTTCAGTTCCGACGTGTACTTCGTCAGTAACTTACCGTCCGAACTGCAGGGTGCGGATGTGGTGTTGATCTGCTCCGCCGGGTTCATTCTGAGCTTCCTCGCCACCGTTTACCCGGCATGGCGTGCGGCGAAAGTCGAGCCGGCTACCGCGTTGCGGTATTCGTAGTCTGATAGGCCGCTTTCGTCGGAACGCCGCCCGGAGCAAGCCCGCTCCCACATTTGACCGAGTTGAGCCACACATTCGTGAACGACTCAAATCCAATGTGGGGGCGGGCTTGCTCGCGAAGGGGCCAGTCCTGCTGGCCTCAATCTCCCTTGGGCAACTCAATCACAAACCGCGTCCACCCGTTATCCGATTCACAGCGAATCTGCCCGCCATGGGCGCGGATGATCGATTGAGTGATCGCCAATCCCAGCCCCGCATGTTCACTACTGCCTTCCTGGCGTGCCGGATCAGCCCGGTAGAAGCGATCAAATAAACGCGGCAGCAACGCCCCGTCAATTCCGTCGCCGCAGTTCTCGACCGTCAGACTCAATCCCTTAGGCTGATCAATAATCCGCACCCGAACCTCGCCTTCGACCGGCGTAAACCGCAACGCATTGTCCAGCAAATTGGAAAGCGCCCTACGCAACATGCTGCGATCGCCCTCCATGCGCGCACTGCCTTCACGACTCAACCTGACCTGAGCGTCCTCCGCCAACGGCGCAAAAAACTCCAGCAATAAATCCGCTTCTTCAGCCAGCTCCAGCGGTTCGCGCTTGGGCATCAACAATCCGTGGTCAGCCTTGGCCAGGTACAACATGTCGTTGACCAGTTGCGCCATCCATTGCAGTTCTTCGAGGTTGCTGTGCAGTGCTTCTCGGTAATCCTCGATGGGGCGTGGGCGGGTGAGGGTGACTTGGGTATGGGTCAGCAGGTTCGACAACGGCGTGCGCAATTCATGGGCGATGTCGGCGGAGAAGGCCGAGAGCCGCTGAAAAGAGTCGTCGAGGCGTCTGAGCATGGCATTGAAGTTGTGGGCCATTTCCGCGAGTTCTGGCGGCATATTTTCTTCGGGCAAGCGGGCATTGAGCGACTGCGCTGAAACGCCACTGGCAACCGCACTCATGCGCCGCAACGGCCGCAACCCACTGCGCGCGGCCCAGGCACCGAGCAGGGCAGTGGCCAGTGCTGACAAACCGACCGTCGGCCAGATAAGGTGCTGCATGCGTTGCAGAAAGTGCTGGTGATGGGTGATGTCCAGCAGCAAGGTCAACTGCGGCGAGTCAGGTTTGTCGAGGTACAACGGAGCGTTGAGGACGCGGTAGTCCGTACCTTCGCTGCTCACCGTGGACAAGCCAGGTTGGGTCGGCAATGCCTGAGGCAGGTGCGTTGAGCTGTCATACCAGCGCTTGCCGTCGCTACCGGTGATCCGCAGCGACAGATCGGCCTGTCGGCTCAATTCATCGGCCAGTTTGACTTCGCTTTCACTCGACTGAATGTCATGAAGTGCCCGACGCAAACCAATCAACTTGCCGTCCAGCAACTGTTGATCGAGTTCAACGAAATGCGCTTCACTGGCCCGGCTGAACAACACCCCGGCAAACAGCGACACCACGGCGGTGCACGCCGCAAACAGCAGCGCCAGTCGACTGCTTAACGAAAGTCGACGCATCAGGCGGGGCGCTCTTCAAGGACGTAACCCATGCCACGCACGGTGTGAATCAACTTGTTCGGGAATTCATCGTCGATCTTCAGGCGCAAACGACGGATCGCCACTTCGATGACATTGGTGTCACTGTCGAAATTCATGTCCCAGACCTGGGAAGCGATCAACGACTTGGGCAGGACTTCGCCTTGCCTGCGCAGGAGCATTTCCAGCAGGGCGAATTCCTTGGCCGTCAGGTCGATGCGTTGACCGCTGCGTTCGACCCGGCGGCGGATCAGGTCCAGACGTAAGTCCGCCAGTTGCAGGCTGGTTTCCTGAGGTGTGGCGTTACCACGGCGCAACAGGCTGCGGACCCGGGCCAACAGTTCGGAGAAGGCGAACGGTTTGACCAGGTAGTCGTCGGCGCCCAGTTCGAGGCCGTGGACTCTGTCCTCCACCGCGTCGCGTGCTGTCAGAAACAGTACCGGCGTGTCGAGACCGGCACCGCGCACCGCTTGCAGAATCTGCCAGCCATCGCGACCGGGCAACATCACATCGAGGATCAACAGGGCGTAATCGCCGGTCAGCGCCAGTTGCTGGCCGGTGCTGCCGTCCGCCACCAGTTCAGTGTTGAAACCGGCCTCGGTCAGGCCCTGGCGCAGGTAGTGGCCAGTTTTCGGTTGGTCTTCGACGATCAGCAGTTTCATGGGCGACTCGAGGCAAATGGAACGAACGCTTTATACCGTGGGCAGCGTTAATACAGGTCAACCTGACAAAGTTGTAATCTGGCTGTCAGGTTGCGGGCAGTCGCAGTAGTTTAGAGTTTTCCACAGGCTGAACCTTATCTTGTTGGAGTACGACTATGTTTTTGCGCAATTCACTGGTGCGCGTCGCGTGTTTGCTGGCGCTGAGCTCGCCAGCGTGGGCTGCCCCGGCACATACCTACGACTTCGGCTAACCGGCCCCGGCGGCAAAGGCGACTCGCAGCGTTGAAGTCGTCATGGGCGACATGTCGTTCACGCCCAAGGCGATTGATATCAAGGCCGGTGAGACGGTTCGTTTTGTGTTGGTGAATAAAGGGCAGTTGTTGCACGAATTCAACCTCGGTGATGCGGCAATGCACGCCAAACATCAGCAGGAAATGATGAAGATGCAGCAGAACGGCATGCTGACGCCTACAGGTATGAAGGAAATGGACCACGGCGCAACGGCCGGTATGGATCACGGCATGAAGCACGACGACCCTAACAGCGTGCTCGTAGAACCGGGTAAAACCGCCGAGCTGACCTGGACCTTCACCAAGGCCACAAACCTGGAATTTGCCTGCAACATCCCCGGTCATTACCAGGCTGGCATGGTCGGCAAGTTGACTGTCAGTCAGTAAGCACTCAAAGGCGGGAGCAAAGGCTGGTAGAATCCGCTGATTCTTCAGTCAGGTTTCCGCCATGCATCCCGCAGCCGAACACTCGCCGCTGGGCAAATCCAGCGAATACATCGCCACCTACACGCCGTCCTTGCTGTTCCCGATCCCGCGCACCGCGAAATGGGCCGAGCTGGGCCTGACGGCTGAAACCCTGCCGTACAAGGGCGTGGATTTCTGGAATTGCTTCGAGCTGTCGTGGCTGTTGCCGTCCGGCAAACCAGTGGTGGCCATTGGTGAATTCAGTATCCCGGCGGATTCGCCGAATATCATCGAATCGAAGTCGTTCAAGCTGTACCTCAATTCCCTGAACCAGACACCGTTTGCCGACACCGCGAGCCTTGAGGCGACGTTGGCGAAAGACCTGTCGGCTGCTGCCGGTAAACCGGTCGGCGTGCGGATTCGCAGCCTGAAGGACGTCGAGGCCGAAGGCGTCGTGGCGTTGCCGGGCGTGTGCATAGATGATCTGGACATCAGCGTCAGCAACTATGAGCATCCGCGTCCGGAACTGCTGCGTTGCGATGAATCACGCATCGTGGAGGAGAGCGTGCACAGCCATTTGCTCAAATCCAACTGCCCGGTCACCAGTCAGCCGGACTGGGGCAGCGTGGCGGTGGAATACCGTGGCGCGGCACTGGATCACGCGAGTTTGCTGGAATACATCGTGAGCTTCCGTCAGCACTCCGACTTCCACGAGCAGTGCGTGGAGCGGATTTTTCTCGACCTGCAACGGTTGTTGAAACCGGAGAAATTGACGGTGTATGCGCGGTATGTGCGGCGCGGTGGGTTGGACATCAACCCGTATCGCAGTACTGAAACCGTTCAACTGCCAAACCACCGTCTGGTCCGTCAATAAATAACCCCTGTGGGAGCGGGCTTGCTCGCGAAGGGGCCGTTACATTCAACATCAATGGTGACTGACACTCCGCCTTCGCGAGCAAGCCCGCTCCCACAGGGGATCGCATTTCAAATTGCAGATATGAAAAAGCCCCGCTATCACTAGCGGGGCTTTTTTGTATTCAGCGGGTTCAGATCCCCATGTTGGCCAGGGCTTGCACGATGTTGCGCAAGGTGCCAGCAAGGGTTGGATGTTCGATTTCGAAACGCTCGACGGCCAGGTTCACATTGTCGGAGAGGCTGGAGTCCTGGGTTTTGGTTTCCAGCTCAATTTCCAGTTCGATTTGTTGCATCAGCGCGTGCAGGTCTTCGCGCTCGGCTTCGGTCAGCGGTGGATTCTGTTCCAATTGCTCGCGCAGAGTATTGAGCTGTTGTTGCAGTTCGCGGGCAGGCATGGCGTTCTTCCTTTTATCGATAGGCACTGGCATAGACCGCAGCAGCACGCCAAAGGTCTATGGCTTGACCTTTAGATTAATCCACTCGCGCGCAACCTGCATGATCTCGATCAGGGCTTTTCGCCCTTGAGCCGGCGCAGGCTGATGTCGGCCAGGCAGGTGTCGAGTTCACCGAGGTGATCGATCACCGAATGCACACCCAGACCGAACAGTTGCATCGTTGCCTTGCCGCGTTTGAATTCCCGTTCCTGCTGAGTCAGCGCCTGCCATTCGTTGGGCGCCAGGCCGCAGAGTGAGCCGCAGGACGCCAGCCCAATCGTCCACAAACCGGCATTGAGCCCCGCTTGCAGCAATCGCGGTTCGCCGCTGACCAGCACGCAACCCTCCAGTCGTTCAACATTCAACGTCATCAAGGCTTGCCAGCAGGCGTGCGGTGCCGGCCATGGATTGTTTGTTTCGGGGTGTTGCGAGGGTTTGATCCATGAAGGCAAGGCAGCGGCCAGGGAATGGCTGAGGGCAGGGGGGAGTTCATCGAGCCAGGCACAGGGAATCTGCTGATGCTGCAAGCTGCGCAGGCTATCCAGCGCGCCGGGCGTGGCCTCGGCGTGCATGGCAGAGGGGATGCCGTGTGCACGTGTGCGGGCACCGAAATCCACCAGGCAACCACTGAGGCCGAACAGTACGGCGGTCAGGTTGGGCGCAATGTGGGGCAAGGTTTCGGCGTGCGGCATATCAACGTCCCTGAAATAGCCTCAAGGCTAGGGGGCGACGGTGACAGTTGAGTGACACTGATGTGAATCGCTCACAATCATCACGAATGATCCGCAAGCTGCCTAAAGCGGCTTTTCCGTCTTATACTAGCCCGCTTAACGCTTGGGCCAAGCGCCCGCGCCAGTACAATCCAAGGAGTTTTTCTATGCGCTGGAGCAATCATCTAGCTCAGTTTTGTGTGTTTACCAGCGTATTGCTGGTTCCGTTCGTTGCCCAGGCAGCCTCGGAAGACGACCCTTGGGAAAGCATCAACCGCCCGATCTACAAGTTCAACGATGTGCTCGACACGTATGCGCTGAAGCCTTTGGCCCAGGGCTATCAGTTCGTGACGCCGCAGTTCCTTGAAGACGGCATCCACAACATGTTCCGCAACGTCGGTGAAGTCACCAACCTTGCCAACGATATTTTGCAGGCCAAACCGGCCGCCGCTGGCGTCGACACCGCACGCTTGATTTTCAACACCACTTTCGGCCTGCTGGGCTTCTTTGATGTGGGCACCAAGATGGGCCTGCAACGCAATGACGAAGACTTCGGCCAGACCCTCGGCTACTGGGGTGTAGGCAGCGGCCCTTACGTGATGCTGCCGCTTCTGGGCCCAAGCACCTTGCGTGACGCGCCGTCCAAGTATGTCGACGGCTACACCGGCCCGTACCCTTACATCAACGACGTGCCCGTGCGTAACTCGATCTTCGGCCTGAACATCATCGACACCCGCGCCAACCTGCTGTCGAGCGAGAAGCTGATCACCGGCGACAAGTACACCTTCATCCGCAATGCGTACTTGCAGAACCGCGAATTCAAAGTCAAAGACGGCCAGGTCGAAGACGATTTTTGATCTCGACCGGTAAAACGAAGAAGGCGGCCAGTGGGCCGCCTTCTTTCGTTTGGCTTCCGGGGCGGTTTGACTGATGGATTCGAACCTTCCATTACGTTACGGTTTTGCCGGTTCTTATAACTCCCGGTGATTTGAAATGGAAAGACGTCAAGCGACCATCGGCGTGAGCTTGAAACGCCCCGCGGATGGGAGTACCGTCTGCGCCTTAGAAGGGCACCTCTGGTGTACCTGTGTGTAGGGCAAATGCTCGAAAACAGTGCAGTAGAGAGGCTAGAAAGCGAATCCAGTAGTGTGAGCCGGGACAAAGCCCCTGCCTGCTACGCCAACCTAATTCTGGCGCCGTTTGCCCACATGCCAAAAACCAGTGCCACGCTGCTGATAATCGATGATGACGAAGTAGTGCGCGCGAGCCTCGCCGCCTATTTGGAAGACAGTGGTTTCAGCGTCTTGCAGGCCAGCAATGGCCAGCAGGGTCTTCAGGTATTCGAGCAAGACAAGCCCGACTTGGTCATCTGCGATCTGCGCATGCCACAGATGGGCGGACTCGAACTCATTCGCCAGGTCACCGAGCTGTCGCCACAAACCCCGGTGATCGTGGTTTCGGGCGCCGGCGTGATGAACGACGCGGTCGAGGCCCTGCGCCTGGGCGCGGCGGACTACCTGATCAAGCCTCTCGAAGATCTGGCTGTGCTCGAGCACTCTGTGCGCCGGGCCCTGGATCGTGCGCGCCTGCTGCTGGAAAACCAGCGCTACCGCGAGAAGCTGGAAAAGGCCAACCGCGAGCTCGCCGCCAGCCTGAACCTGCTCCAGGAAGACCAGAACGCCGGTCGCCAGGTGCAGATGAACATGCTGCCGGTCAGTCCCTGGACCATCAACGAGTTCCAGTTTGCTCACCAGATCATTCCGTCGCTGTACCTGTCGGGTGATTTCGTCGACTACTTTCGGGTCGACGAGCGTCGGGTAGCCTTCTACCTGGCGGACGTTTCCGGTCATGGCGCCTCTTCAGCCTTCGTTACCGTGTTGCTGAAGTTCATGACCACGCGCTTGCTGTTCGAGTCCAAGCGCAGCGGTACATTGCCGGAATTCAAGCCTTCAGAGGTTCTTGGTCATATCAACCGAGGCCTGATCAGTTGTAAGCTGGGTAAACACGTCACAATGGTCGGTGGAGTCATCGACGAGGAGACAGGTTTGTTGACCTATAGCATCGGCGGTCATTTGCCGTTGCCTGTGTTGTACACGCCAGACAGTGTTTGTTATCTGGAAGGGCGTGGTCTGCCGGTGGGCCTCTTCAATGAAGCCACCTACGAAGACCACGTACTGGAGCTGCCGTCGACGTTCAGCCTGACGCTGATGTCCGATGGCATTCTGGACCTTTTGCCAGAACCTACACTCAAAGAAAAAGAAGCGGCTTTGCCCCAACGGGTCAAGGCAGCGGGCGGCAGCCTGGATGGTCTGCGGCAGGTTTTTGGATTGGCCACGCTAGGGGAGATGCCGGATGATATCGCCCTGTTGGTGTTGAGCAGGAATCTTTAATGAGTACCGGTAGAATCCAGTTCGCCGAGCAGGATGGCACCTTCGTCCTGAAGTTCGTCGGTGAAGTTCGCCTGACCCTGTGCTCGGCGTTGGATGCGACTATTGAGCGGATCTTCACGGCGTTGAACTTCAACGCGATCGTGATCGACCTGACCGAAACCCGCAGCATCGACAGCACCACCCTTGGCCTTTTGGCCAAGCTGTCGATCCTGTCGCGGCAAAAGGTCGGCTTGCTGCCGACCGTCGTCACCACCCACGAAGACATCACCCGTCTGCTGCAGTCCATGGGCTTCGAGCAAGTGTTCAACATCGTTGACCGCCCGATCCCGTGCCCTGAGTGCCTGACCGACCTGCCAGACCAGGATCAGTCCGAAGAAGTGGTGCGGATCAAAGTGCTTGAAGCGCACAAGATCCTCATGGGGTTGAACGACTCCAATCGTGAAGCGTTTCATGATCTGGTGAATGCGCTCGAGCGTCACTGATCACCTGAAAGTGATGTGGGCCTTACAGGCCCTATCGCAGGCAAGCCAGCTCCCACATAACCTCAGTCGTAAACACTATCGCGATCCATCACAAATCCCCTGTGGGAGCGGGCTTGCCCGCGATGGCGCCATAACAAGCACCACATCCTTCAGTGCGAAGCCCATCCAATACCCAAATTCAACGCATAAAAAAGGGCGAACCCATTAAGGTTCGCCCTTTTTGCATTGCCTTGAACTAGATCACAGCTTGGCTTGCAACAGCGCCTCAAGCTTTTCCTGGTCGCGAGCGAACTGACGAATACCTTCAGCCAGTTTCTCGGTCGCCATCGCATCCTCGTTGGACAACCAACGGTACTGCGCTTCATTCAAGTTCAAACGAGCTTCACCGGCATGACCCGGGGCTAATTTGCGCTCCAGCTTGCCAGTATCCGCCGCCAGCTTATCAATCAGATCCGGGCTGATGGTCAGGCGATCGCAACCGGCCAGCTGCTCGATCTGATTCAGGTTACGAAAGCTCGCGCCCATGACCACAGTCTTGTAGTCATTGGCCTTGTAGTAGTTGTAGATGCGCGTCACCGACTGCACGCCCGGATCATCCGCGCCGGTGTAGTCGTTGCCGTTGGCTTTCTTGTACCAGTCGTAGATGCGACCCACGAACGGCGAAATCAGGAATACCCCGGCGTCAGCACACGCTGCAGCCTGAGCGAACGAGAACAGCAACGTCAGGTTGCACTGAATGCCTTCTTTTTCCAGGATTTCGGCAGCGCGGATGCCTTCCCAGGTGGAAGCGATCTTGATCAGCACGCGGTCACGGCCAATACCGGCCTTGTCGTACAGTTCGATCAGACGGTGCGCACGCTTCAATACGGCGTCAGTGTCGAACGACAGGCGCGCATCCACTTCAGTGGAAATGCGGCCAGGGATCACTTTCAGGATTTCTTGCCCTACCGCAACGCCAAAACGGTCGCTGGCCAGGCCCACATCGCCCTTGCAGTCGCTGACGCAAGCGTTCAGCAACTCGGCATAACCGGGAATGGCCGCCGCTTTGAGCAGCAGGGAAGGGTTGGTGGTAGCGTCCACGGGTTTAACGCGAGCGATAGCTTCGAAGTCGCCGGTGTCGGCAACTACGGTGGTCATTTGTTTGAGTTGTTCCAGCTTGGAAGTCATGGGCGTGCTCTGTCCTATGGGTCTAATGACATTACCCGAGCGCTGACAGCCACTCAAGGGTGCGTGTACGTATCGAGGGCCCCAGCGGCAACATCCGGAAAACGGCTGTTTGAAAGGCGGGGCGCGGTATCGGTAAATACGATGCCAAATCAGACCACAGGTTCAACCCAAGCGACCGTTAACGCCCCTCAAGCAACTCCGCCGCCTGGTCCAGCAACACCAAAGGCTCTTTTGCCTTGTGAATATCCACCGACAACAACTGCCGAAACTTGCGCGCCCCCGGAAACCCGGTGCCCAGTCCCAGCACATGCCGAGTGATGTGGTGCATCGAGCCGCCCGCATCGATATGCGCGGCTATATAAGGCCGCAACTGCGCCAGAGCCTCGGCCCGGCTGATCACCGGCGCCGTGCTACCGAACAGTTGCTGATCCACCTCAGCCATCACATAAGGGTTGTGATAGGCCTCACGACCCAACATCACGCCGTCGAACGTCTGCAAATGCTCGTGACAGGCTTCCAGCGTCTTGATCCCGCCGTTGAGAATAATCTCCAACTCCGGAAAATCCGTCTTCAACCGCGCCGCCACGTCATAACGCAGAGGCGGAATATCGCGGTTCTCCTTCGGCGACAACCCCTCCAGAATCGCAATCCGCGCATGCACCGTAAAACTCGTGCACCCGGCATCCCGAACCGTGCCGACGAAATCACACAACTCCTCATAACTGTCCCGCCCATTAATCCCGATCCGATGCTTCACCGTCACCGGAATCGACACCGCATCCCGCATCGCCTTCACACAATCAGCCACCAACTGCGGATTCCCCATCAGGCACGCACCGATCATATTGTTCTGCACCCGATCACTCGGGCAGCCGACATTCAGATTCACCTCGTCGTAACCGTGCTCCTGCGCCATGCGTGCACACATCGCCAGATCCAGCGGCACACTGCCGCCGAGTTGCAGGGCGAGCGGGTGTTCGGCTTCGTTGTGACGCAGGAAGCGGTCGTGATCGCCGTTGAGCAGCGCGCCGGTGGTGACCATTTCGGTGTAGAGGAGGGCGTGCTTGGAGAGCAGGCGCAGGAAAAAACGGCAATGGCGGTCGGTCCAATCCATCATCGGGGCGACGGAGAAGCGGCGGGAGAGCGGGGCGGGTGTGGCGGTGATTGGGGGCATTGGCGGTTCTGAGATGGGTGGGGCTGGGAGGTGGGGAGTTTATCAGGATTGGGGTTGCAGGGCTTAGGCGAGTCCTATTGCGATGAGCACGCGTAGCTGTGGGATTGAGCGAGACAGCTACAAGACGTACTGATAGCATCTGGCTACTAACTAGTGAGCTGTTTGAGGAAGGGATCCTATGCTGACGAGAATCGCGTCATTTGCTTTCGCCGCCGCCGGCATTTTTGCATTCGCGCAAAGCGCCGCCGCCGAAGAAAAGCTCTTCAAGAATTACGTCTATCAATCTCCTCTCGCGAGTTACACCGAAGCCGCTGGCTACTACGATTGCTCCGAGGATGTCGGCGGCACGGCCAGGTGCATCGACGACGTCGACTTCCTGGAAGAGAAATTCACCGTGGCGTTGGTGTTTTCGGGTGACAAGCTGATCATGGTGTCGTTAATCAGCCCGTTCGATCAGGATTTGTATGGCAAAGCCATTGCAGGGCTTTCCAAGACGTTCACTTTGGTTTCCATGACCGATGATAAGTCAATGCTGGACGTGATTGAAGTTGCGAAGAAAGTGAGTAGTAAAGACGAGTTAACAGCGAAGTTATCCAACTTTGAACAGGTCGGCCTTACCTCCGAGAGTCTGACCTATACGTTTCTGGAAGGTGTGAATGCCAAAGGGCAGGCGAATGCGGTTAGCGCGCTGAACGCATCGCCTGAAAATATCCGGTCTGCTGAGTTGGTACTTGCGGGTGAGGGAGCTGATGCGGGGGTGTTGATCCGGTTTTCGTTTCCGCGGTTAGAGGCTAATAAGATTATTCAGGCGGCCAAGAAACCTGTGGAAGCATTCTAGTTTTCATGTGACGTCCAGGGTTGATTGAGTTTGTCGATTTTTTGCAAAACTTCATAAATATTAGAGTTTAAACATGAAATTGAAAGCCGAGCTGTATGAGTTGCAACGTCTACTGGCACAGACTGATTTAATTACGGGGTCTGTCCGGAGTTCGAACTCTGGGTTCGTCGAGGCTCTATTGGCCAAGCGAAAACTACTGAAGGTCAAAATTTATCAAGAAGTAGGCCACTCCATGCCCCATGTACATGTCGATTACGGTCGTCGTCATCATGTCGCTAGCTATCGAGTTAAAGATGGCGCGAGAATTGAAGGGAACCTAGATAAAAAATATGACTCCGACGTCAGCGATTGGTTGGTTAGAAATAATAATGTGATTCTAGTGGTTTGGAATGAGCTTCAAAGTGGTAAGGATCCTAAAGAATTGATTGCCGCGCTGCCAGAGGATTTATAGATTCTTGGGAAGGGGGCGGATTTATTTGTTCGAAAATAAAATAGATCTGTCACCTTTTCCAAGTACTCCGGGCATTGGCGTGCCAATTGCCAATTGCCAATTGCCAATTGTAGCGGCCGATCTCACGGAAATAGGGAAATTATATGTGGAAATCAAATGTTGATATCGCTGTAGAATTAGAAACAGTGGAGGGAGTTGACTCTCTCGAAAAAGCCTTTTCACTAAGTGTGTTGTGGAAAAATGCAGTTTATCCTGAAGGATACACTGCTGATAAAAGCTGGCCGGTTTTGTTAAAGCTTTGCGAAAAAGGCGAACTGTTTGCTAGCTCAGTTAGAGAGACTTATATTGACGGGGAAGAGGCGGATTTTTATTTAGCCTTATTTTCTAAGTTTAATCATCACGATGTTTTTTTCTCACATGAACATTCAGATATTGAAGGGGTTGCAGCTCTTTTAGAAAGAGAGATTTTGAGTGGGCGAATACGCCTTCCGTATCGATTTGGAAGGTGCTTATATGATCGATTCCATGATCTTGCGCAAATCAACAGGCCAAATCACCTGTTGCCGCATGACGTAGATAAGCTCCTCGAGGGAACTCCTAAGGGGGTATATCAGGTTGGTAATACCGTTATAGGACCATTTGGGATCATAACCTCGACTGAACCTAGAGCGATATATCCAAATCTAAAACTTCCGTTGTGGCACTGTGAAGATACGGGTTGTAATACGATACATCACGTGGATTTATTACCGCATCAAACCGCAATCAATCGAATTTTTCGCGGGATTAATAGGCAAGCTATTGATGAATTTGGTCCCCCCTCTGAATGGAAAGAGGAACTAAAATGGCGTCATAGGGATTCGCGCTGGGAGAATGGGCGAAAATATTCAGATGTAATTGAGATGATTGCGGACTGCATTGTTGGTCAAGAAAGATTGGCGTTAACTGCGCATGCGCTCAGGGGAGTTGGTAAGCTAGCACTTAGGCAGATTTTGTCAAAGCCCCCAAGGAAAAAATCAAATAGCGAAGGATCTCCGGATGAAGTAGCAAGCCGATTAACACCGGAAGAGCAACTGCAACTGCTAATGTATTTGGATGATGGCTCGCTAGTAGAATACGTTGATGAGTTAGTAGCGAAAAAAGTAATAAAAATACCACTAGGTGATATAAGGCGGCCGGAATTTAGTGCTGCCGGAAGAGGGCAAGACCAACGCTCTGAGCTATCTGTGCTAGGTATACGTTCTTATCAACCGAATGCAATTTCAAATTTATCCGCTCTTATTTGGCAGGCTTACGAGTCTGAAGGTGTGTTAAATGAACTTGCGTGGAAACTTCGGCAGGCTGGCGGGAAAAGCCCTCGAGAATCACTATTCAATTACATTAGGGATAAAGGGCCAGAAGTAGTAGTTAAAGAGCTTGTATTGTCCAGCGCAGCTTTGACGAAGAGAATATGCACTGAAGTGAAGCTCGCATTGAGCCATGTCACCTCGAGTGATGATATTTCGGTAGAAAAAATGCTTTGGAAGCTGGGGTTTAATCCCTCAGGATACAGCGATACCTTGAAACGGCTTAAGTCAAGGCTTAGTGATTTTAATGAAAAGTTATTGTCCATTCCGTCGATCGATACAGAAAACGATCGTGAGGCAATACGGTCCGTCGGAGTTAACCTGTTTGTATCATTAGAGGAGTTTCTTGATAGTTTCATATCTTACAATGTTTGGTTGCTTCATAATGATCACTTTGCTGCCAATAGGTTTCACTACGACATAGATGTTGCTCGACGTAGTGTGAGTCACGCGCTTGGCTTCAAGCAGGAAGGGGATGAAGTTGTAGTTTCTTGGTCTCCCAAGGGTAATAATGCTCTTGGCACGTTATTGCAGTACCTAAATAAAACCGCTGTTTGGATTGAATCTCTAGAAGATGAAAATCGGGATTTTTTGAAAAAGCCAGATAGTGATCTTCCGCATTATAATGACGATAAGCTTAGACCGTTCCCATTTCGTCATACGCAGCTTTGGGCGGATACTGACTTAACAGAACTTATAAAGCATAAAGAAGGTTTTTTGTCTATTTCGCGACTGATTCACCAGGCAGGTTTAGCCTCGATTCGAAATGGTATTGACCACCATAGAGACGAATATAATTTCCCTGATGCGGACAGAATGATTGCATGTGCGGCACGGTTGTCCCAGGCACTTGAAAGTGCCGATATTAATCGATATTTCCCTAAGCAGTTTTGGCTGACTTCAAAGAAAGAAAATAGATATGGTGTTGTGGAGTATGCATACACTGATTACGCTAATAGGGAGCTAATAACATTTGGTCCTCATTTCGCTTCTGGGTTGCCAGGTCAAATGTATAATCATCCTGTAGTTATAGCTCCAGGGAATTTGCTTGGTTATCCAAATTCTCAACTAATGTTTTGGCTGCAAGAGCGAAGTGAATATTCAGTATTCTGGGAGGACTATCCAAAAAGACGAAAGCCTGAATTGATAAAAATTGACTCGCCAAGTACTTTGGGTTTGACGGAGGCGGAGGCGGAGGCGGAGGCGGAGACGGATGCTGAGGCTTAGATTAGTCGGATAGTGTTAGGCAAGTATTGAAGCGGTAGCAGGTATAAGGATCTTAGTTCGATACGAGCCTTGGGAAAGGGGACGGGTTTATTTTCTGAGTAAAATAAATCTGTCCCCTCGTTGCTGATATCAGCTTTTACCTCCACGTCTGCATTTAACAGAGAAAGGGGCTGATTTATTTTCTTTGAGAAAAATAGATCCGTCTCATTTATTTTAAGTCTTCCTGCGATTGTTCAGGGCTGATGGACACAGGGATGGGAGGATTCAGCGAGATAGACAAGTAAATAAATCTGTCCCCTTTGTTTTTATGAGAAAAGCAGATGAATTTAGTTAACTCCGCATATGATCTTTCCGTCCTTTCGTTTGGTGCTGTTCTTCTTGGTTTATTCATTTGGATCGGCATATGCCTACATTTAGCATGTGCGCGAATGGACGAGATGTTGGAGCGTCTAAAAAATTGCTCTGCTGTAATGAATCGCGCACCACTCCGGCACGCTGGTCCCTGGGGGAAACTGTTACTGGTAGGTGGTATATCGGGAAATGTTACTTTCCCAGGTATTTACCTTAAGCACGGCGGGGTCAGCATTGATGGCTTAAATAGTTTTCCCGCGCCGCTCAAGAAAAAACTGGCTGTACTTCAGTGGAGCGTTATCTTGCTTTTAGCGGCGATGGTTATAACTGTTGCGGCTATAAAAATAACAAAGGCCTACAACGTCTAACAAGTCGGTCTATAGCGTCTTATCTGAAGGTTCAGAAGTTTAAGGAGACGGATTTGTTTTCTATGAGGAAAATAGATCCTTCCCCTTTTGTTTGTTGGGAAAAATCGATTGGATCGCTACGAATAAATAAGTCCGTCCCCATTTTTCAGTACGCCAAATGCAGCCCCCAAAAAGTGGCGGTTTTATTGGTCTGGAGCGGTCAGAAGGAATGTGGTAAGGGATTCGAATCCCTTCCCCGCAACTGCATATCAAAAGCATTCCCCTGATAATCAATTTCTACGAAGTGCTGTGAATATCAAATACCAAAAAACATTCTTCTATCTTCATCTTTATGCAAGTTGTGTTTGGCTACATGATAAAGCTTAGGCTTAACTTTATCAGAGAATAGTACAAAAGGTAGTTCGTCTATACAAATTTCAGCTACGACCGCACCAAAATCTTTGCTATAACAATCTTGAAGGATTTTTAAATTTGTCGACGGAAAGCTATCTTTGAACTCTTTGTTGAACTCTGGGTAGAAGTATTTTATTAACGCCGCTTCGTACAATGAGACCCTTTCGGCCTCGGTGGTGTTATATAGCTTGTCAAGCCCCTGTTTTATCCGGTCTTCGCCACTGTCACCATTTTTAGCGAACGGGTTCATCACAGTGAATAGCTGGTTGTTTGGCTGAATTGCGAGCATTAGCAATGTAAGTTTGTATCCATCAGGTACTCCTTTTAATGCTATTTTTTGTAGGGTCTCATGTTTCAGAAGCCTATCCATAGCATTTCTAGAGCCATCTTTCCCATATGCTTGACCAATATATTTTACGTTGAACGTAACGGCCTTCGATTCATTGCTTAGCCGGATCTGTATTTCCTCCACTGACGGCCAATACCTATCCCCATTAGCATCCTCTAGATAAGGCATGTCTTCATTTTCTATTAGCTTCAGTCCTGGTATGTTGTAAGTTATTGTGTGATCATTTTTTAGTATATTAAACGTTAGAGTAAGTTTTTCACCGTCCTGTTCTGCCTTTGCGAAGTTTATAATTGGAGTGTACCCAATGATATATATGTGGCAGGTGGCAATAACATCCGACAACGGCTTAAGGGCGTCCTTATCGTAAATGCCTGCAGCCGGAATCGTACAATAACTTAAGGCAAACATACTTAAAGCATGTTCCACATCAAATAAAGCGTTAGCGAATACACCGCTCTGCTGGTTGTCGCTAGAATTATCTGACATACATATTTCTCCCCGAAAATTAAATGACGACTCAGAGTTAGGTGTTAATGGGTTTGTTTTTTTACTACAAATAAAGATAGTTGCGGCTTTGCCCCTTCAGTCTCTACTACTATCTTCAGAATGTCTTCGGCCAATCCTGTTTTTGTTGCCTTCGTGTCTATGCCGACATATGGGGAACACTGTACTCTCGCCAATGATCCGTTTTGAAGAATGTCGTCATCAGTGTCACTGGGGCAGGTTGTGGTATTTGTTACTTCAAATGCAATTTCTGCAGAGTTAATTTTGCGATGGGCTACCATTCGTTGATCAGTTACATGGCTTTCGATCATAAGTGCAAAGTCTAAGTCTATCCCTCGATCAATTTTTATCGTTGACTGATTGATGTGACACCGTAGAGCAAACCCAATTTTGTTAACTTCCACTGCCGCAGAAGCGAGACGTAGTTGGCGGAATTCGGTCTGAGATAGGTCTATCTCACATGGGGCTATTATTTCAAGGGTGATGTCTTCACCATTCTCCAACAAACCAACAGAGTTTCCTAGGCGGTGAAGAATGGCTTCGTGCGCATCCGCAAGAATACTGACTAGATTAGGTCCACGCTGCCCTGTATTAATTGAAAATAAATCGAGGTCAGGGTCTAGAGCCATTTCCTTGTTTAAAGCTACATGGATTTCTAGAGACGTAGGTGGGTTTTTTATAAGCGGAATTGCCATTGCATCGAACTTGATATTCATGAAAATAGCTGCGTTTATATGCAGATGCAGACAAATTTCCCTCCCCGGTAATCCCCATTCTGCAGCGGTTAGGTCGCGTACTAAAAAAAGATCTATACCTTTGCCCTTTGCATAAGCGATTGCGCCCGCCTCAAAGCCCGTCGTAGTGAAAATGGCACCTTTGTTTGCACCAAGTGCTTCAATACTAGCAGCCAAAACATCGACTCGATCTCTGCTTATTGGGTCTTTCCAGCGTTTACATTCAACCAACGTAATGAAATTATTGAAGCGCGCTCGATGTGTGATTTTAACGTCCGTTTGTCGTCTGGCCCCATAACGATCTATCTCGGTTACATCCCTTTCTACTAATACATTGCCGTCCCCTTCGTAGAGTTCTTTGATGAAAATCTCAAAGGCAGCCCAGTCATAATATTTGTGCATGAATCCTGCTGCGTTCAAATCAATTCTCCCTGAGCCTAGGTAAAGGGGCGAGCATAGCATTCAGCCGCAAAGACAAAGCATGTCGCCACGGATTTCGTAGTCAAATTCGAATGACTGATATCGGTTGGCTGCATTGTGAGTTGATCGCCTGTTTTAAAGGGACGGTCTAAGATCCACAGTCGATTGCGGTTACTCGGGAGTCATCATCACCGCCAGCGTTATTCTGATGAATCCTCATTGCGGTCAATTGCGATAAGGACGCCGCGAACGATCTCGGCGACTTCCGCCGCGCCACATTGCTCAACCCAGTTCGAGAGCTCCATGATGGCAGCGCTCAAGGGCGAGCTCGCGACAGTGTTAGGGATTGGAGCCGAAAACGGTTGCTTAAAATTTGCTACTGAGGATGAAGGGGGAGGCGAAATTTAAAGGCATGCGAATAACGCTGGTGAGAAATTGGTACGGAGGTTTTTAATGGCCTTGTCGGCTTTTATTTTATGGCTCGTATCGGTTGATCGGTCCAATCCATCATCGGGGCGACGGAGAAACGGCGGGAGAGCAGGGCGGGTGTGGCGGTGATTGGAGGCATTGGCGGTTCTGAGATGGGTGAGGCTGGGAGGAGGGGAGTTTATCAGGATTGGGGTTACAGGGCTCAGGCGAGCTTTTCTGCGATTGTTCTGTGTTGGTCTCGGAGTGCCCATGAGCGGAGGGGCGTCCGGGTGAACGCCCCTTTGTGACGTCAGGACGGTTCAGCATCCATACGTCGCGCAACGACATCCAGCACATCGCAACCATCGCGCAACGGAATGCAGCAAAGCATTGCGAAGTCGCTGAGTATCACCGAATCCGTAGTGATGTCGCCGCGCATCGCGAGGTTTTCCAGGATCTGTGTTACCGCGCCAATTCGGTAGCGTGCGGTGCTAAGCAGTGAGTGCAGCGGTTGGGTGGTATTTACATAAAGCGAGGGAAGGTCGTCGGCGTTGCTGGTTAAAGCCATAAATTCTCATGTGAAGCTCCATTAATTTGAGAAGAACTACTACTCAATCGTCGCCAAACGAATGGGTGGTAGCCGTACGCGGGTTGGCGAACCGGGCAATGGAGAAACCGGCAGACCCTAAGGTCTCCCGCGCACAGCCACCATAAAACAGGCAGCTAAGTACGTTCCGAAACGCTTCGAAAATAGTCGAAGGATTCAGTTCAATTGCCATCGAGTCGCCAAACCCGACACGCCATTTTGGCGTTGGTTGGACTATAGGCCTCGTGACAAAAGCGCAGCAATGGACAAGTGTACGGACAATTCCCAGAGTCGTGTAGGACGTTGCTCTTTTAACAATTTGCCTGGGGAACACCCTTTAGTGCGTCAAGCAATCAGTACCTGAACCAACGCTGTCGATCAGCAAAGTTTCATAATTCCTGGTGGTCTCTCGGCATAGGATGACTACCTAAGGTCACCGCGCTTCCAACCCACAGGAAACTGAAAAATGATCTCGAACCTCTTCAAAGTCGTGTTGATCGCCGGTGCATTGCTATTGAGCGCCTGTTCGGGTGCAAGCACCCATAGCGAATATTCGGAAGCCACCCTGCCGTCTGCCGGTTTTGGTCCGGGGCCTACCAACAACCCCAATAAGATGAATTTCCATGGCAGTGCGCTCGGCAACAGCTTCGGCGAGTACAGTTCGGGGTTGTTGCACGACGATTAACGGCGGAAGTGTTTCCGCCGTTTTGCGTTTTGCCTGATGTGCCGTGTGCTTTGGGTTGGCGACTGCTACGCAGTCGGACGCAGGCTTCGCCAGTTGCTACAGGGATTGTGTAGGGGGCGGTTATTTGGGCTCGGGTGTCGCTATCCATTGGCCCAAAACTTTTTGGTAGTTGCCTGTCACCTTGGCTAGGTGTAGCCACTGATCGACGTACAGCTTCCAAGTCATGTCATCACGCGGCAGCAAGTAAGCCTTTTCGCCATACTGCATGAATTGCTTCGGGTTCACCGCGCACAAACCAGGTTTGAGTTTCTGCTGATAGAGCGCTTCCGAAGCATCGGTGATCATCACGTCAGCCTTCTTGTCCAGCAGCTCCTGGAAGATGGTCACGTTGTCGTGAAGGCGCAATTGCGCTTTGGGTAGAAAGGCGTGAACAAAGGCTTCGTTGGTGCCGCCGGCCGGTTCGACCAAACGAACCGAAGGCTGGTTGATTTGCTCGACGGTCTGGTACAACGGCTGATCTTCGCAGCGCACCAGCGGGATTTTGCCGTCGACGTCCAGCGTGGTGCTGAAGAAAGCCTTTTTCTGGCGCTCCAGCGTGACGGAGATGCCGCCGACGCCGATGTCGCATTTACCCGCCAGCATGTCGGGCATCAGGGTTTTCCAGGTGGTCTGCACCCACTCGACCTTGACGCCGAGGCTGTCGGCCAGCGAGCGGGCCATGGCGATGTCGATGCCCGAATACTCGCCGTCCTCGGCTTTGACGGTATAGGGTTTGTAGTCGCCTGTTGTGCACACGCGCAGTTGGCCTTGTTGGATGACGCTGTCCAAATGCGATTGTTCTGCCTGAGCGGCAAACGATAGAGCGAGCAGACCACCGAGCATCATTGTGCTTTTTAGGTTGTTCATTGTTATCCGGCTTCCATGATGGAGTGGGGGCTGAGAGTACTTACTTTCTGCTGCACCGCTCAACATCATCCTGGGTTTTCAAATCGGTCTCGATTCCCAATCGGTATTTGCAGTAGTCGATAATCCACGCGCGTTGCTCTTGCGTCAGGCGTTCCACTTTTCGAGTGTCGCCGTCATTGGCGTGGATGTTGTAGAACTCGATTTGCAGGGTTGGGTGTTTCTTGATGAAGGGGATTGTTTCGACGTCGCCGTCTTCAACGGCGTTGTAGTAACCAAGATTCAGCACGCCCAATAAGATCAGCGCGGTAACAGCGATCAGTTTTTTCATCCTTGAAACTCAGCGGGGGAATGGATAACACCGACGCTCATAAATACTCCCGAATTTCCTTCCAGACGTATCCGTAGCTGTAGCGCAGCCAAGCGATTTTCACTTTTGCGAAGGTGCGACGAACCGGACTCGACGCTCGTGCGCTCAATGTGTTTTCGATTTCACTCAGTAGCCAGTCATCCTTGAAACCCGTCCAGATGGGTGGAACGGTCGCTTCCAGGTTCCAGAAACAGACCGGTGCGACTTCTGTGTAAAGGATGTCTTTTGCGGCTTTTAAGTCGTATGGCCGAATTTGCTCGGCGATGTAAGCGTAGTCGACGGGGTTGTCTACGAACGCCTCAGCCAGTGCTATCCGGATGCTCGCTTTCTGTTCCGGGGTCAGAGTGGCGGTGATGGACATGCCTGTTCCTTCAGGGGGGCGTTGGGGTGGTTTTACCACAGAGCGACCGATTACAGGCGTGCGCCATAACCCGAAGCCGCCCAGGAGCCCGCCCGCGGCCAGCCCCTTCACGAAGGTGCGTCTTGATGTGTTGGAGTGCATGCCGTTTTCCCGGTCCGTCAGCGTGAAGAGATTGACGACGAGGCTAACGGGCGGTGCCTTTCAGCAGGTTGAGGCGGGGATTACAGTTTTGACAGTTTCATGCCGTATTTATTGGCGTGTATCGGGCGTTAATGCTGCGGCTACAGTGCCGCCACCGCAATTGATATACGAAGACGACTTCAACCAACGCTGATCCGGATAATAAGAAAACAACAACTGCCCATCTTTCATCGAATCAATCAACTTATGCGCAATCGCCGGCCGCACAGCCGGACAACCCAAGCTTCTGCCAATCCGGCCATTCGCTCGGGCAAGAACCGGACTGACATAAGGCGCCCCGTGAATAACGATCGCCCGCTCAAATGCGTTGTCATTGAAACCCGGCTCCAGACCTTCCATGCGCAAGGAATAACCGTTCTGGCCGACATAGCTCGACTGGGTACGGTACAAACCGAGGCTGGTGGCAAAGCTTTCATTCTGGTTGGAGAACTTGACCGCCATGTTCTCGCCACTGTTGCGACCGTGGGCGACCAGTTCGTGGAACAGTAATTTACGTTTCTTCAGATCGAACACCCACAACCGTTGTTCGGTCGAAGGCAGTGAATAGTCGATGACAGCAAGTCTTTGGACAGGTGCTTTACCTTGAGCCAAGCTGCATTGGGTAGCGCGTACGGCCAGCCCGATGACTTTGGCGTTGGCGCCTGGTGCTGCTTTGAGCAGCGCGGCTTCAAGCGAATCGGCGTAGGCTGCCGGTACCGAAACTAACGTCAGCAGCAAGGCCGTGAATAGGAAACCAAAGCGGTCTGGCGCCATATGTAAGTCTCACATTAATGTTTCGAGTCTAGCAGTGTGCAGGATGCTAGCCGTTGAATACGGGGCGATTAAGGATTATCCATGGGGCAGTTAACAAGGTTATTCGTCATAAGCCGCATCTTTTTTATGGGCTTTCTGATCAGCGGCGCAGCGATTGCAGAAACTTCGCCGATTGAGGCGGTATCTGCAGTCATCAGCAGAACTGGCGCAGCACCTGACGATTACGTCGCTCAAACGATTCAGGCGGCACTTGAGCCATTGAGTTCAGCGTTTCCACCCTTGCTCACTTCCCGTGGCCATCAACGGGTGGACCCGAGTCGCGTGGTCATGGATTTTTACATGCATCGGAGTTATCGCTCGGCCTGGGCGAACGACAGCGATGTCATTCAGTTATTGAAAAGCCTGAGCGAGACCCAGGCCGATGGGTTGGACCCTGCGGACTTTCATATCGATGAGTTGGCGAAGGCCCGAGCGTCGATGCAGGCAGCAGAGCCGACGGTGGCGCAACGAGCGGCGTTCGATATCGCGGCCACCCGGACCTTTATCACGGCGCTGCTGCAATTGCGGCGCGGCAAGGTTGACCCTTCGCGTCTGGACATCCATTGGAATTTCGACCCCGTCGGCGCCGATCCTCGTGGAGACATGAATAACTTGTTCGCCGCGCTCGATGCTCATGACGTGGCGCGCGCTTTCGCCGAAGCGCCACCACAAGAGGCGGTTTACCGCAGCCTGCGCGTGGGCCTGGCGCAACTGCGCAAGGTTCGGGGTGCGGGTGGCTGGCCGAAGATTGCCGAAGGCCAATCGCTCAAGCCTGGCATGGATGACGCCGCGGTCGCGCAGTTGCGAGCACGTTTGGTGGTGGGTGGTTATCTGGCCCCATCAAAGAAGCAACGCACTGATTACGACGACAGCGTCGCCGCGGCGGTGAAAAAGTATCAGACCGAGCAATACCTCGGGGCGGATGGCGTGGCAGGGGCCGCGACACTGGCTGCGTTGAATGTGCCCGTAGAGGCACGGATAGACCAGGTTCGGGTGAACATGGAGCGTGCGCGTTGGTTGCTGTACAAACTTCAGGGCACTTTTGTCATCGTTGATATTGCGGGCTACAAAGTGGCGCTCTATCGCGACGGTAAGGCGATATGGCGTTCCCGGGTTCAAGTCGGCAAGCCGTTTCGTAGTACGCCTGTGTTTCAAGCCGAGATTACTTATGTAACGTTCAACCCCACCTGGACCGTGCCACCGACGATCCTCGTCCAAGACATGCTGCCGAAGATTCAACGAGATCCCGGCTACCTTGCTGCTAACCGTATAAGAGCCCTTGATCGAGAGGGCAATGTGCTCGATCCGTCGACCGTCGACTGGGATAACCCGCGTGGTATCACGCTGCGACAGGATGCCGGGCCGGATAATTCGCTGGGGCAGGTGGTCATTCGGTTTCCCAATGACTATTCGATTTATCTCCACGACACGCCGCATCGCGAGTTGTTTGCGCAATCACGCCGTGCCACCAGTTCAGGCTGCATACGAGTGGAGAACCCGCTGCAGTTGGTTGAGCTGCTGTTCAACGACCCTGTTCGTTGGAACAGTGCCGGAATACAGGCTCAGCTGGCTAACGGCAAGACCGAAAACATCAGACTGCCCATCAAGGTGCCGGTGCTGTTGGCTTACTGGACGGTGGACCTGAGTAACGATGGTCGAGTGATGTTTAAACCCGATGTGTACGGGTACGATTCCGCGGTACTGCGGGGGTTGAATCTGCCTTCGGAACTGCCCGTTCTGGATGTGCGACGAGCAGGAACTTCCGCTGTCGCAACGGGGCAAAACCAGCAGTAGCCATGAAGGAATTGGGACTTGTCACCCGTATGGAAAGGGCAGGTCATCGATGCGCCAACGATGCAAGCGCTCTGCGTCAACCTTTGCGCTCTGTCGCAGATTCCGGCGTTGGCGAAGCCAAAAGGTTGGCTCATCCGTTGATAACTATCACAATGCAAAATAGTCACCGATCATCGATGTAAAGGGATAGGGAATTGAAGATGGATGTTGCGCAAAGAAAACCGTCACTCCTCACAGGTATGCTTGATGTGCATGACCTCGATGAGTGCCGCAACATTCAAAAAGGAGCTGTGTTTATCATTGCCTCGGGGGCGTCCGCTAAAGATTTTCCGCTGGAAAAGTTTGCCGACATTCCGATGATTACGATGAATGGCGCCATCTCCATGTTCTCCGGGACAGGTACCAAGCCATTCTTTTATGCCTGTACAGATCAAGGCTTTTCCCGACAGCAACCCGAACTGTTTTCAGAGGCGATGCGCATCAGTCAGCGGGTTGCACTGTGGCAAGAGCACATCTGGCATACGACGGTAGCGCCTGAGGGCGAACTGTATTTACTCGGCCGAGCACCCAAGCTCTCCTGGACGGACCTGGTTTTCAGGGCCGATAAAGAACTGGTCAGAAGTCGCAAGCTCGGAAACGGCCGCAATAGAACCCTTGGTTTCAGCAAGAACCTTAAACGCGGTTTTTTTGATGCCCGTACGGTGGCTTATCTGGCGTTGCAGATTGCCTATCACGTGGGCTTTACCAAGGTGTTTTTGGTAGGCGTCGACTTGAATCAGTCTGTGAGCCGTTTTTACGAAGAGGCAGGCACGTTCGCCTCGCCATGCCTGCTCGATCAGCATTTTTATACGAGAATCCTGCCGTCGTTCGAGATCTTGTCGAAGTACGTCGTGGATGATGATTTTCAGGTCTACAACCTGTCCAGTTCCTCAAGGATTCCGGGTGAACTTATTCCCCGAGTGACGCTGGATGAGATCGACAAGATGATCTAAGGGTTGGTCGGGCTTTATTGAAATGGGCGCCCTCGGGGCGCCCATTTTTGTGTGTGTGATTTATCGACCGTCAACCGTTCGGCAATTGCGTCGGATCTGCAAATAAGCGTCGCCTAAGCTTTGATTTATCCGGACATTCTTCCGGTACTTACAAGGACGGTGTGGCATGACTTTATTAAAGTTCGGCGCGTCGATCCTGATGGTCTGTCTGGCAGGCTGCGCAACCAGCAATAGTTATGAGCCTCCACCGGTTCCGGCATCTGCGATGACGCTAGACGATGGGCAAATTCATAGCACGTTAGTGGGTAAGAAGTTTTATGGAACCACCCGGCAGGGCAGTCACCCCTACTCGATCAGGTTTTTAGCCGATGGTATCGATGTGTTCGAGATGGCGCCTGACGCGCCGGAGAAAGAACGGTGGACTCTCAAAGACGGTGTTGTTTGCGTCATACCTAACAAGTACCCAACCGAATGCAGCCAAGTGAAGGTCGCCAATAATGAGTATTGGTTCGTCGACCCAAAGAACGGGAGAGTCAACGCACACCTGAAGCTCACGCCTTGATGGTGATTCTCGTGAAGGAATGGGCGTTCGTGGTACGCCCATTCTTTGTGATCATGCCTGGCCCAGCTCGTCCCGCAAAAACTCCACCAACGCCCGTTGCAACCCGGTCAGCGCGCCCTCGCGGCTGATCAACGCCAACTCCGTCGGTGGCAATTCGGGCAGGTCGGTGCACACACTGTGCTCAGGCAATACCGCTGAAGCGGGCAGCACCGACACGCCCAGACCTGAAGCCACCGCGGCCTGAATGCCCGTCAGGCTATGACTGCCAAACGCAACCCGCCAAGGCCGTTGAGCCACATCCAGCAGGCGGATGGCCCGTTGACGATAAATGCAGCCCTGCGGGAACAGCGCCAGTGGCAATACCCCGTTGGCTGAATCCACGCCTGCACCTTTGACCCACACCAACACTTCCGGCCAGGCTGCCCAGCACGGCCCGCTGTCCGGTTCGCGCTTGACCAGCGCAATGTCGAGAGCGCCCGTGCTCAGTTTCTGTTTGAGATCGATGCTCATGCCACTGACGGTTTCCAGGCGCGCTTCAGGTCTGGCCCGGTTGAAGCCGGCGAGAATGACCGCCAGGCGCCGAGCGTCAAAATCCTCCGGTACACCGATGCGCAAAATCTCCAGATCGAGGTCACTGGCCATCGCTTCAACCGCTTCAGAGGACAACGCCAGCAAGCGCCGGGCATAGTGAATCAGCAGTTCGCCATGCTCGGTGACGCTGACGTTCTGCCCGGTCCGATCACGCAGCAGCAGCGAATGCCCGACCAACTCTTCGAGTTTACGAACCTGTTGGCTCACCGTGGATTGGGTCCGATGCACACGTTCGGCGGCGCGGGTGAAGCTGCCTTCTTCGACCACGCAGACGAAGGTCTTGAGCAATTCGAGGTCGCTCGTTTCGCCAATTGAGCACGCAGGGCTTGCACCTCGCGCTGGAGGAGTTGGGGCTGGCGAGCGCGCCCGAAGACAGTCAGCGGCTGGCCGGGGCGATCCCGCGGATGCCGCCGTTCCCCGAAGTGGTCGAGACGCTCGCGCGGCTCAAGGCGATGGGGTTCAAGTTGTGCATCGTGTCCAACACCGATGACGACATCATCGCCGGCAATGTCGCGCAACTCGGTGGGCATATCGACCGGGTCATCACCGCCCAGCAGGCGGGCGCCTATAAGCCGAATCCGCGGTTATTTGACTACGCTCATGAACAGCTCGGCGTCAGTCGTGATCAGGTGGTGCACATCTGCGCCAGTCCGATGCTGGACCATACCGCCGCCCGCGACATGCACTTTCGCTGCGTCTGGATTGACCGCGGCACGGGTCGGCAGTTGCTGCCGGACTATCAACCCGATGCGATATTAAGCACGCTGGACCAGGTCGTGCCCTTGTTCACATCCCTTGGCTGGTAACACGGAGTCGTCATGGCACACACCCTTGCAGGCAGTTCCCGTCCCTCGCGTTACGCCGATCTGAATCTCGATTCGCAGGCCGTCATTACCACTCGCACGGAATTGGCAGCGTGCTTTCAACTGGCGGCGCTTTACGGATTGGAGGAGGGCATCTGTAACCACTTTTCCGCCATGGTGCCGGGCCGGGATGATCTGTTTTTCGTGAACCCCTATGGGTACGCGTTCGAAGAAGTCACCGCTGACAACCTGCTGGTCTGCGACTTTCACGGCAACGTCGTGGCAGGCGAGGGGCTGCCGGAAGCGACTGCTTTCTACATCCATGCGCGACTGCACAAACAGCTGCCGAGGGTGAAAGTGGCGTTTCACACGCATATGCCTCACGCCACGGCGTTATGCTTGCTGCAAGGTCCGCCGCTGTTGTGGCTGGGGCAGACGGCCTTGAAATTCTACGGCCGTACGGCGGTGGACGAGGACTACAACGGTCTGGCGCTCGACGAGTCTGAAGGCGACCGGATTGCCAGCGTCATGGGCGATGCCGACATTCTGTTTTTGAAGAACCACGGGGTGATCGTCGCCGGGCCATCCATCGCTGAAGCCTGGGACGATCTGTATTACCTGGAACGTGCCTCCCAGGTGCAGTTGATGGCGATGGCGACCCAGCGCGAACTCAAGCCGGTGCCCCATGAGATTGCCCAGCGGGCCTATGAGCAAATGCGCCTGGGGGATGCCGAAAGTGCTCGGGCGCATTTGCACAGCGCGATGCGGCGACTAGCCAAAGGACATTTGCCCCATCCCCCCCCCGTAGACTAAGCTCACAAAAAATAAGGGTTTTGGGGTGTTACCCATGCCTTACCCTTACAGGACGAGCTTTTGCCTATCCCTCTTCACGATCCGCACAACGCCACTGGTGTCACGTTGAAACGGCTACCTCTGCGCAAAGCAGCGGTACTGTTTATTGCGGTCGTGTGCCTGAGCCTGTGCGGTTTGCTTTACCTGCAACTGGAGCAGTCGCGCCGGCATGACTTGGCATTGGCGCAAGTGGCGTCATCAAACCTGACGCGGGCCATGGCGCAGCAGGCCGAAGACACCTTCATGCAAGCCGATCTGGTACTGACCAGTCTGGCGGACTGGATTCAGGCTGACGGTTTCGGCGCGCCCCAAAAGGCACGCTTGCAGAAAACGTTCGCCCGGCGGGTGCAGGCGCTGAATCAATTGCACGGGATATTTCTGTTCGACCAAAAGGGGCAGTGGATCGTTAGCTCCTTCGAAGACCTGCCACGCGGCCCGGGTGTGGCGGATCGCGAGTACTTCAAGTTTCATCAGCAGAACGTCTCCTCCCTGGCGCACATCGGGCCGGCGATTCGCAGTCGAAAAAATGGCGAGTGGATCATCCCGATATCCAAACGGGTGAACGACAAGAATGGCAATTTCCAGGGCGTCTTGTTGGCCGGTATCAAGATGGCGTACTTCGATCAGTTCTTCAAAAGCTTCAGCATTGATGACAACGGTTCGATGTTTTTGGGGCTAACCGACGGAACGTTGCTGGCGCGACGGCCGTTTGTGGAATCGCAGATTGGTACGTCCCTGGCCAAGAGCGAGATCTTCGAGAAACTGCTGCCCAACGCGCCTTCCGGTAACGCGATGTTCAGCTCGCTGGTCGATGGTGTTGTGCGGTTGTATGGCTACCGTCAGCTCGATACTTATCCGCTGGTCGTGTCTGCGGCCTCGTCCAGGGATTCGATTCTCAAGGATTGGAACGACACGGCGTTTCTCTCCACGGTCATCGTTGCCCTGGTGGTGCTAGGCGTGGGGTTGTTTGGTTGGGTGTTCCTTTATCAGGTGCGTGTCGGCGAACAGGTCGAGGCGGATTTGCGCAAGGCAAAGGAAGCGCTGAAGCTGATCGCGACCCACGACAGCCTGACCGGCCTGGGCAATCGCCGGCTGTTCGAGGGAGCGCTGGACATCGAGTTCGGCCGAGGCGCCCGGCAGTCGAGTTCGCTGAGCCTGATCATGCTCGATATCGATTACTTCAAACGCTACAACGACGCTTACGGCCACGTGGCGGGGGACCATTGCCTGGCTGAAGTGGCGCGGGCGGTGAAGGGGTGCTGCCATCGAAAAGCCGATTTGGCGGTGCGCTACGGCGGTGAGGAATTTGCGGTATTGCTACCCGACACGGACATTCACGGCGCGATGGTGATTGCCGAACAGATCCGCCGCAGTGTCATGGACAAGAACATCATCCACAGCGGTTCGCCCTCGGGCTACGTGACGGTCAGTCTGGGTTGTTATTCGTTTGTGCCGACGGGGCGGGACAGTATGGAAGTGTTCATCGAACGTGCGGATGCGGCGCTGTATCAAGCCAAGCATTCGGGGCGAAACCGCTCGGCGGTGCTGTCGATGGAGGGCGGTGTCGAGGCTCTGCTGCGTTCGGATCGTTGAGGTGTCTCTCGATGTTGTTTCACCCGCGCAACACCCCGGCCAGCCGGCTGTCTGCCTGTCAGATCCCCTTCAATTGATCGTCTAGAGTTGCGGTAACGCTGCCGATCCCGGCAGGTCTCCCCACCGCACGGATGATCGTCAGAATGTTGATTACTCAAGCATTGACAGCCGTTGCTCTAACCGTTGCAGCCTGCGCCATCTTTCCGCTCACGAGCCACGCTCAATCGAAAGTCACAGCCGAAGAAGCACACGCCATCGGCGTGGATGCCTACCTTTATTTTTACCCGCTGTTGACCATGGACATCACCCGCAAGCAATTCACCAACATCGAACCGGGCAAGGAATTCGATAAAGGTCCGATGAATACCTTTGTCAGCGTGCCGCAGTATCCACCTGCCGATTTCAAAGGGGTGGTGCGCTCGAACTTTGACACCTTGTATTCCATTGCCTGGCTGGATTTGACCGAAGAACCGCTGGTGATTGCAGCGCCCGATACGGCCGGGCGTTTCTACTTGCTGCCGATGCTCGACATGTGGACCGATGTATTCGCCTCACCGGGCTGGCGCACCACGGGCACCCAAGCGGGGCAGTTTCTGGTGACACCGCCGGGCTGGACCGGGACGGTGCCTGCCGGACTGAACCATCTGCCGGCGCCTACGCCCTTTGTCTGGGTCATTGGCCGCACCAAGACCGACGGCGCTGCGTACTACGCGGTGGTGCACAAGATTCAGGCCGGCTACACAGTGACGCCGTTGTCCCGCCTGGGCAAAAGCCCTGAGCCTGCCAGCGTGAAAGGCGACCCGACCGTGGACCTGAAGACCCCGCCAAAGATCCAGGTCGACACCATGTCGGTGGCCGACTACTTCGCCTACGCCGTCCAGTTGCTCAAAAAGCACCCTGCGCACATCACCGATCAACCGATCCTGGCGCAGATGAAGCGTATCGGTCTCGAACCCGGAAAACCGTTCAACATGGATGCGCTGGAGCCTGAAATCAAAGCAGCGCTTCAGACCGTGCCCGAAGACGCGCAGACGCTGATGACGTGGAAGGTTCCAACACTCACGCGCGTGGTCAACGGCCGAAGGGTCGGTTCAACCTGACCACACGTTTGTATGGGCTCAAGCCCGAGGTGTTGAACGGCAAGTGGAACCTGTCGGCGGTCACAAGCCGGTGTGTAGCGCCCAACTGACAGCAGCCGACGATCTCTCATCATCGGCTGCCTCTACGCGTTCAGCTGCCTGTCCCGCCTCCGGCACCGCCTGTTCCTCCCCCCGCAGCACCCGTGCCACCCCCCGCGCCAGAGCCGCTGTTCCCACCGTTACCGCCGTTGCCGCCGCTGGAAGAGCCCGACCCGCTATTGCCACCGTCAGCGTTGTGGCCGCCCGAAGGTTGGCCAGGGTTATTGTTGGGCGCCATTGTCGAGCCGCCGGTTGAGCCCGATTGGGTGCCGGTCGCATCAGCGCCATCGCCTGAGGCTGCAAAAATGCCGACGGACATGGCGGACAGCACTCCAGCCAGTAATAGCGAAGTCATTTTGATGGTCATCATGGTGCGTCTCCAAAGATGAGTCGTTACCTGATGTTGGTATGAAGGGCAGGGCGGTTGGTGCCGATTGGTTGACGAGTGGTCGACGTACGTTTCAGGCGAAAGCCTCGCGCAGGTGGCTGATCGCTACTTCTACTGTCATTCCCGGTGCAGTCGGCGGATCAGGCCGTTCACAAAACTCACGCCAGACAAACAGCGTCAGCTCGGCACCATCGGTGATGCTTTCCGGGTGGGGGGAAGAGAAGGTCTCTAGCACTCTGTAGCGTGCATCCTGCCAGAACAAATCCTCGACCCAGTCGTAGATCGGTATCACGTGAAAGTGAATCGGATGGCCGGGCACATGTCCGTAACGACCGATGTACAGTCGTTTGGGTTTGAACAACGTTTCGACAATCCGTTGAGTTTTCGCCAGCAGCGGGCCGAGCTCGGCGAGGGCGCTTTCGGGCAGTTCGTGGAGGGCGCTGACGTTCGCTCGGGCGCCGAGCATCACGTAACCCGGCAGTGCCGAGTTGAGGCGGTGGTTGACGATCCAGTGTTCGGTTTCATGGAGGATGAAGTGCTGGGGGATGAGGGGCATGTCATGACTTCCTTTTCTTGCGCGATAACAAACGATGGCGACGTACCCAGTCGGGAGTACGCGGGCGTTGCTTGCAATTACAGGGCTGCAGCCGTCGATTGGCAATGGTTGTGTGAACGGTTCTTTAATTGCGGCAATGACTCGCGCTATCCCTGCGCCAAGGCCCGGCATGGCTGCTATGGTCAATAAACGTTCGGCCAGTGTCCTGGTAAAAAAGCTCGCGAGCGTCGCATCCCGATCAGGCAATCGATTGACAGGATCAAGTGCATGGATATGAACGCTGTTACCACTGTCGCCGCTCCCCGTCATACGCCGATAACCCGCAACCTGGTGTTTGTCATCGGCTTGCTGTTTGTCCTGGGTGTGCTGATCGCCCTGTTGGCCTTGTTCAACATTGCCGGGAGGCTGGACGCCCAGGACCTGGCCAAGACCACTTTCTACACCCAGCGTGCGCTGGAAAACCGCATCACCGCCTCGAAAAGCTACGTCGCCAGTTATGCAAACTGGACGACCGCCTACGACCATTTGAACGGCCAGGTCGATGTGCAATGGGCCTACATCGAGCAGAACCTGGGCAAAACCTTGTTCAGCATTGATCACTACGATGGCGTCTTCGTGGTCGATCATCAGCAAACCAAATACGCAGTGGTGCGCGGGCTTCAGGTGCAGGAGGCGGCGACCACCTATCTTTCGGCATCGATGGCGACGCTGATACAGGCAGTCCAGAGTCAGGAAAGCCTCATTGAACCCGTCAGCCAGTTCACGCTGTTCGAGGGCAAACCGGCATTGCTGACGGCTGCCGCGATCGTCCCCAATGACGAAAGGCCGGCGGTCGATCCTCAAAGCACCTCGGTGCTGGTGTTCGTCGACCAATTAAGCCCTGACAAGCTCAGCGTCCTGAGCGCCGATTACGGTTTGCATGATTTAAACCTGACGCCTGATAACGCCATCTCGCCCGACAGGCCAGCCGTGGCACCGGCGGACACCGGCTACAGCCTGGTTTCCCGACTTGAGCAACCGGGTCACCAGTTGCTCTGGTCGCTGCTGCCGCCATTGGGCGGCGCGCTGTTGGTGCTGGCGTTGTTAACAGCTTATTTCTTCCGGTATGTCTTGCGCACGTCCGGGCACGTGGATGCCAGCTACACCAGCCTCGATTTATCGAACCAGGCGCTGGAGGCCAGTGAAGAACGTTTTCGTGCAGTGGCTGAGGCCGCTTCCGACTGGATCTGGGAAATCGACGACAAGCATTGCCTCTCTTATCTGTCAGGACGTTTCGCCACCGTCACCGGTTATTCCGATCAGCAATGGATCGGGCAGGACATCGGGCAACTGCTCAATTGCGATACGCTGCCCTTGTCGCTGTGGCTGCATAAGCTCAATGAAGAACAGCCCGTCAGCCATTTGCGCTGCTCCTATCGCGATCAGTCGGGGCAGCAGCGTATTTGCCGGGTTTCGGCACGGCCGATCCATCGCAAGGGCGCGGTGCTGGGCTATCGCGGGACGGCCAGCGATATCACCGATGAAGTCGCTGCCCATGCCCAGATCCAGCATCTGTCGTTGCACGATGCCCTGACGGGGCTGCCGAATCGCAACAAACTGGCGCGTTTCCTCGACGAGGCCCTGGCGCAGAAAGGGCATTCGGCGGCGCTGGCGCTGTTGATGATCGATCTGGATAACTTCAAGCCGATCAACGACTCCCTTGGCCACCCGGCTGGCGACGCCGTACTGCTGGAAGTGGCCACCCGATTGCGCGAGTGCACGCGGGACATCGATCTGGTCGCCCGGCTCGGTGGTGATGAGTTTGTGCTGGTGCTCAACGGCATGGACAGTCACGCCGAAATCGACCGGTTCTGCGAGCGTTTGCTCGAGAGCCTGCAGCAGCCGATTCATTACGAACATCACACGCTGCACATCGGGGCGAGCATCGGTGTCGCCTTGAGTCGGCGTCAGGGTCACATTCCCAATGAGCTGATCCGGTGTGCCGACATTGCGCTGTATCAGGCTAAATCCAACGGTAAGAAGACCTGGTGCTACTTTGCGCCGCACATGAACGATCAGATCCAGCACCGCCGACAATTGGAAAACGACTTGCGCCGGGCGATCAAGAACAACGAGTTCGTGATGCATTACCAGCCGCGCTACAACATGGGCGGCAAGCAGGTGGTCTCGGTGGAAGCGTTGCTGCGCTGGCAGCATCCGGAACAGGGGCTGTTGAGCCCCGACGAGTTTATCCCTTTGGCCGAGCAGACTGACCTGATCGTGCCTTTGGGGCGCTGGGTGTTGCGCGAAGCCTGTGAAACGGCCCTGACCTGGCCCGGTGCGTTGATGGTGTCGGTCAATTTGTCGCCTGTGCAATTTGCCCGCAGCGATGTGGTGGAGGACGTCAGGGAGGCATTGATCCAGACCCGTTTACCGGCCAGTCGTCTGGAGCTGGAGATCACCGAAAACGTGATGCTCATCGATGTGGATGGCGCGTTGGCGACTATGAATGCGCTCAAGGAACTGGGCGTGCGGTTGAACATGGACGACTTCGGTACCGGCTATTCGTCCCTGGGTTACTTGCGCACGTACCCGTTCGACGGGATCAAGATCGACAAGCGTTTCATCTCGTCCATGAGCGGCGGCGGCAATGATCGCGCCGTGGTGCAGGCGATCATCAACCTGGGCAAAGCCATGGGCCTGACCGTGACGGCAGAGGGCGTCGAGACCCTGGAGCAACTGGACTTCCTGGTCTCGGACCAGTGCAATGAGGTGCAGGGTTTCTACTTGAGTCGGCCTATGGAAAAGCAGGCGTTGCTGCCATTGCTCAAGGCGTCGCATGACGAGTTTCCAGTGTAGGGGCGTGCCCTTAGTCGCCTGACTCGCTCGTAGAGGCAACTGCCGGGACGCACCCCCGGTCACAACTGGATATCGACCCTGCGTTGCGAGCGTTGGAACATGAAGAACCTGAAAATCGCGACATTCAACGTCAACGGCATGTGCGCCCGACTACCCAACTTGCTGGTCTGGCTTGAGCGAGAGCAGCCAGACATCGCTTGTTTGCAGGAACTCAAGTCGATTGACAGTGCATTCCCGGCAGCCGAGCTTGAGGCCGCTGGCTACGGCGCGATCTGGCAAGGTCAGTCTTCGTGGAACGGGGTGGCGATTCTGGCGCGGGATGCGCAGCCGCTGGAGAGTCGTCGAGGCCTGCCAGGTGATGACAGCGACACCCACAGCCGGTATCTGGAGGCCGCCGTGCACGGGATTCTGGTGGGCTGCCTGTACCTGCCCAATGGCAACCCGCAGCCGGGGCCGAAGTTCGATTACAAGCTGGCGTGGTTCGAACGGCTGATCCACTACGCGCAGACGCTTCAGGCCAGTGATCATCCCGTGGTCCTGGCCGGTGACTACAACGTGGTGCCCACCGACCTCGACATCTACAACCCGCGATCCTGGCTGAAGGATGCGTTGCTGCAAACTGAAAGCCGCGAGTGTTATCAGCGCCTGCTGGCCCAGGGCTGGACCGATTCCTTGCGCCATCTGTATCCAGAGGATCGGCTCTATACCTTCTGGGATTATTTTCGCCAGCACTGGCAAAAGAACTCAGGGTTGCGCATCGATCATCTGTTGCTTAACCCGGCGCTGAGTCCTTATCTGCACGAGGCCGGAGTCGATGCCTGGGTTCGCAACGAGCCGCATGCGAGTGATCATGCGCCGACGTGGATTCGGTTGAGTTCGCGCAAACGGCGTTGATCTTTACGTGTGCGCCGATTGGCTAAATCAATTGTCAGTCGAGCCGCTTTATCCCTTATACATGGCGCCCATCGGCGGAGAGATCCGCGGCCCCATGCATAAGGACTGAACAATGAGCGAGCCACACCTGAGCAATCTTGCGTTGTACCTGCAGCGCCTGGGCTTCGACGCGCCGCCGGCGCCGACCCTGGAAACCCTGCGCCAACTTCAACTGCGCCACACCGGCGCCTTCCCGTTCGAAAACCTCAGCACGTTGTCGGGTCAGCCGGTGCTTATTGACTTGCCGTCCATAGAGCAAAAGGTCCTGCATGACGGCCGCGGTGGTTACTGCTACGAACTCAACAACCTGTTCCTGGCCCTGCTCCAGGCACTGGGCTTCGACGCTCGCGGTATCACCGGCCGAGTGGTCATGGGCCAACCCGAAGGCGCATGGACCGCCCGTACACACCGCTTGAGCCTGGTAACCCTGGACGGCGTGCGCTACATCACCGACGTCGGCTTCGGCGGCATGGTGCCCACCGCACCGCTGATGCTCGATACCCCGGCTGAACAGCTCACACCTCACGAACCCTATCGCATCGAGCAGCACGAGGATGGCTACACCTTGCGCGCCAATGTCGGCGGCGAATGGCGGGCGATGTACATCTTCGATTTGCAGCGCCAGGAAGACATCGATTACGCCGTCGGCAATTGGTATGTCTCGACTCATCCCGAATCGTCGTTCGCCAGGCAACTGATGGTGGCGCGCACCGGGGAAGGGTGGCGCCGCACGCTGAACAACGGCAGTTTTGCGATTCATCGGATCGGCAGTGAGACTGAACGGCGGCAGGTGACGGATGTGGATGAATTGATGGGTTTGTTGCGCAGCGAGTTCGACATTCGGGTGCCGCGGGAGGCGGCGTTGCGCCGGGTTATTGAAGGGCTGATTCAACAGCCCTGAGCCTCACAGCTGCAGTCCCTCCTGCACCACTGACAGCAGATTGTCTTCGGTCATGGCAATCGCATCCGGCTGTTGCCCGGATTGATCGATCGCTTGCAGCCACCACTGCGTCTCGCCGTGTTCGCTCACGGTTCGCAGCATCGAGAGTGTTTTCCCTTGGGTGCGGATCTCGACCCGTCCGGCACCATCCTCGGTGAAACGAGCGACGGGGTCGAAGGTGATGCTGTGGTGGTTGCCTTCAATCAGTAACTGGTCGATGGCGTAGTCGTAGGTCGCACCGTCAGGATGACGCTCGAAGACGTGCGTCGGTACTCGCCGGATGTTCAGCCCGGCTTCGCTGAGCGGCGCCAGCCAGGCTTCGATGAAGTGGTACAGGTCGTAAACCTGCGCAGGCCAGCTGTCTATTTGGTGATCAGCACAGAGTGTCTCGTCGGCGCTGGACTGCTGGGTTTGCTTCAGTTTCGCGGCGAGTTGGTCAGCCTTGCTCATGTCGATGTCCTATCGTGGTCTCAGTGAGAGCGTACCTCTATCAAGGTAGTGCACGTCTTGCCTTGCGTCATGTTGCCGGGAGATTTTGGCTTCAAGGGGCTGCCGGTTAAGAGTCTCGCTGGCTCGCGTTTTAACGAATATCCCGCCGCCACGTTCCGCTCTTGGGATGAAAGCGCCTGCACGCCACACCCAGTCTCGGGTAAATCCAGGGAATGCCGAACTGGCGAATCGTGAAGTAAAACCGGTAATCGACCAGGCCGGCGAAGGTCGCGAAAAAGTGTACCTCGTCCAGCCATACCAGCTCTGCCAGATAGTACGAGCTGTACAGGCATCCGACGAGGTGTTCGCCCAATACGCTTTGAAGGTCTTTACTGATCAGCGAAAAGCACACGGCTTCTTCAAAGGGGCAATCGAAGTCGGTCACCAACAGATAGCCGGACGCGGTTTCGTATTGGCGCAGCAGCGTGCGACCAGAAATGACCAGCGCTGAGCGGTGGCCGTCGATGATCACCGGTGATGTGTCGGGGCTCGGGTCGTCGGGGTCTTCAGGCCGCCAAAGGGTAAATCGCTCCACGGTGTTCATGGTCGTGAGAGGGCCCGGGATGTTGCGTCACGCTGGATTTTCTGGACTCGGCGCCACGCCCAGTGGGTGATCAGCCCGACTGCCGCGCCATCGATTAGCCAGAACATCCACAGCAACCGCCATTTAGGGTGAAGACAGACCAGTCCGGCGATCGCCACCCCAGCCAACACGCCAGTCACCCAGTTGGCGTAACCCTTGGCGCTGAGCCAGGCGTACAGCGGCGTGAAACCCACGAGCACGGGCACCACGCCAAAGAACACGCCACCGACCAAAAAAGGCAAAAAGACGCCGACGCCAACCCAGAGGCCAATCTCCAGATCAGGGGAATCCATGGCATAGGGCAGGGCAATGGCCAGGGCTTGCACGGCGACCACGGTGCAAAACGCGCCAAAGGTCAGGGGCAGGATCTGGGTAAGGTGTTCGAGTGCTGAGCGATCATTCAAGGTGGCGGCTTCCATGTCCGTAATTGTCCGCCAGGGTGCGGAGCGGCAGAGTTTATCAGGGAAGGTGCGGCGCAAGTCTCCGGTGTGGAATGGCCATGTGTCCATAATCTGACTGACTAGTTGTATACAACTCTATAGACATTTGTCCTGAGTCTTGCATACAGTGTGCGCATAACAAAAACCAGGGAACCCCCCAACCATGAAAACGCCCCATGTTTCACACCAACGGCCTGAGGACGTAAATCTCGGGATCGGCGCGAATATGGCTTACGGCCTGCAACACGTTCTGACCATGTACGGCGGCATCGTCGCGGTGCCTTTGATCATCGGCCAGGCGGCCGGGCTCTCACCGGCGGACATCGGTTTGTTGATTGCTGCTTCACTGTTTGCGGGGGGCTTGGCGACATTACTGCAAACACTGGGTTTACCGTTTTTCGGCTGCCAATTGCCGCTGGTACAGGGCGTGTCGTTCTCTGGTGTCGCGACGATGGTGGCGATTGTCAGCAGTGGCGGGGAGGGCGGGTTTCAATCGATTCTCGGGGCGGTGATTGCCGCGTCGTTGATCGGCCTGCTGATCACGCCGGTGTTCTCGCGAATCACCAAGTTTTTCCCGCCGCTGGTCACGGGCATTGTGATCACCACCATCGGCCTGACGCTGATGCCAGTCGCTGCACGCTGGGCCATGGGCGGCAACAGCCATGCCCCGGACTTCGGCAGTATGGCGAACATTGGTCTGGCGGCGGTGACGCTGGTGCTGGTTTTGCTGTTGAGCAAGATTGGCAGCGCGACCATCTCTCGTTTGTCGATCCTGTTGGCCATGGTTATCGGCACGGTGATCGCGGTGTTCCTTGGCATGGCGGATTTCTCGTCCGTCACTCAAGGCCCGATGTTCGGCTTCCCGACACCGTTCCACTTTGGCATGCCGACCTTCCATTTCGCCGCGATCCTGTCGATGTGCATTGTGGTCATGGTGACCCTGGTGGAAACCTCGGCTGACATCCTGGCGGTGGGTGAAATCATCGGCACCAAGGTCGACTCCAAACGACTGGGCAACGGCCTGCGCGCCGATATGCTGTCGAGCATGATCGCGCCGATCTTCGGCTCCTTCACCCAAAGTGCCTTCGCCCAGAACGTCGGGCTGGTGGCGGTGACCGGGATCAAGAGCCGCTTCGTGGTGGCTACCGGCGGTTTGTTTCTGGTAGTCCTCGGTTTGCTGCCGTTTATGGGGCGCGTCATCGCCGCTGTACCGACTTCTGTCCTCGGCGGCGCCGGTATCGTGCTGTTCGGCACCGTGGCGGCCAGTGGTATTCGTACGCTGTCCAAGGTCGACTACCGCAACAACGTCAACCTGATCATTGTCGCCACCTCCATCGGCTTCGGCATGATCCCCATCGCTGCGCCGAACTTCTACGACCACTTCCCAAGCTGGTTCGCCACGATCTTCCATTCGGGCATCAGCTCCTCGGCGATCATGGCCATCGTGCTGAACCTGACCTTCAACCACCTCACTGCCGGTAACTCCGATCAGCAGTCGGTGTTCGCGGCCGGTACCGAGCGCGTTCTGCGTTATCAGGATCTGGCAGCGTTGCGCGAAGGGGATTATTTCAGCGAAGGCAAACTGCGTGACTGCGACGGGAATGAGATTCCAGTGGTGGAGGCGGGCCATGAGTCGAGCGAGCATCGAGCGGCTCATGCCAAAAGCAGTGAGCATGTCTGACAGTTGTATTCGCTTAAAAGGCTGGTAGATCAAAAGATCGCAGCCTCGTTTCACTCGACAGCTCCTACAGTGGAACGCAATTCTCTGTAGGAGCTGTCGAGTGAAACGAGGCTGCGATCTTTTGGCCACAAAAAAGCCCCTGAACCTTTCGATTCAGGGGCTTTTCGATATTGCTGTCTGGCTCCACGACCTGGACTCGAATAGAAAAATAAGCACCTGTTTTACAAGAAAATTGTTCTTGTTTATAGAATCTTTATCCCTACGGTTATCCTAATTAGGCCCGGATTTCATGCGAACTCCTTGGATCCCCGTGAGCATGGCAGTTTGAAGCGCCAACCATTGGATGCGAAAGGTTAGGATAAGAGTCAAAGAAGGCGATGCCTTGATTGTTAGCGCTGATGCGATTTTGACCCAGGGTCAAAATCGCATCAGCGCTAACACTCTTCAGATATGGAGTACTGACTAAGGTTGCCCATATCTAAATCTCCCCACTCCTTTTCATCTTCCATTTTCAAAAGAAGAAGAGGGTGTGTTTATCTCGTTGAAGAATGTAATTATGTCGCGAATATCTTTCTCGCGCCGAATATGGTCATTTTCGAAAAGATCACATGTGTAAAAGAAACCTTTATCGCCCATGGCGAGCTTCTTTTGAGAGCCGATCAGTGACATCTTAAAACGTCGGTGCAGAAATTTTGCGATCTCAATATCGCTAGTGATTGAGGCAGAAGCAATGCTTGTTCTGGGCATGGCTAAAATCTTCAGTTTTCTACAGAGTAATAAAGCTATCGTTTTCGTTATAGAATTTTATGGCTTTAAGTATCTCTTCATTTGTAGCAGACGTCTTTTGTTTTAGTGCGTTGAATACCACATCTTCTAAGAGTTCATCGGTGAACCAGAAATCGAGATTTTTTTGAGTGATCCTCTCTGGGAAAATTTCTTCATCGTCATCCGTGATCTCTGAATACTCATCAATGACGCAATCGGTATGTAAGGTAGCTTGATCTGATGATCCAGCCCCATAAACACAATAGGTAAGCTCTTTTTTCTGAGCTTTTAAGAAGTCGATCAGGTCATTTATCTTGATAGATTGATTGTGCTTCATACCACTACTCCAATTATTCTGTTTTGATTTTTCCTTCGCGCCCCTCTCGGCCCCCACCCCATATATCTCGTCCACCTTTGCCGGTTGGGTGATATACGGAGTGTTCGCCGCCATGGTCCGCTCGATGAACAAGCTGCAGCACACCGGGCTTCTCGTTGTGGTGCCAAGTGTAGCCTGTCGGGCTGGAGCCCATGTTCCGTTTGGGATCATCCACCCAAGTTTTTAATTCAGGGTTTCGACTATACATATTTTTTCGAAATGCTGGATCGCCATTGAGCTTGTTTATTAAGTCCTTGTTAGCTCTGTTGAATTGCACCTTGTCACTCTTTAGGTACAGATTTTCAGGCACTTTGTATTCGTGGAATGAGTTGAATTGATGAGCTTTTCGTCCCGCATCAGGAGAGTCGGGTTGGCCTTCGTCGACCGCCGGTTTTGTTGTCGCGTTATCGGCGTCAAAGTCTGGCTTACACCCATCCGCACCAGGACAAGTATCCAACCCCAACGGATCCACCCACCCCGTAGGGTTAGGCACGTACTGGTAGTTATTCAACCCACCCGCAAGCTTGATCGGATCCGGCGTCAGAAACCGTCCAGTCCCCGGATTGTAGTAGCGATGCCGGTTGTAGTGTAAGCCCGTCTCAGCGTCGAAGTACTGACCCTGGAAACGCAACGGATTGTCGATTTCAGCAACGTCGAGTGCGGCGAGGTTGCCATAGGCGCGGTATTTCGCTGACCACATGATCTCGCCGCTGTAGTCGGTGAGTTCCTGCGGGGTGCCCAGGTGGTCGAGTTGATAGTACAACGGCGTTGCTTTGAGAGGGCCTTCGCCGTCCAGCATTGCCAGCGGGCGGAAGCTGCCCGGTTCGTAGATGTAGGTGCGATAGCGGTTGTCGGCGCTTTCAGCGATCAGGCGTTCGCCTTGCCACAGGAATTCGGTGGCGCTGCCGTCGACGGTTTTTTCGATACGGCGGCCGAAGGCGTCGTACTTGTAGCTTGCGGTACTGCCTCCCGGCAGGCTGACGCCGATCAAGCGGTGCTGGCAGTCGTAGCGGTATTCCGTTACGAGTTTCTGTCCGGTGCCACGGCGTTCGCGGCTCAGGTTGCCGTAGGCGTCGTAGTCGTAGTGGCGGTCGCCCTGCATCAGCAGGCGATTGCCTTTGACGTTGGCCAGGTTCGCGGCGGCCTGATCGCCTTGCCCCAGCAAGTTGCCGGCGGGGTCGTGGGCGAAGCTTTCCGGGGGGCTGCCACGGACGTTGATCAGGCGGTCGAGCGGATCGTAGTGGTAGCTGCGGTTGCCTTTGCGGGTGTCGTCGATGCCGGCGAGGTTGCCATTGGCATCGTAGGCGTAGCGGCGCTGGAATAGGTTGCGATCCTGCTGGCTAACGCTGTGGGCTTGGAGGCGACCTTGTTCGTCGTACTGGTATTGGCTGAGCAGCAGACCTTGTTGGCGCTTTTGTTCGCGGCCGGCGTTGAATTGGTGGGTGGTCAGGCGCGAACCGTTAAGGTCGATGCTGCTCAACTGCCCGCCGCGCTGGTGGCGGTAATCAAGCTTGCTACCGTCCGGGAGACGGCAGTGTTTCAACTGGCCGACGGTGTCGTACTCGTAACGCAGCGTGCCCCAGCCTTGGTGTTCGGTGATAAGGCGGTCCTGCAGGTCGTATTCGTACGCCAGCGGCCAGTTGCCGTCGTCAACGTTAACGAGGCGGCCAAGCGCGTCGTAGCTGTAGTGAATCTCTTCACCATCAGCCAGGGTTTTCACCAGCAAACGGCCAGCGGCGTCACGCTGGTACTCAGTGGCCAACTCGCTGCCGTCATCGCCGAATTCGGTTTTCTTCAGCAACTGGCCATTGAGGTCGTATTCGTAGGCCGTGCGGCGACCGTCGAACCCGGTTTCCTGCTGGATCAGGCCGTTGGCGTAATAGTCGAGGTTGTAGTGCTCGCCACGTTCGTTTTCGATTTCGGTGAGCAGCAGGCGCGAATTGTCGTAGCGGTAGCGCAGCTGGCTGCCATCCGGGTTGATACGGCGGCTGACCAGGTGCAGGCCATCAGCGTATTCGTAGCGCGTGACGCGACCGAGCTCGTCACGTTCGGCGGTCACACGACCGTACGGGTTGTAGGTGAACGCTCGGGTTGCACCGCCGGGGAGGGTGACCTGCGTGAGTCGATCGACGGCATCCCACTGGTAGTGGGTGATGGCGCCGGTTTCTTCCTGGCGGGTGATCTGCCGGCCAAGAGCGTCGTAGCGGTATTTACGCTGGCCGCCGTCGGGCAGGCGTTCTTCGAGCAACTGGCCGAGGTTGTTCCATCCCAATTGATGACGGCTGCCGTCGGGGTGACGAATTTCCAGCAGGCGACCTTGGCGGTCGTAGCTGTAATGGGTTTCATTGCCGTGGGGATCGATCTGCAGGGTGATATCGCCCTGATTGTTGCGTTGGTACTTCCAGATCGACTCGTCACGACGGACTTCGCTGACAAAACCGTTGCTGTATTCGTACTCCGTCGGCGCGTCTTCCGGTGGGATTACCGCGGCTAAACGGCCGGCGGCGTCGTATTGATATTCGCTGACCGCGCCGAGGGGATTCTTTTCGGCGATCAATCGGCCTTTTTCGTCATAGACTTTGAGGTGTTCGGCCCCGTCCGGGTCGACCTTGGCCACCAAACGCGCCTGATCGTCATGGGTGTAAATCTCTTCGCTACCATCGGCGTTCGTGACCGTAACGGTGCCTTTATCATCCCAAACGTAGTGCGCATCCATTTGCGAGAAGCTGGCCCAGTGATGGATGCAGCGTGCCGACTTACCTTCCTTTTCCCATTCCCAGTAGAAGCTGGCGCCACCGGCCAGTCGGCGTTCCAGAATTACGTTCTGATCGTTATAGGTGTAGCGCTCGGCTTCACCGGCAGCATTTTTCGCTTCGATCAGGCGGTGCTGGGCATCGTAGCCGTAGGTGGCCAGGTTCTGGATTGTGCTCCAGGCGTTTTCCAGGTTGTCAGCGGGGACGAACTGCTGGTAATCGATGGCGACGATATGTTTGCGGTCGTAACGAATGAGAAGAGCGCGCCCGGCACCGTTGTCGACTCGTTTGATACGCCCGTGAATGTCGCGGGTGATGTGCAGGCGATTGCCGTAGTTGTCGCTGATAGCGATCAGCGTCGCGCCTTTGCTGTTGTAGCGAAAGTGGTAGAACTGGGCACGTTCGCCGGCCTGGGTGAGGATCAGTTCTGAGGGATCATCACCAAGGAAAATCGCTGCTTCCGACAGGCTGTTGGTGATCGCCGGACGCTGCACACTCGGTAACGGGAACGTGGTGATACGATTTTCGTGGTCGGTCCAGACCACCTCGTCGTCCTTGATGTCCGCCCGCTGGGCAAGTGCATGGCTCCAGCCGTAGCCGAGGCCGCAATCAATTTCCGCGGCGCTGGTGCGGTAAAGGCGAGTCCACTCGAAAGGTAGCAGTCCGTCGAGCTGACCATCGGTCAGCGTCAGTAGCTCCTCACCGGTAACCATGGAAACCGGGCAATTGTTGGTGCAGGTTTTCTTGGCGCAGGTAGCGCTTTTTTCATCGGGATTTGTCGATTGCTTGGAATGGTCATCGGCGTGTTCGTGCTCGCGTATTTTGGCGTGGTCCTGCCTGCCCCAACCAATCCTCACTTTGCCTTTTTCAAATGCCCCAACGGCTGCACGGGCGGCGACCTTTTTGTATTTATCAACAGATTCAATGAAGGCTTTAAGAATCTTGAAGACGGCTTTTACAAAGCCGACTACAGCCTCAAGAATTTTTGCACCGTAGTTCGCGAGGCGAACACCCAAATAGGCAATGCCTGAACCTGCGGCCGCATAGGTCAACACCAAGGCCAATACGATGTCGATAAGGATGGTTACCAGTACGCTGGCTGCTTGCTCGGAGAATTTGCCTACGACCACGCTAGGTGGCAATTGAATAAGCCAGAGAGCCGTAGTTTTTAGCAGCAAAAATAGAGCAGCCTGATCACTTGCCAGCAGCATGAGCCTTTCCATGGCCGCTGGCGTTTCTTTTGCAAGTTTGATCAGGTCAGTGGCACTTTGACCTAGCTCATGCGCAAATGCTTGAGGATCCTTCAGGATCTCGAATATGCGTTTAATACCGTCAAATGCACCCTTGACTGCATCCCAGGTCCCAGCGGCAGCACCATTGAGTTGCGCCAGGTAGGCTGTCGACAGTGTCTCGGTGGGCCATAGAGGCCTGTAGTTTTTCCATTCGCCATCCAGCCAAGTTTGCAACTGCTGCGTCAGGTTGTCGTAGGAGCCAAATAAGTCGTTAACCTGTTCTTTGGTGACTTGGCTCTGAACGCGGACGTAGTATTTTTCCCCCGCTATTCCCTTGTAGACACCTTTGCCTTGCTCATCAAGCGTGACAGGCTTTGAAGCCCCACCAGCCGTCGGTGTGACATCGACGGTAATGTTGCCTACCGGGATATCGTTAACCGAAACGAATTTGCTCTCGATCAGCAGCCGGCCGTCTTTTGGGCAAATGGCAACCGCAGAGAAGTCGCTATCATTGATACTGACGGTCGCGCTCTCGGTCCCGAGTTTGACGGTCCTGTTCATTCCAAATATGGCTGGTCTGTCGAAGAACTGCGGGCCTTTATCCACCCACTGGGCAAAATTGCTTTCGGTCAGTTCACGATAAAGCTTCAGGCTGTCCTTGAAGGTGTCCAGTTGTTCATCAATAAAGGCAACGCGATCCATCAGCCTTGCTCCAGAATCAGGTGGTTTAACAGTGCTTCATTAAGATTTTTCGGAGCATTGGGCTGGCGCACGAAACGTGCGATTTTCAGCTTCAGGTTGCTCTCGGGATAGGCGGCGTAGATGTCTGGACGTTCTTCTCCCAGCCACTGCATCAGATTGCCGATCAGGGTCGACTGGTTCTGCTTGGCGAGGCCATCCAACAACCCCTTCGGCACTTCCCACCAAGGCCATTCCTTCGCCGGCGGCACCATCCTCGGTCCAACCTCCAGGCTCTTCCCATTAATCAAATACCGATCAAACACCGGTAACACTTCGCCAGCCGCTTCACCCAACCCTTCGAGAATCGGATAAATATGCCGCCCATCCCAAAACCGGAAGAACACCTCGGTCCCATCCGGCATCCGTACTTGCGTCAAGCTGCGCAGGTGCTCGAACACCACGTCCGGTGAGCTGCTGGACACCGCCAACCAACCCCAATCCTGGGCATCGGTTTCGGCAATCCACGGCAGGAAATTCGAGTTGGGTTTGACCTCGGTGAGGTAGGGCATCACCGGTTGCCAGGCTGCGTAGGGTGTGCCGCCCCAAATCGGCGTAACTTGGGTGGAGGGTTCTACTTGATAAAGCGTCTTCAGCGGTTCGGCATCGCTCGCGGCACTAACAATCAAATAAAGCCGCTCACTCACCTGCAACGGCCGCTCAGCCAACCACGCCTGCGGGGTCAAAAGATCAGATCGCACAAGCACCTGCCTTGCATTTCTCACACTCTTCACAGAACGGCGCGTTGCGTTTGAGCGTATTGATCTGCGCCGGGGTCAGGACCGCGCCAGCCTTGTCGGCATCGGCCTGTTTCAGCACGCCGGGCATCAGTGGCGCGGCGCCAGTCCCGTTGCCGGGGCTGCCCCCGGAGTTCATGTTGATCACCGGGCCGCTCAGGGTGACGCCGCTGCCGTCGATCTTGATGAAGCTGCCGCCGCCCTTGAGGGTCAGCTCGCTCCCGGCCTCAAGCACGACTTTCATGCCGCTGCTCAGGTGGATTTCCTGGCCGGCTTCGATGAACTGGCCAGTGCCGACTTTGATGTGCTGGTTCACGCCCACGGTCAGGTGGTCGTTGGCGCGGGCCTCGACTTTGCGGTCGGCGTAGACGGTGTGGTGTTCTTCGGCCTTGAATTCGCTGTAGCTGTTTTTCTCGACGGTGTCGTGGCGTTCGTTGCCGACGCGGATTTTCTGGTCGTGTTCGACGTTTTCGTCCCAGTCGCGCTGGGCGTGGAGGAAGATTTGTTCCTGGCCTTTCTTGTCTTCGATGCGCAGTTCGTTGAAGCCGCCACCGCCCTTGGAACTCAAGGTTTTGAAGGTGCTGCGGGTTTTGTTCGCCGGCAGCGGGTACGGGACGACGTTTTCCTTGTGGTACAGGCAGCCGCTGATCAGCGGTTGGTCGGGGTCGCCTTCGAGGAAGGTGACGAGCACTTCCATGCCGATCCGCGGGATGGCGATGCCGCCGTAGTGGGCGCCGGCCCAGGCGGAGGAGACGCGTAGCCAACAGCTGGTCTTGTCGTCGGCCTGGCCTTCGCGGTCCCAGTGGAATTGCACTTTGACGCGGCCGTACTGGTCGCAGTGGATCTCTTCACCCTTGGGTCCGGTGACCACGGCGCTTTGGCTGCCGAGGATGCGCGGCTTCTTTTGCGTCAGGGGCGGGCGGTTCGGCACGTCCCATGGGGTGGCCTGGAAGCGGTTGCGGTAGCCCTGGTGGAAATCGTCTTTCAGGTTAGTGGTGCTGCTGGTGACCGACTCTTCCAGCACTTGCGGCTGTTTGCCTTCGTGGAGAATTTCGGTCAGCAGCCAGAGGTCGTTCCATTTGGCTTTCGGGTGTTGGGTCAGGGCCAGGAAGTGGCCGCTGACCAGCAACGGCTGATCGCTTTTGCCTTCGGCGAGCTGGAAGTCGCTGCGGTGGCGTTCGAGAGCGCGTTTGGCCAAGTGCTTGCCGCGTTCGCGGTCGATGAAGCGACCGGGGTAGTCGTAGTCTTCGAGGTCGGGCAGGGCGTCGCCGCGGTTCTCGCTTTCCAGGGTCAGGCGCGGCTTTTCGAAGTCGTAGTCGCGGCGGGTGGTGCGGCTGGTGCGGGTTTCCAGGCGCAGGTCGAAGCGCTTGATCACCGGGTCGTTGGCAACCATGCCGGAGTCTTGCTGGTAGGCCACGGGCG